>JAFDYG010000466.1 GCA_018267545.1 Bacteroidota bacterium
GAGAAGGCTCAAAGTAAACTGGACAAACCTGTTAAATTTCTGGATAAAAAGATTTTTAGGCGATATGGTAATGAACTAGCTTTGGATAGGTCGCATTAGACCACGACCCCGAGACCATGCAACTATCAGCTTACAATGGCCTGATAAGCCATTTGCCTTATCTAGAACAGGCCTTTGAAACGAAGAAGGAGACCTGGGACCGGGAGCAGTACCAGGAGCATGAGGAATTTAATCAATTCCTGGCGGATATTTTCGCCAAGGACGATGTTGCCACCTTTTCCCGTCAGGACTTGTTTAACACGGTGGGCGGGAACATTAAGGCTACCATCTTTTCCATTATCTTTTGGGGTTACCCGCGGAATATGCGGGGAAACACGTTTGAATCCATTCTAAAAGTCCTGCCTGATATCGAAAGGCTACTTTCAGGAAATCGGGCACTGGATATTGCAGCTTTGACCCAGATATGTCGTCAACTCAAAGGTTGTGGCATCGGGTTAAGTACTTTGACCAAGTTCCTTTATTTTTTCGGGTTCACTCTAAACGGCTATCGATGTTTGATACTGGATAGGCGGATTGTGGAGGTGCTTAACGCGGGAACATTTGCCGAGCTATCAATACTGGGTTCCATAACAGAATACAACAAGGAGAGAGCATATCCTGCCTATCTTCGAATAATGCACCAGCTATCGGAGAAAAACGGCTATTCTGTAGATCAACTAGAACTATTTCTATTCCAATTCGGACGGAATCTGAAGGCAGCCGCATTGTAAAAAACATAAGATTTTTTCAAAAATCGTTTTCTTATTCCGGATGTGGGAGGATGTTTATGAAAACAAAACCACCAATAAACACACATGAAAACCCAACACATGACAAGTGTCACAAGTAACCAATGAAACTTCATGAAGCATCATATCAATGGTCTATCAGGCATCTTTTGAAGGAAAGCGACACTGACCTTTTCCCAATGCCGCCAGAACTGGCGATTATTCAATCGAATGAAACTGATTTGATTGCCGAATTACTGAAGATCGATATAGGCGCTTACAAATGGAACTCCGCAAGACGATTTCTAGTTCCCAAAGATGATCTTGCGTATAGGGTTGCTACTCAGCTACATCCTATCGATAGTATAGTGTTGGGTGCGATTGTTTATGAATTTGGTCGCTTCATTGAAAGTAAAAGAGTTAACGAAGATACAGTTTATAGCTATCGGTTCCGACCCTTGACCGATGGTACTATGTATGCCAACAAAAAAGCATGGAATAGATTTTGGAAGTCGTGCCAAGATAAAATAGTTATAAATTCTAGAATCGTAAGAGTGGAAGACGATGATAATGATCAGACTCAGTCATATGTGTTTAGTGACGAGTATACACACATTGTAACGTGTGATATTTCGGACTTTTACAATCAAATCTACCTTCATACGATTGAGAATCAACTAGTAGCTTGCGGTTGTCCAAATCAGGTAAAAGTGGCAATAAAGAGTCTATTGTTGTCTTTGAATGAGGCAAGCTCAAGAGGTGTTCCGATTGGTCCTCACAGTTCGCATTTAATGGCGGAATTGAGCTTGATTCCGGTTGATAACAGTCTTAAACTTCAAGGGGTCGTTTATAAAAGATATGTGGATGATTTTATTTTTTTCTGTAAGGACGAAAAAGAAGCTCGGATAAGAGTGCAACAGCTTGCTGAAATTTTGGACAAAGAGCAACGCTTAGTCCTTCAGAGGCAAAAAACGAAAATCTATTCCATAGAGAGTTTTTTTAAACATACTCAGAGGATGTTGATCGAAGAGCCGATTTATGATACGGAAAAGCAGATTATCGACATAATCAGTGAATACACAGACGGAAACGCATATACACGTATCAAGCTTGATGAAATTAGCGATGAAGATCTCGCAATCTTGTCACAGGAGAAAATTGTCGAATTGCTTGAAGAATACGTAAGTCAAAAAAACTTCGAAAAACTGAGATGGATATACAGACGCCTCTCCCAGATAGGCATTCCCCATGCAATCGATTATTCAATAGACAATTTCGAACAAATTCTTCCCGCATTGAATGACGTGTGCTTATACTTGAACTCATGCGCGGAAAATTATAAATCGGACTGGAAAGATGTGGGAGACTATATCGTTGATGTTTTGGAAGACAAGATAATCCAATCAAATACGTTTTATCAAATATCTCTATTAAATCTATTTGTATACAATAGTAATCTAAATCATGCTTTCAAGCTAATCTCGCTGTTTAAGAAGTCGAATGAAGATGTTCGAAGAAAAATATTGCTTGCTTGTATACATTACGAAGCTGCGGCTTGGCTGTATGAACTAAAAGAAGAACAGAGTAGATTTAGCGAATGGACAAGGCGGGCATATCTAATCGCGACTAAATCTTTGCCTCCTGAACAGAAAAAGTTCTTACATAATTCTATTAGACAAAGCCTATCTAGCGATAGCATTTTGGAGCGACTTATATTGAACTGGGCAAAATAAGTTACTTTTTTAATGATAGAAAAGGTTTTGTTAAGAACTAGATGTCCGAATTTCGGTTGCCAATTATGGCCCAACTCTAAAATTCACCACAATAAGGCTTTTTAATTTCATGTTGAAATATAAATAAGCGAAGAAAAGATAATACAACGCGATGAACATATGAAAATAATTACTCACTTACCTAAATGGGTATATATTGGTTTAATTGCAACAGGTGCTTTAATGATGGTTAAGTTAATATTTAGCCATAATACGCTGATCGTTATTCTATTATTTCTTATGTCTACTTTAGCAATTGGCGTGTATTTATTTAGGAAAAGAATCAATATATCAAACCGAAATGGGAATTATTATCGAAATTTCATGGCAAGCGTAAGCATTTTTTTGGGGCTTTTAATTCTTGCTGATCATGATCAGATAGCAAAGCATTATTGTAAAATATTCATGGATAATCCTCGGTTTTATTATAGTGAAGAGGTAGATGATTATGGACAATCTAGCAGAGAACTGGATGTGGGGTCAGAAGGTGGTTTCTCTCTGGTCCCTACAATTATTCAATGGGGAATAGTTGGAGTAGGAATTGGGTTGCCATTTTTAGTTTGGCGACTTAGTAATGCATCATTCAAAAATTAAAGGGAAAGATAGCGGGAAAATTATCCTTAAAAAGATTATCTGAAAAGTTGAGCTGATATTATTACTAAGTAAAAATGAAAAGCAAAGAACGATTAACAGGAAAACCCTTTGAAGATCTCATTTTTAATATTTACAAAGAACTTGAGCCACACGCCACCATCAAAAAAAACGATAGAATCAAAGGGATTGAAAGTGGAATAGAAAGAGAAATTGACATATCACTAAAGCGTGATTTCGGTGGACATGAAATCCTAATGATTATTCAGGCTAAAGACCATAAAAAAAAGGCTGATATTAAAATATTGGGAGAATTTGATTCAGTAATAAGAGACGTTAGAGCTTCGAGAGGTATATTAATTTGCAATGCGGGATTTACGAAGACGGCTAAAGAATATGCGAAAAATAGAGCCATAGATTTATGTAGTGCTCATGATGCAGCTAGTAAGGAGTGGGCAGGAGAGATCAAGATCCCCGTTATTCGAAAGCAGACTATAGTAACATATGGTCTCATATTTCCATTTCGAGTAACCAAGGAGTATAAGGACAAGACAAAAGGAGTTGCTGGTATTCAATTTAAATCTGGCCCCAACGGAATTATTTTAAAGGGCCTAGATGGGCGTGAAATTGAGTTTATAGAGTTATTTATAAATCTCTGGACTAGTAATAGAATTAACATGAAGCCTGGTGAATACAAAATAACATTAGACGCTTATGGGGATATCTTTGATCACAATTATACGGAAACTCCTCAGCTTGTTGAATTAAAGTATTCGGTAAAGACTAGACATTACTTAAAATTTTTGACACCAGTAGATTATCGGGGCATCAAGAGTTATATAACCGAAAAATTTAAACCTTCGTTTGTTAAAATTGATATTACGGATTCCATTCCGTTCTATGACGATAAGTCTTGGCAATATATCGAAGATCCACAAAAGATTCCTCTAGATATGGCAAGATTTGAAATCGATGTTATACACATTGATAATGCAAAAATGGTACGGGGCATGTGGCAAGAATAATTGTGACTAATCTAGGACTAAAATCGTTGAAACGCCCTAAAATCGGACGTTTTCATTTTCTGTATCGATAAATGACCCAGGCAAACTAGTGACTATTCTTTTCCCTGCTATATATAATCCTCCCATCGGCCGTTTTCAGATCCACGAACTGCACTTCGGATATGCCGTTGGATATAAAACCAAGTCCTGTGATCAGGCCGGCAGATTGGGTATAAGCGTTGGAGTAGGTGTGCTTACCGTTGATAACGATGCTCACCTTTTTATCCCGCACCGTGAATTCCATGTCCTGCCATTCTCGGAGATCAGCGCCCAGTCCTGAAAGATCGTTGGTCCGACCGTTGAGCTCGTTCTCTCCAAATTGTGCAGTTAACATACCGGTGCAACCTTTTAAGGTGCTCTTGAAGTACATGAAATACTTTTGACAATAGACCTCGCACATCAGCAGTGGACAGGATTCATTGTTCACCGGCTTTATTCTGACCCTGCATTTTAGGGTGAAGTTATCGCTGCTATAGTCGATGTCGGAAGGAAACCATGTGTTGCAATAGACATTGTCATTTTGCAGATTGATATTATTCGCCAGCAGTTCGTCGGTAGATAGCTTTAACATGCCTGTATCCCGGTGTGTAATATATTTTGGCCGACTGCCCGGTTTGTTCTCTATCGTATAGAATAGCCAGCGGTCTGTAGGGATGCTGACAGGGAGGGTCCTGATGATCTTGTCGCCCGCTATAAGTTTAGCAGTATGATAGCCCGGCTCGTAATAAATATCTGTCAGGGTATAATTATGTTTATAGACTTGTACCCTGCGGTTGCGATCCCAAGATTGCTGGATAAAAAAGCTATCTGCCGATACCGAGTCCACATTGTATTTGAATATGACCGTATTAGGAATGTCGTTGCCTGTTGTTTTTGTGGCGGAAAAATAAGCTTTGTCGATATTGGCCGGTCCTGGCTTATGGGACATCAGGATGGCGAGGGTTCCCAGGAGGGCTAGTATAATGACTGCTCCGGCAATGAGGAAGCGGGGAATTGAGTAAGGCTTTGGCCCTGGTTGGGGGCTGCCGGGATTTTGTTCGAGGCCGGTGGGGTTTTGTTGACTGCCCGGCCTTTGTTCGGGCCCGTCGAGGTTTTGTTTGTCCTCCGGGCGGGCATGCTCCAGGAGAGCTTTTGCCTGAGTGAAATCCCTCCAATCTTTATAACCCGAAGACAAGGCGATGGCATTCAGGGTGGCTATTTGAGGAATGCGGGCAAACTGTCCATTGAGGAGACGCTTGATGGTTGATAGACTGATTATTACGCCTGTGTTCGATTCGATAGTGTCGCATAATGCAATCATATCTCTTTGTATGAGGTCTTCAGGGCCGGGAAGGCCGGCTGTGGTACATAACTCGGCCAGGCAGATTTTGACCAGTTTATGTTCATTATGTGAATTTGACTGCATTTTTGAACCTGTTTTGGACGGCTTTTGATGGCGACTTCCAATGGAGACCGGATAGTTTTGAAGGTAAATATAAAACACTATGAACAGATTTTTTAAGGCCGTGCTTTTGACGGGGCTTTTCGTTGGAACAACAGATTTGCTTTATGCCTTTACCACGCAATGGATGTCTTCTGGAAAATTTGCGGACAAGATGTTGAAGGGCATCGCATCGGTGGCTGTAGGGCGGGACAACGCCTTTCCAGGTAACGATTGGATAGCTTTCTTAGGCTTATTCTTTCATTATTTTATTGCCTTTGCGTTCACCCTGTTCTTCTTCTGGGTCTTTCCCAGGTTTAGGTTCCTGCGTTTTAATAAGTACCTTATCGGCATACTATATGGGATCTTCGTCAATGTGGTATTTGAGCAGGCGATACTGCCTTTAATAATACCGAGATTTTCGTTCAGCCTTCCACGGGCTTATATCAATTGGATATGTTTTGGGATCTTGTTTGGGATACCGATTGCCTGGAATGCATATAGGTATTATAAAGTACCTAAATATGAGATGTAATCCGGTGGCAATATTGAGGGAGGATGTGAAGGGAAAGCCGGCGGCTGCGACTGGAGCTGCTATCGGAACGAATTGCTATATTCGTCAATTAAACAAGACGAATAAGTATGCAAACTACTATACGCGCCGGGGTGGCTGCTTTGCTGGCCACGTTGTTGTCCCTGACGGTCGTTGCCCAATCCTGGGAGCAGCTCTACAATGGCCGGGCGCCGGGCAACCTGACCGACACGGTATCAGAGAAGAGAAATGGTACCCCGGAGGCACCCGAGCTTTTTCGTTCGGTGATGACACCGATGGTCCAGGTCTTTCGGCCGGCTAAGCCAAATGGAACGGGGATATTGATTTTCCCGGGAGGCAGTTACAGTGTGCTCGTCTGGAAGTTCGAGGGGATCAATACCGCCCGGGCCCTTTGTGAAAAGGGGATTACCTGCTTTATTGTCAAGTACCGGCTGCCGGATCACCGCTACCAGGAACATGCAGAAGACGTCCCACTCGCCGACGCGGTAGCGGCCATGCGTTGGGTAAAGGCCCGATCGGCTGAATTCCAGCTGGACACCAACCGGATCGGCTGCATCGGCTTTAGTGCCGGGGGGCACCTTGCCGCTACCTTTGCCAACCTGGCCCCGCCCGATGCCCGTGCGAAATTTGCGATCCTGGTATATCCCGTGATCAGCATGCAAGACGGACTGACGCACGCGGTCAGCCGGCAGCAGCTGCTAGGCCCCAATCCATCACCGGCGGCCGAGAACCGGTATTCCAATGAAAGACAGGTGACGGAGAATACGCCGCCTTGCTATATTACGCATACGCAGGATGACAAGGTTGTGCCGGTGGAGAACAGCATTCGAATGTACCAGGCCTTAACGGCCCATCATGTGACCGCCGAAATGCATCTTTATCCTACCGGGGACCATGGCTTCCTGCTAAAGCTGCCCATCCCGGAATGGCGGGATCCGATGCTGAAATGGCTGCAGTCGATAAGTTACAATAAAAAAAACTGACACTGACTAAATATGAAGAAAATTACAATTGGCCTCCTCGCGCTCGTTTTTCTCTTCCTGAAGAGCCAGGCTCAACAGCCCAAAATCATCGATGTACACATTCATTGCTATGACGATTCCAGGTTCGCGTATCCCGCGCCGGATGTAGCGGGTTGTACAAGCTCAAAAAATGCATCGGCACATTTTAGGGAAACTTATGCGGCTTTGAGAAAAGCAGGCGTCGTAAAGGCAGTAGTAAGCGGTTCACCCACCGCTGTGGAGGAATGGATAAAAAAAGATACGTTTCACCTATTCATAAGAGGCTTGATGATAGATGGACCTGACGACTTTGGATTGGATCCGATCCGGTTTGAACAAATGGTAAAGAACAAACAGGTAGAAGTGTTTGGCGAGATAGGTCCGTACTATTCCGGCACCTCCCTCAGCGACAGCGTATGGCAGCCCTATCTTCGGATTTGTGAAAAATATGATATTCCCGTTTCTGTTCATGAAGGCGGAGGACCGCCTGAAACGCCTTATCATGGATCGCCCAAAGCCAGGCTCGCTCAAAGCGACCCATTTCTGATGGAGGATGTGCTGGTCCGGTATCCAAAGCTTCGGATAAACATGATGCATTCCGGTGAAGTGTGGTACGAACATGCGGTGAGAATGATGCTGATGTACCCGCAATTATATTCCGATTTGGGTGTCATGTTATGGGTGTCGCCACTCACACAGCATTATACGATCGAGTTTTTGAAACAGGCAAAGCAGGCAGGTTGTCTCAGCCGCGTTATGTTCGGTACGGACCAGATGGTTTGGACAGGCGCTACCGAAAAATCATTGCAGTTTTTAAACGGTCTGACATTCCTCAGCACGAAGGAAAAGCAGGATATCCTGTATAACAATGCCGCTCGTTTCTTGCGGCTCAACAAATAAAAGGGCTAATTGCAGATATCTTCGCCTTGCGGGGTAAATTCGATCGCGTTGCATAGGATGGACTCACGCCGATTCTTTGCTTTGCAGCCGTTCCATTACCGATTGCTTATATAATCGCCCGATGGGAATTTCACAGGGGCCTATCTGCACTACCAATGCATTATAACCGGAGATTTTGCTGAGAGAAACTATATACGACCGATGCACCCGGATAAACTTGTGATCGGACAAAATATTTTCGATCACACTAATCGCACGCTTTACCAGAAAATGCCTGCCTCCTGTAAGAAAAATCTTTACATAATCCTTCCAGCTTTCGATGTACTCGATTTCATTCAAAACAACTTTTTTCATATCCCTGTCCACTTTCAGGTAAATGAATGCAGCTGGGTCGGGCGCTTCATTTATTGTGGATACGGGCACCTCACGGCCCATCATCCGGTTTAATTTGGTGATGGCTTTGAAAAAGCGCTCAAAGGAAACAGGCTTGACCAAATAATCCACAGCATCCAGTTCAAAACCATCAATTGCATATTCTCTGTAAGCCGTAACAAAAATTACTTTAGGCGGATGGGAAAGATTTTTTAAAAATTCAGTACCGATGATGCGGGGCATTTTGATATCGAGAAAAATGACATCGACTGTTTTGCGCCGCAATACGCCCAGTGCTTCAATTGCATTTTTGCACTGGCCCACAATTTCCATGTCACTAAGGGAAGAAATATATTTTGCCAGCACTTTCAATGCCGGAGGCTCATCGTCTATAAGCAGGCAACGGAGCTTCATGACGGAACAGTTTGAGTAGTTACAGCAAGGAAATGCGGCATTGTATAAGCTGAGATACTATCGCTCAATTTAACCATTAATGCAACTGCAAAAAAATCTCCCTCATCATTTATCTTCAGCTCATGTTTTCCAGGGTAAAGGAATTCGAGACGTTTTTTTACATTGTCGATACCAATGCCATTATTGCTGTGCGATATATATTCGTTTTTGCTATTGGCGATATTGAATTTTAATATGTTGTTCTCGACGGATATATCCACACCCATCCAGGGTTTTTCGATTTGCTCCGATGCGCCATGCTTAAAGGCATTTTCGAGAAAAGGAAGCATCAACAAGGGGGATATGAAATTGTCCGTGATGGTGCCTTCCACCGTCCAGGATATTTCTATCGTATTCCCGTAACGTTCTCTTTCCAGGTCGATATAATCTTTCATGATCTCCACTTCTTTCTCCAACCTCACTTGTTCAGCTTTGCAATCGTAAAGCATGTAGCTAAGCAATGATGAAAGTTTAAGAATAAGCTGCGGCGTTTTTGGCGACCCGTCGAGAGAAAAGGAATAAATATTGTTCAGTGTATTGAATAAGAAATGCGGATGCACCTGCGCTTTCAACAACTGCAGCTCTGCTGTTATTTTTTCCTGACGAGCCTGCAGAAAATCCCTTTGCTTCAATAACCACTGTTTCCCAAGAGATAAAGAAGAGAAACAAGCTGCGGTGGTTAGCACGCAAAGGAAACATTGCCATTCGTAATTATCACCGTGGCGTATTTTCATCAGGTCCAGCAAAGGAACGGATATATATTTAAGATAATAAACACTCAGGAACCACCCAAACATAAGCCAGAAAAAGACCGAGCCCAGGAAGACCAAGTAATTGCCTTTCAATAGCAGCTTTGGAATCGCAATGGATGAAATAGGATAGCTAAAGATTATGAACGCAGGAACCCAAATTCCGATGCGAATAACATTATGGATGAATACTGAGCCAATCATCGACAGGAAGCAGCTCCATCCCAAAAGCCATAGCAGCCAAAACGAGACATGCCTAAGCACACCGTATTTCGGGGAGAAAATAAACTCGTTTGTTTTGATCATATTCAGGCTGATACTTGCTTTCCCTAATTTAAGCAATTAAACTAAATGATCGTTTCATCCGAAAGTCAAATCGACAAACGACCTTGAATTGCGGACAAACGACATTTGTCCCTCCTGAAAGCCACAAACCTGTTTTAAGTGCCTTGTGTCTGAAATACGGTTCTGTTAAGCGATTAGAATTTAAAGTAGGCAAACCTATTTCTATTTTGCTTCTGCTTAAGCTGGTCGTCCATTTTCCCAGAACTGCCCGAATAGTCCGCATCCGGTTTTCGGAATAACATCCTTCCCTGCTGGTAACACCTTGTTAACTAATACAAAACACTAAACAATGAAACAAAAAATCGTTTCTGCAATGCTGCTGCTTGCAATGGCATCGGTTATTATTTTTTCGTGCCGGAAACAGACCAATAGCCATCCGGAACAAACCAAGACTTATTCTTCGGATGTGGTAAAAAAATGGCTGGGCGTTCAATTACCTTTGTTGTATTCCCCCGCTGTTTCTTATGGGGTTAATGCCGGGAGATATATGGCTTATTGCGGCGTAGCGGCATACGAGTCCGTCGTGCCCGGGATGCCTGGTTATCAAAGTCTCTACGGCCAGCTAAACGAAATGCCTCAAATGCCTGCAACGGAACCGGGTAAGGCCTATCACTGGCCGACCTGTGCCAATGCCGCTTTGGCTGAAATGACCAGGAAGCTTTTTACCTTTAATCCTGCGACGAACGATTCAGTGCAAAAACTGGAAGATGAATTGAATGGAGTCTATGAAAAGGAAATTGGCGACGCTGCCATCTTTGAACGGTCAAAGGCCTTCGGAAAGGCTGTAGCCGGACAAATCTTTAGCTGGTCCGCTACAGATCATCCCTGGTCTTCCTGGCCAGCCTTAGTGCTGACTAACAACAGTCCTGGCCTTTGGTGGCCGGAAAATAACAACCCTACCATAGCCAATGGTCTTGCCTACTGGGGTGATACCCGCACGATGGTTGCCGGCAGCATCGATAATGTAACGGCGACGCCTTATGCATATAATGATACAGATCCGGCCTCGCCTTATTACAAGGATTTTAAGGAAATTTATGACGTCTCAAAAAGCCTGACTTATGATCAGAAGCGGCTGGCCAAATATTACGATGACCCGGCCGTGAATGGTTATCCCTCCGGGGCAAGCTATATTCCCGTATTCAAACAGATTCTGGAACAGAAAAATCCGGCCCTGGATATAGCCGTATTTGCTTACGCCAAAACCGGTATGAGCCTGTTTGATGCAACTATTGGTTCCATGAAGGCGAAATTTCATTTCATGCAGGAACGACCCTTTCAGTTTATTCGAAGGGTGATAGAACCCTCCAAGGACCCGGCTACCTGGTGGAAGCCTTTTATTGCCACACCGCCCCATCCTGATTTTCCCGCAAACCATGCAACTTTTAGTGGTGCATTCGCACAGGCGCTCACCAGCATTTTCGGCGATCATGTGTCTTTCATAAACAGCACTTATAAAGGCCAAATGGTCGATTTGGGAACAGGTCCGGAGGACATGGGCAGCTATTCCTACAATTCTTTTTATGAATTTGCCAATGCCATTGCGATCTCAAGAGTTTATGGCGGTATTCATACCCGTCATGCGGTGGAAGAAGGCTCAAAACAAGGACAAAAAATAGCGCAAAATATTGACAGCAAGGTAAAATTCCGGAGGTAATAAGCATTAAGACTGGTATTGCGACAATACTTTCCCTATGGGATAAATTTCTCCCATATTGTACGTTTCCGACATACTCCTCAATTTTGCCATAAATATTCAGACATGGCAATCAACAATTACAACGACGAGCTATACGGAAAGGTAGCCCTGGTCACCGGCGGTACCAAGGGCGCTGGGAAAGCAATCGCACAACGGTTATTGGATGCAGGCGCTATCGTGATCGTAACCGCTCGAAACCTACCGGAGGGGAACAACAACAGGATTAAATTTATCGCCGCCGACTTGAGTCTGCCGACCGGTACACAGCAAGTGGTGAATGAGGTCCTTTCACAATACGGAAAACTGGACATCCTCGTCAATAACCTCGGAGGTTCCGAAACACCCGGCGGCGGCTTCGACGCGCTAACAGACGAAGACTGGCAGCAGACGCTGCAGACCAACCTGCTGGCGCCGGTCCGCCTGGACAAAGGCTTTTTGCCTCAAATGGTGGCCCGGGGGGAAGGGGTTATCATCCATATCGCTTCAATCCAGGCCCGTCTGCCGCTCTATGATTCGACCCTGCCCTATGCCGCTGCTAAAGCGGGACTTGTCAACTACAGCAAAAGTTTATCGAACGAGGTGGCGGCCAAGGGTGTGCGGGTTTTGACGGTTTCGCCCGGCTGGATCATGACGACCGCCTCCGAACGCATGGTGGAGCGTATTGCGCAAAGCGGCGGGGTTAGCCTGGAGGAAGCCCGGAAGAGCATTATGGACGGGCTGGGGGGTATACCCATGGGCAGGCCTGCAGAACCGCAGGAAGTGGCGGAGCTGGTAGGCTTCCTGGTTTCACCGAGGGCTAACTATCTGACCGGCGCCGAATTTACCATTGACGGAGGCACGATACCCACCATTTAAACAACGATACTTTATGCAGATACCACCAATCATAGAAAAGCTGATCAGCGCACAGAATAAACTTGACAGCCATGCATTTACGGCTTGTTTCGCGGCCGAAGCCACAGTAGTCGATGAAGGCAGGACGTACCAGGGAACCGCTGAAATCGAGCCCTGGATAGCGGCGGCCAACCAGAAATACAATTCTCACATGAAGGCGCTCGACTATCTTGAAAATGAAGGCCGGGATACGCTTATTACCGAAGTTTCAGGCACCTTTCCAGGCAGTCCTATTGTTTTGCGCTATAACTTTGAGCTCAGGGACGGTTTGATTCGCTCGCTGCGGGTGAGCAGCTGACCCGGCCAAAGCATGAAAAGTAAAGCGCACCGCAAAATACCGCCCAATCTGCAATGCGGCCTCGACCTTGTAGGCGAAGTGCTGTACGGCAAATGGAAGATCCGTTTGTTATGGTTTATCAACCAGGGCCATAAAAGACCCAGTGAATTGCACAAGAAAATACCCGACGCCTCGCGCCGGGTATTGACTATGCAGCTGAATGAGCTATTGGACCATGAACTGATCACCAAAACCGTCTTTCCCGAAGTCCCTCCCCGGGTAGAATACGAATTAACTCCTTTCGGTCAAACCCTGATCCCCGTTATCCGTGCTATCGGCGAATGGGGCGATGAGCATGAGGCGCGGCTGCGTGGGTTGATCGAGCATCCAAACAGATATGAAGACGTTTAACGTTTAGACAGCTTTAGACGCGCACGGTGATCTTTTCCCCATTTAATCATCTCCAGGATGATGTCGCCAAAAGAATGACAGTAGTCGGTTGGCGTATATTCTACCACGACGGGAAAACTGTCTATGACAGTCCGTTTGATAAGCTGGTTGGCCTCCATGTCCTTTAATTCCCGCGAAAGCATTCGGGTCGTTATTCCCGGAATGCTGCGTTCTATTTCCCGGAAGCGCTTGTTGCCGTTGCAAAGCGAATTGATGATCGGCAGCCGCCACTTGCCGCCCAGGACATAGATGGTGTCCTGTAAGGCCTGGACTTCCTGCTGCTGGTTACGCGTCGTTCCCAACACCTCTTCGATCAAGGCCGTTCTTTTTTCCTCTTTCATACTGGTATACTTGGTGATACTGGTTACAAAGTTATACCAACTCCGGTATAATTTTGTCCCACGAATCAAAAAAATAAGAAATGGAAAATTTACAAGGAAAAGTAGCGGTGGTCACGGGTGGAAATAGCGGCATCGGTTACGCTGCGGCAAAGGAATTGAAAACACAGGGTGCGGAGGTGATCATAACCGGTCGGCGTAAAGAAGCTCTCGATCGGGCAGCGGCTCAGCTCGGTGTTGCCGGGTTAGTGGCAGACCAGGGGAAATTGGCTGCAATAGAGGAGCTTACTGCGGAGGTCAAAGCAAAGTACGGGAAAATAGATATCCTCTTTATCAACGCGGGCGTACTGGGCGGTGCGGACATCGAGAGCGCGACAGAGGACGTATTCGATACGGTCATGGGCATCAACTTTAAAGGGGCCTATTTCACCCTTAGCCGGTTTATCCCGCTTTTACGGGACGGCGGGTCGGTGGTGTTTTTGTCGTCCAATACCGCCAGTATGAACCGCGCGAATTCATCGATTTACTCATCCAGCAAGGCTGCGCTGAATGCTATAATGAAAATTGCCGCTGTCGAGCTGGCTCCCCGCCAAATTCGGGTTAATGCAGTAAGTCCCGGGCCGACACAAACCGAGATTCTTAATAAGCTCGGGCTGGATCCACAGGCCCGAAAAGGATTGGATGAGTGGATGATTCAGCAGATACCACTGAGAAAGATCGGAACTGCGGATGATGTCGCCAGGATGGTCGCTTACTTTTGTAGCGATGCGGCCGGCTTTATTACCGGCGCAGAAGTGGTAATGGATGGAGGCATGAGCTTGTAGCAAAGTACAGGCCCCCATCCGAGGTTTCTATTGAAGAGATTCTTTCACGAATTGCAGCTCACCGGCTAACTGTACTTCTTCACCAATCAGCACCCCGCCTGTTTCAAGAGAGGCATTCCAGGTCAGGCCAAAATCTTTCCTGTTTATTTTTCCCTCGAAAGAGAAACCTGCCCTGGTATTTCCGTATGGATCGACCTTGGTTCCATTAAAATCCATGTCGAGCGTAACAACTTTTGTAATGCCCTTGATGGTTAGGTCGCCGGTTACCTTGTTATTTACGGCATGAGATTCGAAAGTGATAATCGGATAATCCTGCGTGTTGAGGAAGTCTGCTGATTTGAGGTGGTTGTCGCGATCTTCGTTATAGGTCGAAATTGAATTGGTCCGGATGGTGACGGTTGCTTTTGCGTGGGTAAAAGTGTCATCTTCTGTCTCAATCTCTACGTTAAAATCGGTAAAGCTTCCTTTTACATTGGAGATCATCATGTGTCTTACTTTGAAAGTAAAATCGCTGTGCGTTGGGTCCAATTTCCATTTTGTTGCCATTGCGGTTAAATTTTAATTGTTATTTGTATGAGTTTTAGAAAATTTATTATTCAAGACGACAAGCCTCGTCGAAGGTCAATCTCGGATCGCGCGGGTAGAGCTTCGAATCGTCACCATAGCCGATGGTGCAGATAAAGTTTGCTTTCCAGCTTGTCCCCTTGAAGAATGCTTTATCCAGAATATCATTGTTGAAGCCTGACATCGGACAAATATCCAGTCCTAATCCACGTGCGGCAACCATCAAATACGCGCCTGTCAATGAACTGCTCCTATAGGCGATAGATTCGGCAAAGACGAGATTGTTTTCAAACAACGTCCTGAGATTCATGCGGGGAAACAGCTGGGGGGCTTTTTTCCAAAACAATTCGTCCTGCGCTATGATTGCCGCTACGGGCGCTGATCTTACCTGATTTAAGTTGCTTCCCATCCCTTCCAAAGCCGGATAAAGCTTTTCTTTGCCTTCCTGGCTTCGAACGAATACGATACGGGCAGGCTGAAGATTACCGCTAGTCGGACCGTATTTTATAATTTCATAAAGAGCTTTCAGGTCTTCGTCGGGTACCGGCTTGTCTCTCCAATGATGATGTGATCTTGCTTCGGTAAAAAGTTGATCGAAGGCTTCTTTGGGAAGCGGGTTTCGCGTGTAATTTTTCATTTGTTATCTTTAAAGAGATTGTCTAAAGCGAATTTGCCCGATCCATAAACTGCCAAAACCAGTAATACACCGATAGCCAAAATATGATATTCATAACCTTCGCCTTTCAAAGTGCCGGCCCAGTTCATAAAAAAGCCGACCTGGAGGTGGGCCTTGAATATCATCCCCAGGAACAATATGATAGAAGCTATCGAAGCCAGGCGAGTAAAGAGGCCGGCTAAAATCAACAGACTTCCGAAGAACTGTATGATGATGACTAAAAAAGCGATTATCGGTGACAGACCAAAAGCTTCGAACATGGTCATCGAGCTGGTGTAGCCAGGTCCGCCGAACCAGCCCACCAGCAATTGTGCGCCGTGCGGCCATAAGACAATGCCAAAGGTTAACCGTAAAATAAGCTGCGTATAAGATGATTCCGATTTCGTGATTTTTTGAACGAGAATTTTCATGATTTATCTTTTGATGATTTAAAACAAAATTGCGGCGAGTGTAATTGGTGGTGAATGATGTTTGTCAAGAAATGCGATTGATGTTAGTCAATCTGGTGAAGCCCTATTATCTGTCCTTCATCGAGAAGAAGATGACAATAGGCGAACGTTTCACATGTTCTTGTGATTCCGTCCAGCAATTGTGCGCCGGCGCTCAACATTTGCCTTGCAGATAAATCGACGTCTTTAACCAGAAAGCTCAAGACAACGTTTCCCTTATCGAATATTTTTGGCGAATGAAAGGAGCCTGCCCCATAAACTTCGAGCACCGTTCCGTCGGAAAGCTTGTACAGTCTTAGCCCCGGATCACTAAGTAGGTTTTTAGCGCCCAGTACATCGACAGCCAGCTTTTCCAGTAAGGATCCGGCGGCAATCTTGCTGTTAATGGAAATGCGGGCTGCGTTATTTTTGCTTTTCATGATAGCAAAGGTGCTATGCCCGAAATGCCTGTCGAATGACAATCATCAGGAAATTGACTTGACATTTGTCAAGACTGTACACTAAATGGAGGAGAACTTAGAAAATGCCTTAATTGGATAAGGCATTCTTTCTGATGCGGCTAAGGGTTTCAGGCGATATGCCCAAATAAGACGCAATCATATTTTGTGGAAAGCGTTGTATAAAAGCGGGGTAGGCTTTAGCCAATTCGTCGTAGCGCTCTTCGGCGGTTAAGCTGATTGCCGAATGAATTCTTTTCTGACTTGCTATAAAACTTTGCTTATCCATGTCTTTGGTTGCGGCGGCAACGGCAGGGATAGCCGCAATCAGCTCCTGGAAATGGTCCCAGGTGATCAACAGCAGTTCCGAATCCTCGATCATTTCAATGTTGAATTTAGAAGGAGTCTGCTGTGTGTAGCTTTCGGGATCTCCCAGCCACCAGCCTTCTATACCGAATCGAACGATATGTTCGTGACCTTTTTCGTCTACAGAGAACATTCGCGCTGCTCCAGCTGCAATAAAACCCGCGTATTTGCAAGTATCGCCTTCTTGCAAGAGATATTGCTTTTTGCGAAACCGTTTGGATTTGAAATTTTCTTCGATGAGGCTTTTTTCGTCTTGCAACAAGGTCAAGCCGGATTTTTGCTCAAAATATTTGAATAGTATGTCGAACATATTTTTTTCTTATGACAAAGATATAATAACAGAAAATAATATTTTTAATCATTTTTATGGAACAAACAGTGGATATTCCGGTGACGATTCGAGGCGTTGAACGCAGCTTTATGGCTCGGGTACAGGCTTGGCGATACGGGATACGGTTTCTCGTAGATATAGACGGCGTTGAAATGACGTTGGAACGGGATGACGCCGGGGAATTTCGGGCGATCCTGCCCGAGAAATTTTCTGGTAAACTGCCCGATAAAGAACTGGTGACAGCTATCATAGAGGTGCTGCAATCCTTAACTTCTTAAAGATTTTGTCAAAGAAAATAACATTAAAAATGCACGCTGGAATAAAGATTACTATGATTTGGGCCGAGTCGGCTGGCGCTGACGAATTTGGTGAGTTTATTATTCAGGCTTGCAATGGCTCGTGTATGGCTTCCCAACAGTTAGATGGAGACGCATTTCGTCGAACCTCATTATAATAAGTCGGAGTTTTTTATAATTTGTTATCCCGCGGCCCTAAATATACTTGGCGAACGGCTATTTAACTGGGATCCTTTTAAAGAAAGTATGTTTGAGTGGCATTCGGACTAGTTATTTTATTTCTTGAACTATTCAGAAGCATCTTTCTCATCCTCCTCCCACTGCCAATCTTCCTCCGGAGAAGATCGCCAGGCCCGCTCCCCATAATCCAAATGGCAGATTTCGTTGAGCGAGGGATCGAGTTTCGTCAGCTCTTCCAGGCAGACAAGCATAGCATCCTCAATCTTTGGTTTGTCCGATGTATGGAACTGCCAGTCGCCGTCGCTGTTGTGATAGACATAGAGAATCGGGTTACCGGCGAATGCCTGCCTGGTGGTGTATACTCCCAAATTCCTCTCTTCATAGAATTTAAAATCAGTATTTCGATCCAGCAGAGGTTGTTTGTGTTTCCAATCGGGATTGAATCCTTCCTGCCAGGGGAAGAGATGCTGTTTGTCGGGCCAAACCAGCTGGTAGAGCGGAAAGTCGAAAGTTCTATCATAGAACCAACCACCATAACCGACATAATTGGGATAGAAAGCTTTATCTACTACTATAAATTGGATGTCATAACCCTGCAAAAATCCCGGATATGATTTGCCAGGTGTTAATACTTCTCCTTCCTTGATCAGATCACGGGCATGATTAAGTACAGCACCCAATACGTCCGGGTGCAGACCGAAGCATATGATCTCCGGCGAACCCAATTGCTTGTATAGACCAATGGTATAGGCAAAGCCGGGCAAATACTTCGTAGGGGAAAGCAGCGCGATGTGGCAGTCATATTTTTCAATGTTGGCGAGAATGGCCTCTTTTGCTTCGGCATCGTGTGTGGCGTGTTGTTCTGGGGTTGGCATGATAGTAAAGATAATATTTGTCGGGCATTTCAATAGATCGCTAGTGAAAAACGGCTGCTTGAACCCTATAAATTTTGGCACATTATTTAGTCAACCGCGAGAAGAAAAAATAATTTTCAACTTATAAATTTATAGCTTCGCTTTTCATTCTGTTCTTTCTCTTCTTGATATGATTGGATGATTTGGTAACAGGTACCATAATTATCAACTATTAAAGTAACAATCATGGAGAAGAAAGGAGAAATCATTTTCTATCAAGTTAAATCCGATAGCACCCAGATCGAAGTAAAACTGGACAACGATTCAGTTTGGCTTTCCCTCAATCAGATGGCGATATTATTTGACAGAGACAAGTCTGTGATATCCAGGCATTTGGGGAATGTATTTCGTGAGGGAGAACTGGAGAAAGAAGCAACTGTTGCAAAAAATGCAACAGTTCAGGATGAGGGCGGGAGAGAGATCCGCCGGGATATCGAGTATTATAATTTGGATGCCATCTTATCAGTCGGCTACCGCGTCAACTCACTGCGTGGGACCCAATTTCGCATCTGGGCGAATAAAGTCTTAAAAGACTACCTGGTCAAAGGATACGCCATCGATCAGAAACGTTTCCAAGACCAATCCCGTCAGCTCGAAGAACTAAAGCGCACTGTCAAACTTCTCGGTAACGTCGCCGAAAGCAAAGAGCTCAACTCAGACGAAGCCACCGGCTTATTAAGAATAGTCACGGACTACGCCTATGCGCTCGACGTATTAGATCGCTACGACCACCAGGTACTGGAAATTGAAGCAACCACCCCCAGGGAACTCTTTCAAATCACCTATCCAGCTGCCATAAACGCCATCAAAGGATTAAAGGACCGATTCGGCGGCAGCTTCCTTTTCGGCAACGAAAAAGACCAATCCTTCCAGGGCTCTCTCGCCGCCATCTACCAGACCTTCAACGGCAAAGATATATATCCCAGTGTCGAAGAAAAGGCCTCCAACCTCCTTTATTTCGTCATAAAGAACCATTCCTTCTCCGATGGCAACAAGCGGATCGCCGCATTTCTGTTCGTATGGTTCATGGAAAAGAATGGAATTCTATACCGGGAAGACCACTCCCGGAAGATTGCCGATAATGCGCTGGTCGCTCTTACGCTGATGATCGCCGAAAGTAAACCAGAGGAGAAGGATATGATGACTAAAGTCGTGGTCAACCTCATCAATTTAAAGAATTAAGATCCTTTAATCCTTCCCAAAAATACCCGCCTGTCTCTTTTTGGGAACATTCCTATGCCGGGGCACGTGACCTCGAAGGAAACTCGCCTGAGTTTCGCTATGTAATATATTGACAATCAAATAAAAACGAATACTAAAAAGCTCTCTTCATCATAGGGCCGCATTGGTATACCCCTTGTTTTAGATATAAGCACCTATTATCCAAATATCTTATAATGAAAGCCCTTAAACCCTTAATCATTCTTTTAACCCTCGGCCTCCATACCGCTGCCCAGGCTCCCACGCATACGCAAACCAAAAGCGTCACCACCAGCAGCTCTACCACTACCATCAGCGTTACCTTCAACACTCCGAGCACAGCCGGCCACCTCGTTGTCGTACACATCACCTGGGACAAACAAAACCGCGACATCAGCTCGGTCTCCGATACCAAGAATACGTATTATCTCGTCCCCGGCTCTACCATGAATTTTGGCCAGGGCTCCAACAAATACCGATCGGCACTTTACTATGCCTATAACATCACGGTCACT
This sequence comes from Bacteroidota bacterium, assembly GCA_018267545.1. Classification (GTDB taxonomy): domain Bacteria; phylum Bacteroidota; class Bacteroidia; order Chitinophagales; family Chitinophagaceae; genus Puia. The sequence goes on from JAFDYG010000466.1 coordinate 20,398, forward strand.
CCCGGTCCCCTGACCATCAAGGCGACCCTCGACGGCGCTAATCAAACCTTTGCCGAGATCTATGCCAGCGAATACGCCAGTGTCCTGACGACAGCCGACCCGCTGGACGTAACCAGGACGACCGTTAGCAGCGGCACTACGATTAGCAGCGGCGCCGTGACGACCACCCAGAACAACGAACTTATTTATGGAGTTTCGATCGGTGCTACCGATGCAATCCATGTAGGATCAGGGTTTACCGCCCGATCGGTGGCCCAGGATAATATTGTCGAAGACAAAACCGGTACTACCGCCGGCTCTTATAGCGCGACGTTTACGGGAGCGAATGATTGGATTGCTACGGTCGCTACTTTCAAACCCCTGGTGACCTTGCCGGTAACCCTAACTTCTTTTGCGGCCAAACAATTAAAGGATAAAAAGGTAGAGCTGGATTGGACCACCGCTTCCGAATCCGGCAGCGACCATTTCGAAGTGGATCGTTCGAATGACGGCGAGACCTGGAGTGCGATCGGACAGGTTGCAGCAGCCGGCAGCCTCGCGGCAATGCAGCAATATTCTTTTGTAGACGATGCCCCCTATTCCGGGCTCTCCTACTACCGACTAAAACAGGTGGACCGGGATGGCAGCGCGACGATCTCCAAGACGCTGACGATCCATATAGAAGAAATCGCAGCGCCGACGATGCACGTTTACCCTAATCCCGCGGCAAGCTATTTAGTGGTGGAGGGAGCAATACAGACTGTCAGCATCTTCAACACGGCTGGTCAGCAGCTGCTTGTCCGGAGCGTTCCCGCTGGCGAACGGAAGACAACGATCGATCTCGGAACCCTGCCGAGGGGCGCATATTTTGTCAAAGCAGGTGAGCGAAGCATGATGTTCTATAAGAGATAGATTAAATTTCTGCTCAATGAGCTGCGTTTAAAGTATATTGGATGAACGAAAGGGGAGGGGGATCGGAAAACAGCAGAAATAAAATGAACGACCTGACATTCAAAATAACCTTTTCCAGACAGCTAAGTCAGCTAAGCCATCTATTGACAGTATATTCAATAATAGCATTTGCTTATATATACATGGGCCTTAAATTGGACCGGTTCCTTGTTGGGATTATCATCTTCTTTATGATTATCGACATTGTGCCCACACTCATTGCGCATGTCCAGTACTGCCTGGCGAATTGGGGCAGCGCATTAATTATCGATAAGCAGGCCCGGATGATTCGATATATTTCGAAAGCCGGAGACCTATCTTATCACTTTGGGGATATCGAACGATTAGAACATACCGCTTCTTATGGTGGCGGCTCCTGGTGGTATTCTTTTAGCGAATACCGATATTTCAGGATTAAATTCAAAGATCAAAAGGAGATCATCGTAACCAGTCTCATGATGAAAGACATTAAATTCGTATTAGAGCCATTGCTGGGTATCAGCGCTCACAAGAAATTAAAGCTCGTTGCCTTTATATAGCTCAAAATGTTGTTAATTTTTGATTAGAAAACGGCGTTGCAGTTGTTTAAGCCCTTCATAATCATTAAATTTGCGGCAGTGAGAAAAGAGAAAACATTAAGATCGGCCCTAAAATGCGTAACCTGGATACTTCTACTATCAGTGTTCACCATACGAGGCTACCATTTATTTGTCGATCACCTCTCTTCCCCCAAGTCTCACGATATCGAAAATACAAGCGACGAAAATCAGGACTCGAGCTCAGAAGAAGAAGCCATCAAGAAAGACGCTAAAGAATTCGTCTCTATCTTCGAGGACATGACCCCCAGCACACTGGCACGGTCAATTCATCCCTCACAACACTGGAGCATCTACAGCCTTGTTGTATTTAAAGAACCGCTAAGAGACGTCCTTACTCCTCCCCCCAATTTCATTTAATCCCGAAATTATTGGACGCTAAAACAAGCGTCTTGGGTAGACTATTGTCATACCCAATCTATTCCCCATCATAACATGTTTTTTTATGAAGAAAAAAAAGCATGCAAATTCGCTCACGCCCTGGCAAAGGCTGGTGAGTCTATTGCATCATGAACGTACTTCCATCAATTACATTTTTGTCTACGCGATACTAATAGGCATCATCGGCCTTACCCTGCCATTGGGCACTACGGCCGTATATAACCTGCTTTCAAATGGAGCCATTTACAGCTCTACCTATATACTGATAGCCGTCGTGCTGATAGGCGTAGTCGTCGCAGGCGCGCTTTTGATCGGACAGCTGACATTGGTGGAGTTTCTCGAGCAGAAGATTTTTACCACGGCCTCGATGGATTTTGCGTTTCGGCTGCCGCGGATTAAACCACAAGAATTACATGGTGAACGTCCGGCAGAGCTGGTCAACCGCTTTTTCGATATCCTTACTATCCAAAAGGGACTGACCAAATTGCTGGTCGATATCGTCGCGGCCTGCGTCCAGATCTTTTTTAGCGCCATATTGCTTTCTTTCTACCATCCCGTATTTATGGCGGTTGGCCTTTTTGCGCTGCTAGCCATATCCCTGGTGCTATTTCTTTATTATAGAAGGGGCGTGGAAACGAGCATGGATGAATCGAGCCATAAATATGAACTGGTGGCTCATTTTGAAGAAGTGGCCGAGGACCTCGACAATTACCGCGGCAACCCGGAAATGATGGAAAAAGTGGTCAGGAAGGCCGACGAAATTACATCCCGATACCTGATCTCCCGCAACGAGCACTTTTCTATCCTGAAAAAGTTTTTTATCAGCGCCGTTGCGATGCGGACTATCCTGATGGGCGGCCTGCTGCTGCTGGGAGCATTTTTCGTAGTAGAACGGGAAATGACCTTCGGACAATTTGTGGCCGCGGAGGTGATCGTCGTACAAATAAGCTACGCGGTCGAAAAACTGATGACAAATCTCAATACCGTATTTGACATGGTTACCAGCAGCGAAAAGCTGGCCGTCGTAACCGATCTTGAAATAGAGGAGGGAAAATAAAATGACTAGATTATTAAATAGAAACCAATACAACAGACACCTGGATGCCCTGGCTGTACAGTCACAATCGGAGCTTGTAAGGGTGAAAGGTTCGTTCAAGCTGGGCCGCATCATGGCCTTTTGCCTTATCGTATTCGTTATTCTCTTGTTTCTGCCCTGGCGCCAGACCATCCCCGCCAGAGGAACGGTAACGGCTTTGACGCCGGAAGACCGGCCCCAAACCGTCCAAAATCAAATCGGAGGCCGTATCGAACACTGGGCGGTACGCGAGGGACAGGAAGTAAAAAAAGGGGACACGATACTGGTCATCTCGGAAACCAGTCAGTCCTACTTCGACCCCGAGCTGCCTTTGCGCCTGGACGAACAGCTGGAGGCCAAAAAAGGCAGCGAATCCGCAGCGGTCCAAAAGATGGAAGCAACCAACGCGCAGATAGAGGCGCTTAACAGCGGGCTGCGGTATCAGCTCTCGTCCGCAGAAAACAAAGTAAGACAGTCGGAGAACTACGTCAGCATCGACAGCGCAGACCTCGTAGCCGTTCAGAATTTTTATGAGACTTCAAAAGCGCGTTTAGTGCGGTATGAGTCGGGCTACCAGAATGGGTTGTTCTCTCTCACGGACATCGAGACGCGCCGGCTGAAGCTGCAGGAAGATAACGCTAAGGTCGTCAGCCAGCAGAATAAACTCAGCAATTCCAAGCAGGCGCTGTTGAACGCCCGGATTGAATTGGACAACATTCGGGCAAAGTACCAGGAATCGCTGGCCAAAGCCCAGTCGGACCTGAGCTCGGCCGTTTCAAGCCGCGCAGGCGTACGCGCCGAGATCGCCAAATTGCGGAACGATATTTCGAATATTGCTATACGGCGCGGTCTTTATATCGTACGTGCACCCCAGGATGGATTTGTCGTAAAAACGCTCAAGGCCGGTATAGGAGAAAATATTAAAGAAGGGGAGTCCATCGCGACTCTTCAACCTCTGCATCCACAAGTAGCCGCTGAGCTTTATGTCAATGCCATGGACGTCCCGCTAATCCTGGATACCAGCGACGTCCGTTTACAATTCGAAGGATGGCCCTCCATTCAATTTTCGGGCTGGCCGTCGGTGGCCGTAGGCACTTTCGCGGGAAAGGTATGGGCCATCGACAAGGTGAGCAGCAGCGGCGGTAAATATCGCTTGCTGATTAAGCCATCGGTTCCGGTGCCAGTAAATGACGAGCCATGGCCGATACAGCTCCGGCCAGGCTCTGGTGTTTATGGCCGGGTCATCCTTCGCTCGGTACCCGTGTGGTACGAAATCTGGCGGCAGCTAAACGGCTTCCCGCCAAGCCTGGAAAAAGAACCTTCTGACGCAAATTCAAATGGTAAGAAATGACGAAACTGAAAAGATATGTTTTCGCCGGTCTGTTGATGCTGGTTACGGCTAGTGGATTCGCACAACCAGCCGACACCGGCAGGACCTTCACCTTAAACGACCTCGAAGAAATCGTCTTTGGTCATCACCCTATCGTAAAACAAGCGGCATTATTAAGCGATATAGCCAAAGCCGAGGTTTTGCAATCGTTGGGTTATTTTGATCCCACGCTAAAAGCAGGCTTCGAGCGCAAGTTATTCGGCAACACCGAGTATTACAATAACTGGAGCAGCGAGCTCAAAGTCCCGTTATACGTCGCCGGCGCCGACCTAAAGGTTGGATACGACAGGAATGTCGGCGTTTACACCGCGCCCGAAAAACAAACGGGCTCAGCCGGCCTCGCAGCCGTAGGTCTGAGCATCCCCCTAGCCCAGGGTATGCTGATCGATGCCCGACGGAGCACCCTCTGGCAAGCCAGGGTCATGGTAAACTACGCCGAAGCCGATAAGGTAAAGCAGATCAACAGCGTCTGGTACACCGCTGTTAAAGACTACTGGGCCTGGTATTACGCCTATAAAGAATACCGGCTGATAAAGGAAGGCGTCGATCTGGCCATGAAGCGTTTCCAAGCCGTAAGCAGACAGACCCTGATGGGCGACAAGCCTCCTATCGACTCTGTAGAGGCGGGCATCACCGTACAGGACCGGCAGATCCAGCTGGCAAAAAGCAACATAGAAGCCCAAAACGCCATGCTTGTGCTTTCTAATCACCTTTGGAACGAACAGGGGGCTCCCCTGGAACTGCCGATGGACGCCGTTCCACAACAGGTGGACCAAAACATGACTCTCCCGGACCGAAGTCTACTCGATACCCTACTGACTCTCGCCGGTAACCAGCATCCCGAACTGGTCAAGCTTCGGGCAAAAGGCGACCAGCTCGACATCGAACGGCGCTACCGCCGGGAAATGCTCAAGCCCAAGATCAATCTCTCCGGGTCGCTTGTCTCCGCCCGCACCGACTTCGGGTATGTGCCCGGCTACTACGACTTTAACTGGAGCAATTACAAGGTGGGGTTCGATTTTGCCTTCCCTCTTTTTCTGCGTTCCGAACGGGGTAAGTTAAAAGCGATACGAATCAAACAGGAACAGGTACACTATGACCTGCTCCAGTCGGGCCGCGAGATCAACAATGCGGTTATGGCATCGTATAATAGCCTGGAGGCTTACCAATCGCAATTGTCCGTACAGATTCAAAGCATCAATAATCAACAGCTGCTGCTCACCGGCGAGCTGCAGAAATTCGATCTTGGAGAAAGCACCCTCTTTTTGATCAATAGCCGGGAAAGCAAGCTGATAGACATGAAGGTGAAGCGGGAGAGTTTGATAGCCGGCTATCAGAAAAGTCTTGCGGAATTATACTATAAGGCAGGAACTAGACAACGACGGTAAAAGATCATACTTTTTAACGATTGACCGGCTTCTTTCGATCGGCTACTTTTATTCAAAAATGAAAGTAGCCTTTCTTTATTTATGCACCTTCGTTTTTGTTTGTAGCAGCTATGCCCAGACCAAAACCCCGGAAAGCATAGAAACAATCCGCAAAATTCAATCAGTAAAAAGCTCCAACACTTTTTTAAATGCAAAAGCGGCTTTCGAGCTGTATAAAAGAACAAATAAATCCCCCCTTACCGCTCCCGTCACCGCAGCGCCGGCCAGCAACCCCAGAACCTACTCGTTTATCTGGCCCCAAATGAAAGATGGGGATAATAGCATTTACTTTGTATCGCCGATTACCAATGTAAGCAGCGGCGCTATAACGCTTACCGACGGGGACTTTATCATCTGGCTAAAGGGATGCGAAGCGCCAGGGTTTTATATGTTGCAAATCAATTGCAGCTTTCAGCAGGCTGGCACCCCTGAAATAAAAGTAATTGGAAGTTTGCCGACAGCGCCTTATTCTTATCAGGAAGTCGCTTCTGCGTCTATGACGGTAACAGCCGGCCAGGAAACGAATTTCGTGTTAGGGGTGAACCTGACAAGGGGAGAGAATATTTTTAGGCTCAATTGTTTGAATAATGGGAAATGGAACTTCTATTCGTTAAAGATTGTGCCTTTATAAGGCATGGCTACCTAACGCCGATCATTCATGCTCCCGATGATACGCTCGAAAAGCCGTTGCAGGATACTTTTGTTCTCTGTTAATATTTCCCCCAGGGCCTCCACTTCAGGCTGCGGCGGGATGGTCTTCCCGGTATTAGTGGTCAGGTCGTTGTCCAGCTTAATCTCCAGCGAGAAATTTCCATCCATCGCTACTACCGACCGGCCGGCAACGTGACCATTGAGAACGCCATATTCCTCAAAAGGATAGGCCGGCAACTTCATGATCACGCGCTGCCCGACTTTTATCTTTCCCGTATTGTCCAGGCCAACGGTGCCGTGGACAATGTATGCCTGAATCGGGGGCGTGACCATCATAATGCCTTCGCCGGCGGTGACGTATTGGTTTTCTTTCCAGAACTTGAAGAAGGTGACTTTCCCATTGGTGGGACTGCTGATCACGTAGGCTTGCTCCCATTGTGCGTATTGGCCTTTGAGACGGCGGACGGCATCTTTTACTTTTTCTTGGAGGTTATTTTCTTCGCTTTGTTTTTGCAGCGTCAGCTGGGCAATATCTTTTTGATAGCCGATCTGCTGGAGGTTGTTTTGGATGATGGAGCTTTTGTTATTTCCCATGCTCATCTGCTGGTCGAGCATCTTCTTTTTGGATTCTTCGTATTCCAGTGGAGAGATGACCCTATCCGTAACCAGCGAGGAGTCGGCGGTAAATCGATTGTGCTGGAGGCTTAGCTGCTCCTGAAGCATTTTTTCTTTAGTGCTTAGCTCTTTTTGCAACTGCCCGTTGTAGGTGACCTGTTTGGCAAGATGGCCGATCGTAGCCTGGTAGGTATTGTGGCGGATGAAAAATAAATACGCCTGGATGGCGACGCATAGATCGGTATATCCTCCCTGCAGGTCGCCCAGCTGCAGCGCTCCGGGAATTTTGACATTGAGAAGGCTGGCGGCCAGGTCGAGGCTCGTATCCAATTGCGTAACCAGGGTGTTTATTTTTTGGATATCCCCATAGACGGCGGAATTGGCGAGGACGCATAGGGTCTCGCCGGACGTAACCTGTTCGTCGTTAGCGACAAAAATCTGTTGGATAGGCAGGCTGCTCCGCGCTACCAGTTTTACCGGCGGATTCCCGGACGAAATGACGATCTTCGACGCGATGACGTCGGGGAATTTAAAGAACCAGGCCGCGATCAGGATACCCAAAAGGATAATGCCGGTTAGCGAAATGCCGCGTCGGATGAGCCAGGAAGGCATCCGCCCGATGATTTCCGTGACTTCTTCGCTCCGGTGATCGGCTAAGCCCGCAGGCTCCGGGTAACGATCATGCACCCCATTGCTGCTAAATATTTGTTCTGGCATCGTATTTTATTGACCAAGTTCCAACTGGTTTTTCACCAGCTCATAATATTTACCCTTGCACGCCGCGAGCTCCCCATGCGTACCCGTTTCGACGATCTCCCCTTTATCCAGCACGACGATCTGGTCCGCGTTTTTTACCGTGCTGAGCCGGTGCGCGATGACCACGACGGTTTTGCCTTCAAAGAATCGATCCATATTCTTCATAATGACCCGCTCGTTGTTGGCGTCGAGGGCGCTCGTGGCTTCGTCGAAGAAAAGATACTCCGGGTCTTTATAAACGGCTCGCGCGATTTGGATCCGTTGCCGCTGACCCGCGCTGATGCCGTTGCCGGAGTTGCCGATCTTGGTGCGATAGCCGAGCGGCAGCCCCTCTATAAATTCCCGGATGTTTGCTACTTCGCAGGCGTATAGAAGGCGGACGGTGTCTGTGGACGCAGCGCTGACTGTGATATTGCCGGCAATGGTGTCGGAAAAGATAAACCCGTCCTGCATGACGCAGCCGACCTGGCTTCGCCACCACTTAGGGGAAAACTGCTCCAGGTCCCGGGAATCGACATAGATCTTCCCCGCCGTTGGCTCGTAGAATTTGAGCAGGAGCTTGAGCAGGGTGGTTTTTCCGCTTCCGCTGGTCCCGACGATCGCCGTTACCTTTCCTTTTGGTATGTGGAGGTCGAGATTTTTGAGTATGTGCGGAGACCCCGGACCGCCATAGGTAAAGGAAACGTCTTTCAAGTGGATGTCGCCGCTTTGCTGAACGGGAGACTCAGAAGCGACCTCTTCCTCCTCCCTAGTATGGATCTCTCCCAACCTGTCCAGGCTAATCCTCGCGTCCTGCGCCGCCTGGACAAAACCCAACAGCTGATCCAACGGACCATTCATCTGCCCGATGATATAACTAACCGACAACAGCATCCCCAGTGTCATATTCCCACTCATCACCTCCCTGGCGGTTATATAAGCGACCAAAATATTCTTAAGCTGCGTAAAGACACTAAAGCCCAATTGCTGATACTGCCCCAACGCCAGGCTCTTGATATTGATCTTATAAAGCCTTGCCTGAACCCTCTCCCAACCCCAGCGCTTGGCCGTTTCGCAATTGTTCAGCTTGATCTCCTGCATCCCGGTGATCAGCTCGAAAAGGACGTTCTCATTGTCGCTCATCCGCTGAAACCGCTTATAGTCCAGCTCTTTTCTCTTCTTCAAAAAAAAGAAAATCCACGCAACGGCCATAATGCTAAACACCACAAAGACCGTCAGCAGCTTCCAGCTGTAAACTCCCAATACAACCGAAAATACCAGCAGGTTGACAAAGGAAAACAATGTTGACAACGCCGTGCCGGTGAGAAAATTCTGTATCCGGCTGTGGTCCCCAATCCGCTGCGTAATATCCCCGATCATTTTCGTGTCGAAGAACCGGATCGGCAGCTTCATCAATTTGATCAAAAAATCGGAGATGATGCTGATATTAATCCGGCTATTGATATGGAGCAGAATCCAGCTTCGGATGATTTCGATCGCCGTACTACCCGCAAATAACAGCAGCTGCGAAAACAGGATGAGGTTGACGAAGCTCGGGTCCCGATGATTGATGCCATAGTCTACCAGCCCTTGAGTCAGGAAAGGCGCGATAAGAGAAAGTATACTCGCGATGAGGACGCTCAACACCAACTGGATGATATATTTTCGATAGGGCCTAAGATACCGGAACAGGAATCCAAAACCTGCCGGCTTGCTTTCCTTGCCGTTCTGTTCGTAAAACGAATCCGTGGGCTCCAGCATCAGGACGATCCCCTCGTTTCGGTGATCGGCCCAACATTGGAGAAAGGTCGTCCGGTCCACCTTGACGAGACCATGTGCGGGGTCGGCGATGAGAATCTTGTCGTTTTTACTACGGTTATAGTTTTGCGGAGGTAGAACGACAAAATGATTCTGGTTCCAATACAAGATACAAGGCAGCGTCGCCTCTTCGTCCAGCGCGGCAAAGGACAGCCGGGCGGAAAAGGTCTTGAACCCGATATTTTCTGCGGCTTCGCTGATGCCCATCAGACTCACCCCTTCCCGGGTGATATAGGAATGCTCCCGCAGGTATTCCAGGGAAACGCTTCGCCCGTAATATTTGGCGATCATCCGCACACAGGTCGGACCGCAGTCCATGGCGTCCAATTGTCTATAATACGGAAACGGCATCTTGCTTTGCTTTTTTGGCTATTGCCATACTGGAGACGTAATATTTTTCAAGGAAATGATAAACGACCAGCTCGTACTTCCGCTGCTGACCGGGGAACAGCCGGTTGATGAACATATGAATGTAATGGTTTAGGAAGCCTGGGTTTAGCTCCCGGACCAGGTCTTTATTCATCTCCGAGCGGATATTCAATACCTCGATCGCCTCGTCGATCTCATTGGCGACGTCTTTTTCCGCATTCATATGATCGGCGATAAATCGCTGGTGTTTTCTATAACGTTCGTTCAGCGACTTTTGGAGTGCGGGGCTGCCGCCAAATTCTTTAAAGAAGGTAGCCTGCTGCGCTTTTAGATAGGTCAGCGTTTGCTCCGGGGACAAATCAAAGTCAACCAGCAGCGCGGCAATCCCGCGCATGGCAAGAATCAGCCGGTATCGTCCGTCGCTCACGCCGTCCAGTAACGATAAGACCCGAAGCACGGCCAGGCTGTCGTTATAAAATAAGGTCTCAGTTGGGTCCATGAGCCCGGGCGTATAGCGTTCCAGCTCGCGCTTGTAGGTGTCGAGCATCACCCTATCGATAGCTCCGTTATCGACCCAGGGTTGAAGGGCTTGCGCCAGCTTTTGTGCAATCGCCCACTGCCGGTCCTTGTCCTGGTTGAAGAAACGGATGCGCAGGTGCCCGCCCGCTTCGTCCCGGAAACGAAGAAAGAAGAAGCGTTCGAACAGTCCCTGCTCCAAACTTTCTTCCACCAACGGTGAAATGACGGATGAAAGGAGGTGCTCGATGGTCTTCGTCCCTGCATACACTTTGAAATAGAGCCACTCGCTATATGGTAAGAAGACACGCTGAACCGTGGTCTCGGCCGGGGCAGCAAGGTCCATAGAAACACCGGCTGCTTCGCGATGGACTGGGATGATTAGCTCATTCGTATATGGCGCCCCATCAACATCCCTTACAACAGAATTTTCCTCCGTAAAAAGAAATTCTTCGAGGCTTATATTCTTGTACCGTCTGATATAGTGAAGGAAAAGCTCCATTCCCTCGGGCCGGTCGAAGTCGATCAGCAGCTCGTTGTCTCCTTCCTTGTAAACCACGCGCGGGGGTAGCTTAAACCGCTCCCTGACCCAGGCTGAAGTGGGCGCATCGACCAGGTCCTCTTCCCTGATCTTCCATACAGCTTTATGGATGATCAGGTTTTTGTAGCTGACGCGGGGCAGATGATTCAAGACGGAGAGATTCCCCCAGTCCCATACATTCGACATGGCCAGTCCCTGGAATTGCAGGTCGCAAAGGAATTTGTACACCGGCAGGCTCCTGCTCGAAAAATTATGCGCCGTCGTCAGCCGTGGCAGCACGCGCTTATTCAGCTTCCTGCTTCGAAGCACTACTTCGTTATTGCGGATGGAAACAAATAGGTCATCGATAGGAAGCTGATGGTCTGCATCGGCGCCTGAAAATCCTACGTATGGTATTTCATATTCCCTCAGCACGGGCCGCAACAGAATATTGCCCAACCGCGGTTGCGGCAGGTGTGCTATTTCCGCATAGACGACCTCGGGATGCTCCCGCTCTTCCAACTTCAAAATGTCTTTGACGAAGTCACCAATACCGGCGTCGCCCTGCGCAAAACGGCCCAGCAGGTTGCCCCCTGAGGAGCCCATGAATCCGGCCAGATCGAAGGTAAAATGTTCCGCATCCAGCTTTCCATCTTCCCCCAGCAGGCTGCCCATCAGACTTATATTTCCGGGTAGCCGAAGCGGCAAAACATGCTTTTCGAATTTGGCGAGCTCCTCTTCGCGGATGACGATTCCGTCCCCTCCGGCTAGCAGCCAGTCGTTGTATTTCTCCAGCGTAAACTGCTGGATATAGTCGAAGTCGCCTCCTCCCTGTCCCTGTCCCACGGCCACCGGCAGGTCGTCGATCAATTCTCCTCCTCCCGCCAGCTCGTCTCGTAACCCGGCATAGCCAACGCCCAGGTCTGCGTCCAGGGCCAGACAAAGCGGTACCTCCGCGTGTTCATATCGGGTGAAGAACCTTGTCTTGAAATCCTGGAGGTCCGGGTTGGTGATGGGCCGGGACAAGGCTTTGAGCTCGCTGGCTTGCTTTAGGAGGACAGCAATGAGGTGTTTGTTGATATGTCCCTCACCCATGGCAAGGAACAGGTCAGCCTGTAGCACGTTTTTGGGAACGGCTATATCCAGCCCGAGCTTTTGAAGCTTCTCTTCTACTTTTATATAAAACGCAACCCCCGCTTCCGGCGAAGCGAGAAGGTCCCGTATTTCAACCAGCTGGTCGACCAAACCGGTTAGGTCTGGTATGCCCTGCAATCCGCCGATTAATTGGTCCAGGGGATTGGCGCCAGTGACGGAGGGCTCCAGCCCCGCGATCAGGAGCTGGGATTCGCACAGATCGCCGATAAAAGCTTCGGCTTCTTCCCGGTCGACTTGCTCCTCTGCCATCAGCGTATCTACCAGTTCCTGGATTGGGGTCCCGCGCGATGCCCGGGCAAGAATATTGGAGAGGTAGGGTGACTTACTGATGGAAGTAAGGCGGTAGTGCCGGGCGTGGTCGGCTCCGGAAGCCTCCGCATAGCGATATCTATCGGGTGTTTCGTAAATACTATTGTTCGTATAAAAGGTCAATCGCTTCCGTACCGCCGGCATCCGCACCAGCGCCTGAACGATCGCCGAAAGATAATTCATGTCGAGCCGCAGACTGCGTCTGTGTCGCTCATTTGGCTGTAGCTCCAGCCGGGAAGCCCCTTCTGTAATTGGAACAAGCGCCGAACCCGCAAACGTACCGAAAGGCGTACAGCGGCTGCTGCTCCGCAGCCAATACTTCGCGAAGCTCAGCTCCAGCTTCTTCCGGTCCTTCTCCGATAACGAATCTTTTCGGGACAGCTCTTTATAAAACTCTGGAGAAGAAAGGTAAATCCCCTCCTGAAATACAGTATTGCCATCGGCGGGAAACGTGTAGGCGTCCCGCAGATTTTGTAACGGCGTTCTCAGCTGAACGTATGAATAGGGTTGGAACATTGGGTTAAACGTTGGTTTGAAAAATGATATCCCAGTCGGGAAGCACACCCGCGTCGCAGGATAGAAACACCAGCCCGATTCCGGTGATTCCCTCCAAAAGGCCATAGCTGGGAACGTCGGAATACGACCCGGTTGATTCGTCGTATTTTCTATGCGCATAACCGCCAGGGTAAGCATCAGGCCGGTAATATTTTTCCTGCATGAAGGACAGCCACCGGTCCGCCGCATCCTTGAACCGGATGTCGCGTGTCGACCGAAAAAGCCTGTAGTATTGATGGACGAGACCAACGGCGCCGTGACAGAAAGAAGCGTCACCACAGCCGGCGGCTTCGAATGGGATCTGCGTCGTCTTCAAAGCGATTTCGGTCCCCAGCAGCACCCAGTCTCCGCGCGTCAATGCCCTGCCGCAATGAATCAGCGCGATGGCCACGCCGAGATCGCCATAGCACCAGCCATTCCTCGAGGGCAGCGGTGTTGGCTCCGGCTTTAATTGAATAGAGGCGGGGAAGCCGTAGTGTTCGCCGTCTATCTGGTAATGGTCGAGCAAAAAAGTACAGCAGGAGGTAACCAGGTCTCCGATGACGTTCCTGCGGATGCCCAAGGTGTAAACCTCTGCGAGAAAGCTAAGCAGGCCGGGCATGCCGTGCGCCATCCCGAAATTATAGTTGTCCACGCTGTAGTGCCGGTACCCCGGAGTGACCCACACCTTGCCGCTGTCTTCATCGACGGCAAGAGCGCTGAGCTGGTCGACGATTCTTTCAAGGTATTTACTCTCGCCCGTTTCTTTGTATCGTTCGAGGAAGTAAATCCCCAGGCCGACCAGTCCGTGCAGCGGGTCCCAGTTGCCGACGGAAAAATCCTGCTCGGCCCCATTCATGATCGACTCATCCAAAACGTCAAGACCGATATCCTCTGAGCCGTCCAACAAACCGATATTGCGGAGATGCTGGAAGACAAAGCCGATACCGGCGACACCGCTCGACAGATAATGCGGCAATTGCTGATGAGCCAGCGCATCGCTTAGCTTTTCGAGGTATTCCAGGGTAATCTCTTCATAGGGGCTTTCGGGATAGGCGATCGCCAGATAGGCGAAAAACAGTGCCACACCGGCGTCTCCGCTCAATAGTCCGCTTACCTTGACCGCGGTATCCCTGTCCTCGTAAACCGAATGGGCGATCGCCCTGATCTTTTCGTGTAGCATAGCATTAAATTGAAAAAAGAGAATTGCCCGCCAGGTGGGCAATTCTCTTTGTAGAGCATCGACTAGAACGGGTTGCAATAAGACGTCTTGCCGGGTATGCAATCGGCTTTCGTCCGGATACATCCGCAGTCGCTATTCTGTTGTGTTACGTTCGGGTCTGTCGTTGGGGGCGGGTTCGTGCAATAGGTATTCGTATGCTGGTTGTAACCGCCCGCCAGCTTGGCCTGCTGATCAGGTGTGAGATTAGCGATCGTTTCCTTGCTGAGGACCAGTTTCTTCTTGAGGTCCAACTGCTTCTTTTTCATAACCAATAATTAAAGTGCCTACTCTGTAATAGGGTTTTCGGCTACCCCCTATAAAAATGTTGAATAAACCGGACGTAAAAGCCGGTACATTTGAATGGTAGATTTTAGCAGGCTGGGAATTGCGACTAACTGGTTGTTACGTTCTTACCGTTGGGTAAATAGTCCATGCCGGTGGTTGGATTGGCATAGTTGTTGGGAGCCGCAAACTTAAATTCACGACTCATATCAGGTTGATGGAACAAACTTCAGGCAAAAACACTAGCGCTTATACACCATCTATTAGGTGGCGGAAAATTTCGGATAGATGGCTGCTTTTCCGTTTTTTTTGTCTGTCGATTACTTTCTTTGCTACTGGTAAATGTGTAGCGCAAGACACCGCCAGCATTCGGCAGATGAACGAAATTTCCTACGAGTACCGGCTTAAACAGGTTGATAGCGGCATAGCTTATGGACGGCGTGCGCTGGCGTTGGCGGAAAGAGTCCGCTGGAAACCCGGCGTCGCCCGATCCTACAATTGTATCGGGATCAATTATTATATGATGGCGGACGCGGATAGCTCCCTAAAATACCATCAGCAGGCGCTCGACATGTACCGCGGGCTCGGTGACAGTGCCGGGGTCGGATGGAGCCTATGCTATTTAGGCTCCGTATATGTCAACGTCCTCAATGACTACCCAAAAGCGCTGAGCAGCCTGGAACCGGCCCTGCAATTGTTATCCAAAGCAAACGACCGGAAAGGAATGGCCAGGACCCTCGATATCCTCGGCGTTGCCTACCTGGACCTGGGACAAGCCGCCAAAGCGCTCGAACACTTTCAAAAGTCGGAAAAGCTCAGCGAGTCGCTGGGGGACCTGGCCGCAACGGGCAGCAGCGACCTGCATATAGGAAACCTATACACGCAGATGGGACAATATCCGCAGGCCCTCGACTATTCGAAAAAGGCGCTGACCCTTTTTAAAAGGGTGGGCAGCAAAGTGGGGATTTCGAGCGCGCTTGGGTCTTTGGGGGAAATTTCCTGCGTCACACGAAAGTATGATGAAGGTATCGACTATTACCGGCAGGCGGCTGTCGTAGACAAAGAAATCGGGCAGAAATTGGGTGTGGCCCAGGACATCGCCAACATCGGGGCTGCTTACCTGCTCCTGAAAAAATACGCCGAAGCGCTCAGTGCCTTCCAGGAGTCCTTTGCCATCGAGAAAGCGCTTGGATATAAGTCGGGGATGTCGAACTGTCTCGCGAATATGGCGAGCATTTATGCCAATGCACCGGACTCGTTTTTGAACAGACTGGGGAAAAGGCGCGAGATCGCCGAGACGACCGCACAGGAAGCTTTAAGGCTCGCCAATGAAATCCACACCATCTCCGACCAGAAACTGGCGTTGGAAACGCTGACCTCCATTTATGCAAAAGAAAAGAATTTCGAAAACGCCTATCGATACCAGCGGGATTTGGTCGCCCTAAACGATAGCATGGTTGGCGACGAGAAGCAAAAGGAAATAGCAAAACGAGAGGTTCAGTACCAGTTTGAAAAGAAAGAAGACTCGTTACGGGCTGTGCAGGAGAAACGGGACGCCCTCGCTTCCGCGGAGATCAAGCGGCAGAAGCTCATTCGGAACTACACCGTTAGCATCGTCCTGATCGCCGGCGCTTTTTCCTTCCTGATGATCGTATTTAATAGCCGAAGAAAGAAGCTGATCTCCGACAAGCGCGTATCGGAGTTGGAGATGAACGCCTTGCATTTACAGATAAACCCCCATTTTATCTTCAACTGCATGCAGTCTATCAATAAATATATGATAGACAATGAGGGAAAGCTGGCTTCGCAGTACCTGATCCGGTTCTCGAATTTAATGCGGCTTACGCTGGAAAATTCGCGTGAGAAGGAAGTCTCTCTTTCGCGGGACCTGTCCGCCCTCGAGCTCTATATGCAGCTGGAAGCTTTGCGGTTTAAAAATAAGTTTCAGTACGTCATCGAAGTGGACCCCGAAATCGATGGGGAGACTACCTTGATACCGCCGATGCTTTTACAGCCATTTGTCGAAAACTCGATTATCCATGGCATCAGCAATAGAGAGGGCGGCATTATAAAGATCATTGTCAGCAAAGAAGAAAATATGATCCGTTGTGTGGTAGAGGACAACGGGGAAGGCCGGAAATCCTCGGTCGAACATAAATTGTCCCCCGACGTAAAACGAGAGTCCCTTGGTGTGAAGATCACCCAGGAACGCCTCGAGATTATCGGTAAAATTAAAAAAGTAGCAACGGCTATGTTTATTACCGACCTGGCGGACGCAAACAATGGCTTAAGCGGTGTACGGATTGAATTGTTATTGCCCTTCGAAAACGAGTTTTAAAAAATGATCAGAGCGGTGCTTTTGGACGACGAGCAGCATAGCCGGCAGGTATTGTGCGAAATGCTGACCGAACATTTTAAGAATATAGAAGTGCTGGCGGTATGCGAAAACATAGCAGAAGCTGTTACCGCCATTACCCAACATCATCCGGACCTTGTCATTACCGACATCGAATTGGACAGTAGCTCCGTGTTCGATATGCTGCAGGGGCTGCCGGGCATTGACTTCGAAGTCATTTTCACCACGGCACACGAAAAATACGCGTTACAAGCGATAAAGTTTTCCGCGCTCGATTACCTGCTCAAACCCTTTAGCCTGGAAGATTTGTCCCGCGCCATCGATCAGTGTCAGACCAAATTGAACGAAAGACAATCCGCGCGTCAATTCGAAGTACTCTTCCACAACCTCAAAAAGGATACGAAAAAGATTGTCGTCCCAACCTCGAATGGTTTGCAGGTCGTCTCTCTAAAAGATATCATTCGCTGCCAGGCCGAAGGCAACTATACCTTGTTTTTCTTTGCCCTGGACAAGAAAATGCTGGTCACTAAAACCCTTAAAGAATTCGAAGACCTATTAAACGGCTATGACTTCATCCGGGTCCACAACTCTCACCTGATCAATTTGAATCATATCGTAAAATATACAAAGGGAGAGGGTGGGGTAGTAGCCATGTCCGATGGTTCCGAAGTAGATGTCTCGCGCAGAAAGAAGGAAGAGTTTTTGCAGCGCCTCGCAAAACTTTGAAACTACCCAGTCTCCCCGAAGGCGCGGCTCCCGTCAACGGCTAAGTCATTTCTGTCAACTACTCAGTGACGGACTCGCCGCTTCACATGAACTTCTAGATTGCGGCTATGAAATTCACTACATCTATCCTTGCTATTGTTGTTTTCCTCTCGGCCTGCAAAAAGAACGGCGGTTCGGGCGGAGGCGGAGGGACCAACAACACCAACGTCATGTACCCTGCTACGCTTTCCTATTATGAAGGCAACAATAGCGCTTATCCTGCCAAATCCACTTTTAAGTATGACGACAAGCACCATCTCACGTATTACGGAAACGAGGGCCGGTGGACGAGCCTCTCCGGAAACGGAGTACAGCTGGTCGTCCCTGGGGGCTATGATACCACTATTTTAGTATATAATTTTTCCGGGAATATTTATACCGGGGAGGTAGGACAGGTGGAGTCTTATTATATCAATAAAATAAATGGAGGCAGTACCACCGGCCCCAAAAGCACCTACTCTTTAATCGGTATGACCGCGGCTAAAAATACGTCGGCCATCGCTAATCTCGGCAAGGTTAGCCAATACCTGAAATTCGATGGCAATGGCGATGTCGCTTCTTCTTATTTTATTACCAATGCATGGGGCTCACCCAATAGCACCCAATACGATCCCGGTGGGTTGATCTATGACAGGCTGACCTTTACGGGATACGATACTAAACCCTCTCCTTACAGCGCGATTCCCGAATACAAGTTTACTGATTTTCCCTGGAGCTATCCCGAGCGGATGTCGTTTGATTTCAGCCAGCACAATCCCGGTAAGATAGTGGAGGAAAGCCTCAACCAAACTACGATGACGTGGAGCACTTATCGTGAAACGACTTTCACCTACACCTATACGGATCAGGGCTATCCGAGCCAGGTCAAGATAACGACTTATTATCCTAGCTCACAGGGACCTTCGGGGCAGAACACCTACTACGCGACGTATAATTTCACTTACGCGAAATAGGCATTAGCTACTGAATTTACAATTTCATAACCTACCCTTTTTTCCCCGGCTAGTAACTTTGGCCGCACAATGGAAGTTGTTGAGGCCATAAAGAGGGGGGACCAAAGGGTATTCACTGAAGTTTTCGATGCATTTCATGGAAAAGTCTTCGGGTTCTTTCTGACGCGCTTCCATGGCGACCGTGATCTCGCCATGGAGCTCACTCAGCTCACCTATATTAAATTATGGCAGTCCCGCCATACGCTGTCCCTGCTCCACCCGCTGGATAAGCAATTGTTTATCATTGCCAAGTACACGCTGATCGACCACCTCCGCAAAGAAGCCCGTTTTAGCAAATTAAAGCAGAAAGCCGCGGCAGGCGCGGGCCCCGAGGGCACGGAAGCCCAGCACACCCTGTTCGAGGGACAAGACTATGTCATGACCCGGCTGCGCGGTCTGCCGCCTACGCGAAGGAAAGTACTCCAGCTAAAGGTCCTGCAGGGCTACTCCAATAAAGAGATCGCCTCCCACCTCTCCATCTCCGTCAAGACCGTCGAAGACCACGTCACCAAAGGGCTTAGCGAGCTCAGGACGGCCAGCCTGGCGTCGGTTTCCCTGACCTTTTTCTACCTTCTACTGTAGCCGTATGTTACCAAATTGTTTCCAACAGGGGAGAATCCTTCCAGCACGCGTACATCTTTTGAATGCAAATATCTGAAGCGCTCATACAGAAATTCTTTGACGGCCGATGCACCTCGGAAGAGGCCAAAGCCGTGCAGGCATATTTCTATGCGAATCCGGAGTCGCTGGAAGGATATTTCAATGAGGAATGGAAGGAGCAGGAGCTGTCGGAAGCTGAGAGCAGCCAGCTGCGCCATAATATTACCACGCATGTTTGGCAGGATGCGAGCCGGGCGAGAAGGTTATGGAACTGGTCGATTGCCGCTGCCGCAGTAACGATAGGCGCGCTGCTGATGCTGACCATCCGAATCCCGGACGCAAAAAAAACGATAGAGGGCCAGGAGGCTGCGTCTGCCTGGATGGGGGCAAGCAATACGAGCAGCCGGAACAAAACGATGTACCTCCTCGATGGTTCTATGGTGGAGCTGTATCCGGGGGCGCAGATCAGGTATCGGCCTTTCGACAAGTCGGAGAACAGGGCCGTATATCTGAATGGTAAAGCCTTTTTCAGAGTTGCACAAAATGCGTCAAAGCCATTTATCGTCTATGACCGGGAACTGGAGACCACCGTGCTTGGAACACAATTCACGGTTCAGGATACGGCGAATAAAGTAGTCGTTGCGCTATATGATGGAAAGGTATCAGTGAAACCCACCCTGCCGATGCAGAAATGGGAGAAGCCGGTGTATCTGACTCCCGGGCAGACGCTGCTATTCGACAGAAGCATCGCTTCCTTTAAAATAACAAACCCGGCGAGACGCGCAGTGGAGAAGCATGAGACTAAAGATACGCTCAATACCTGGATGGCCAGCAATGGAACCAACTGGTACATGTTCAATAACCAATCCTTATCCACGGTCTTTGAACAGCTGGAAGAGCTTTATAACATTCGGATCATCTACAATCAGTCCGACGTAAACAATGTTTACTTCATCGGACGATTCGAGAAAACCGATTCGGTAGAGGAGATTCTAAACAGGATCGCCCTGCTCAAGAAGCTGCATATTCGGCGCCAGGGAAAAACCTTCGTAATCACCAAAAGCAAACACTAACCTCACAACCTTTTAATCCTCAAAAATTGATTCACCTCGGTGGAGAGGGCCTTTTATTGCCAAAAATTTAATTCTTTATATGAGAAAGACGCTTTTTCGACAGTCGCTCGTACTGGTTCTGATTGTCGCTTTGTTTTCTATTTCCGCCTACGCTCAAGACCCCGTCAGCAGCGTATCCGGCGTGGTGCAGAACGAAAAAGGAGAGCCTTTTAGCGGGGCCTCCATTGTCGTAAAAAATACCAAGACTAATTTTACCGCGGGCACTCAAACCGACAGCTCCGGCGTATTTACCTTTTCAAAGCTCCCCGCCGGCGGTCCTTACTCCTTTCAGATCTCCGCGATCGGCTATGAATCCCAGACCCTGGCCGGTTATACCATCAAGCCAAACGCAACGACCCTGCTGACGCTAAAGCTAAACCCACAGGCCAATAATATCAATGAAGTGGTCATCGTCGGTTACGGCACGGAGAAGAAGGTAAACCTGACGGGTGCGATCAGCCAGGTTGACGGCAAAATATTCACCGACAAGCCCGTCGCCAACGTCGCCCAGTCGCTCCAGGGCGTTATTCCCAATCTCAACATTACCTTTAGCGACGGTCACCCCGGCAGCACCGGTACTTTCAATATCCGCGGGATGGCCTCTCTTAACGACAACACGGGTTCCCCGCTGGTCCTCGTCGATGGCGTGCCCGGCGATATCAATAAGATCAATCCCACCGACGTCGAATCCATCTCCGTGCTGAAGGACGCTGCTTCGGCGGCTATCTACGGCGGCAGGGCGGCCTTTGGCGTCATCCTGGTTACCACCAAACAGGGTAAATCGGGAAAGATGCAGGTCACCTATAACGCCAATTACGGCATCCAGCAGCAGACCTCGAGAACGGACTATGTCACCGATGGATTCCTGATGGACTCGCTGGTGGACGTCTCCTTTTCCCGGCACGGCGGCAGCAGCTACACCGGATTCAATGACCAGGACTATGCCCAATTGAAGGCAAGACAAACGGACAAGACCCTCCCGTCCGTCGTTACACAAAACCGTAACGGCACCAATCAATTTGTATACTACGGAAGTACTGACTGGTATCACTGGCTCTACAGCAACAGCCAGCCGTCGATGTCCCACAACCTATCGCTGACGGGCGGCACCGACAAAGTGCGCTTTCTGATCTCCGGCCGCTATTTCGACCAGAAGGGGATGTATCAAAAAGACCTTCATACCGACGTGTATCACGGCTATAATTTTCGCGCGAAGATCGACGCGAAGCTGACTCCGTTCTTGTCCGTATACAGCAATACACAATTTGCCGCCAACGACTATACCTGGCCGGGCTGGGGATATAACTCTAATATCTTCAACTTTGCCGTTCACGCGCTGGCTTCCTACGTGCCCCAAAACCCCGACGGGACCTATACTTATATCACCAACCTGAACAACTACCAGATCGGGAACGGGATCTTCGCCGACCTTCAAAACGGTAAATCGAAAGGCGGAAACAACAACTATGACCTGTCCAATACGATCGGCTTCAACATCAACGTCATCAGGGGCCTGGTCATCACCGGAAACTATACCTATGATATCCAGCCTTACAATGACTACCAGAGACGGACGATGATTCCTTATTCTATTTTTCCCGGTGTGCTGAGCTATACCGGTTCCGACTATCTCACGCGGAACACCCACCTGGACCAGCACCATACCGTCAACCTATTCGGCACGTATCAGCAGGACTTTTCCCAGCACCACTTCAAGCTGGTAGCGGGCTATAACCAGGAACTGCAAAAATATTCCCTGACCACGGGCACCCGTTACAACCTGCTCAGCCAGGACCTCAATCAGCTCGACCTGGGAACGGGTCAGCAACAAACCGGCGGCAATGCCAACGAGTGGGCATTGTTGGGTTTCTTTGGACGGGTCAATTACGATTTTGCTAACCGCTATCTACTGGAGCTCGATGGACGCTACGATGGAACATCCCGTTTTCCCGCCGGCAGCCGTTTTGGATTTTTCCCCTCTGTCTCCGGTGGATGGCGTATTAGCGAAGAAGATTTCTTTAGCTCGATTCGTTCGACCGTCTCCCAGCTAAAGCTGCGTGCGTCCTACGGCTCGCTGGGCAACCAGAACGTGGGCTCCGGCAGCGCCAACTACTATCCCTATATTCCGGTGATGGGCAATAGCCTGACCAACTGGATCAACAATGGAAACCAGACACAGGCGCTGAGCTCGCCCGCACCGGTTACGCCCAACTTTACCTGGGAAAAGGCGGCGACCATCGACTTCGGCGCAGACATCAATTTCTTCAAGAACCGCCTGCAGCTGACTTATGACTGGTATACCCGCCGAACCACCAATATGCTGATCAACGGAACCACGTTGCCCGGCGTCTTTGGCGCTTCTTCGCCCAAACAGAACGCGGGTGATTTAAGGACCAACGGCTTCGATTTCTCCGCGATGTGGAGCGATCACTTTCCGCTGGCGGGAAAGCCCTTCAGCTACTCGATCGGCGTAGCGCTGTCGGACTATACGGCTAAGATCACCCGGTTCGACAATCCCACTTATCTGCTGAGCAATCACTACGTCGGGGAGCAGATCGGAACGATCTGGGGATACACCGTAGACGGATATTTCAAAACCGACGAAGAAGCGCAGGGATATGCGATCAATCAGTCCTATGTCAATTCCCAGATCAAGGCGTCTCCCGGCGTATGGAACAAGCTGCATGCGGGTGATATGAAGTTCGTCGATATCAGCAAGGACGGGGTCATCAATAACGGCCAAAACACCCTCGCCAATCATGGGGACGTAAAAAAGATCGGTAATACGCTTCCTCGCTACTCCTTTGGCATCAACGGCAGGTTCAGCTGGAACAATATCGACCTGGCTATCGCCCTGCAGGGCATCGGAAAACAAAACTGGTATCCGCCCAGCGAAGCCAATAAGTTTTGGGGACCCTACGGCCGGCCCTATTCCTCCTTTATCCCCAAGACTATGCTGGGGCAGATGTGGACGCCGCAGAATCCGAATGCTTACTTTCCGCTGCTGAGAGGCTATGAAGCGTACAGCGGCGGCGGCGAGCTGAACTCGGTCAACAACAAGTACCTGCAGAACCTGGCGTACCTGCGCGTTAAAAATATAACCGTAGGCTATTCCGTACCCAACTCGATCGTCTCGCGGATGAAGATGCAGAACGTTCGGGTGTATTTCAGCGGACAAAATCTCTTTACGTTCACAAAGCTAAAGAACGACTACCTCGATCCAGAACAAGTCGCTTCCGGTTCCCAGGACACCAATGGCAACGACTATCCTTTCTTTAAAAACTTCGCCTTTGGCCTGGACGTAACCTTCTAAATAGTACAAGTATGAAAAAATATTCGATTTTAATTTTTGCCGGTGTAATGCTTCTCTCAGGCTGCTCCAAGTTCCTGGACAGGCAACCCCTTTCCCAGATCTCTCCTTCCACCGCGTTCAATTCCGAAAACGAGCTGCAGCTTTATGTCAATTCGTTTTACAATGCGATGGTGCCCAACGCCGATAACGACAACAACGGATTTACCAGTCTGTATAATGAAGATGCGGATAACATCGTAAAGAACGCGCCGAGCGTCACTTCGAACCCCAGCAGCCGTACCGTGCCGGTTTCCGGCGGAGGCTGGTCCTGGTCGAATTTGAGGAACATCAACTACTTCCTCCAGAACTACCAGAACGGCGGTCTGCCTCCATCCATCACCGCCAAGTACGTGGGTGTGGCGAAGTTCTTTCGGGCTTATTTCTACTTCGGTATGGTCGCGCACTTTGGAGACCTTCCCTGGTATTCTACCGCTATTGCGGCGAATGACTCTGCGCTGCTTCATTTACCGCGTGTCTCTCGTGTCGTGATCATGGATTCGGTGGTGAGGGACCTGGATAGCGCGATAGCTTCGCTGCCCACCACCAAGGACGTGGCTTCTATTACAAAGTACACGGCGCTGGCCCTCAAGTCCAGGATTTGTCTTTTTGAAGGAACTTTCCGTAAGTATCATACCGAGTTTAGTCTTCCCGATGCCAACACGTTTCTTCAGAAATGCGTGGATGCCTCAGAGACGCTGCGGCAGTCGGGTGCGTTTCAGGTCTATACCAGTACGCCGGGTAGCGCTTATCGCGATCTGTTTTCTTCCTATAACCCGGTTGCGTCTGAAATCATCCTGGCCAGACAGTACAGCAATTCTTTGAGCATTTACCATAACGTAAACTACTACACCCTTACGGCTTCTTATGGTAAACCGGGCCTGGAAAAGAAGCTGGTGAACAGCTACCTGATGGCGGACGGAAGCCGGTTCACCGATAAGCCGGGTTACGAAACCATGCAGTTCTATTCGGAGATGCAGAACAGGGACCCGCGGCTGTCTCAGACAATTCGTACGCCTGGGTACAAGCGGATTGGCGGTACGACTACGATGGTGCCTTCTTTTGTCGGTACCACTACAGGTTACCAGCTGACCAAGTTCGTTACCGGTACGGTGGATGACGCCTACGCCAAATGCTACAACGCCCTTCCCGTGTTCCGGTATGCGGAAGTGCTGCTGAATCTTGCGGAGGCCAAGGCCGAGCTGGGCACCCTCGCACAGGCGGACATCAACAATACCATCAAGCCGCTGCGGGATAGGGTGGGCATGCCGAATATGGATATGGCCGCGGCGAACGCCCAGCCGGACGCGTACCTGGCGGGACAATATACAAACGTCTCCGGCGCGAACAGTGGCGTCATCCTGGAGATTCGCCGGGAGCGCAGGATTGAGCTCATCATGGAAGGGGTCCGGTGGAATGACCTGATGCGTTGGAAGGAAGGCCATTTGCTGGCGTTGCAATTCAAGGGAGAATATTTTCCGGGGCTTGGGAACTATGACCTCGATGGTGACGGGGTGACTGACCTGGTTATTTATGCCGCGTCTAAACCCTCTACTCCCGGTGTACAGTTCCTCCTGCTGAATACGGACGTGATCCTGGAAAAGGGCGTCAGCGGAGGCAATATTCTTATCAGCAATAATATCACGAAGACCTTCGATGAGAAGCGCGATTACTTCTACCCGCTGCCTACGCAGGAACTTTTGCTTAATCCGAATTTAAAACAGAACCCAGGATGGCAATAAAGAAATACGACCGAAGGAGTTTTATAGGTGATGTAGCGAAAATGGGGGCTGCTGGATTGTTGCCAGTCCCGGAGTTTTCTTTGGGGAGCACTGGTTTGTTTGCAACGAAACCCTATCTTCAGAATGTCACGCCGCAGGGCGCTACTATCATGTGGATTACTGCGAAGCCCTGTAAAAGCTGGGTGGAGTACGGACCGTCGGAGGCTGCCGATCATCAGGCGGTGACCGCGCACCTGGGGCTGATCGACGCGAACAACCTGATCAATAAGATCAAGCTGACCGGCCTGCAGCCGAATACGAAGTACTATTATAGAGTTTGTTCGCAGGAGATTACGGAGTTCAAGCCCTATCAGCTGCAGTGGGGGGAGACGGAGAAAAGCGACCTGTTTCACTTCACCACGCCGGAAGCGAATCCCGATACGGTTTCCTGGGTCGTGCTCAACGATATCCATGACCGGCCGGCATCTTTTCCGTTGTTGATGTCGCTGGTGAAAGACGTGCCGCGTGAATTTGTCTTTTTGAATGGAGACATGTTCGACTATGAAACGGACCAGCAGCAGATGATCGATCACCTGCTGAATCCGTTGGGGGAGTTGTTTAGTACAGAGACGCCGTTTTTGTTTGCCCGCGGGAATCACGAGACCCGGGGTAAGGGAGCGCGGGATCATACGCTATACTTCGAGAACCTGGATGACCGGTATTATTTTTCCTTTACGCGAGGCCCGGTGCATTTTGTCGTATTGGATACGGGCGAGGACAAAGAAGACTCACACAAAGAATACGGTGGACTCGTCGCCTTTGACGCCTATCGCGAGGAGCAGGCCCGCTGGCTGGCGAAGGAGATCGAAACGCCGGCCTTTAAAAAAGCGCCTTTCCGTGTGGTCATGATGCATATCCCGCCTTTTGAATCGGGGGACTGGCATGGGACCATGCACTGCCGTGAGCTTTTCAATCCGCTCTTTAATAAGGGTAAGATAGACCTGATGATCTGTGGGCATACGCACCGATATGGTGTGTTTGCCGCGGACCCCGCGACGCATAATTATCCGTTGGTTATCGGCGGGGGACCGTTGGTGACGAAGAGGACGGTTATGACGGTGAAGGCGGATAGGAAGGAGCTTCGGCTTTTGATGATTCGGGAGGATGGGGTGAATGTGGGGGATGTGAGGATTAAGAGCCGGCTTTAGCGGGCCGGTGTCCAAAACCGGCGCGTACTATAATGGGATGGGGGGAGCGGTAAGGATAGTACCTGAAGGCGCTTATCCAGTTAAAGTAGTCCGGCTGGTAAGCGTAAAGGTATGGGTCTGCGATGGGACAGGAATTGGTCGAATCGGGGGCGTCGCCTTCGTAATAAACGGGGTCCTGCTGATACAGGGGTTTGTTGCAAGCCGCCAGGGCAGCGGTGATGAGGACAAGCTGGATGCAGGCGGTCTTTTTCATGACGGTTAGAGGGGATAAGTGGTTGATAAAGTTATGTTAACGATATACGATCTGTCGTTATCAAACCGTTATTTAGGGGTTATTGAGTTGTTATCCCCTTAAACCCTTCTAGCCTGCCATGTACTACCTTTTTTACGGTTTTCTCTACCTCGTGTCGCTTCTTCCGATGCGCGTGCTGTATTTGATTTCAGATCTCATTTATGGGATTGTTTACTACGGTTTTGGCTATCGTAAGAAGGTCGTGATGGATAATTTGCGGCAGGCCTTCCCGGGTAAAACTGAAGCCGAGCTCGTCCTCGTTGCGAAAAAATTCTATCATAATTTTATCGACTCATTTGTCGAAGTGGTCAAGCTGGTATCTGCCAGCGATAAGTGGCTGCATAAGCGGTTTACCGTGGATGTGCGGGCTTTGGACGAAATATATGCCACGGGTAAGAGCTGTCAGATGCACCTGGGGCATACTTTCAACTGGGAGTGGGGCCAGCTGGTGATGACGGAGCTGACGCGGTATCAGATATTGGTCGTCTATATGCCGATCGGAAGCAAGATGTTCGAGAAGTTGTTTTATCGGCTTCGGACTCGTAGCGGCAATGCGTTTCTACCGGCTCCGAAGATGAAGGAAGCGATTGAGCCCTATCTTTCTTCTCAGTACCTGCTGGGGCTCGTCGCCGACCAGTGTCCGGGGAATTTGCAAAATGCGTACTGGATTGACTTTATGGGACGTCCCACGCCGTTTGCGAGCGGCCCGGAAAAGGGTGCGAGGAATGGGGCGCTGCCGGTGGTTTTTGCTTCGATTGAGAAGCCGCGGAGGGGATATTATCATGGAAAGGTGCAGCTGGCTTGTATGGATGCTTCGGCGCTGCCGGAGGGGGAGTTGACGAGGAGGTATGTGAGGTATTTAGAGGAAGTGATTCATGCCCGGCCGG
The DNA here is from genome assembly GCA_018267545.1 of Bacteroidota bacterium. Classification (GTDB taxonomy): domain Bacteria; phylum Bacteroidota; class Bacteroidia; order Chitinophagales; family Chitinophagaceae; genus Puia. The sequence continues at coordinate 48,205 of JAFDYG010000466.1, forward strand.
ATATGTGGTTGTGGAGTCATAGGAGGTGGAAGCACAAGTGGAAGGAGGAGTATGAGGCGATGCGGATTGGGGAAGGCGTCGCGGCGACGGCTTGAAATAAGCAAAAGAGGCTATAAATTGCACTTTTTGCCTGTAATTTCTATTGTTTTATATATCTTTGCATTAAATGGAGCAGTTTAATGCACTTTCAAGATGTTATAAAAACCGTCAAATCAAGGCGTGAATCACTCAAAGTGACACAAGAGACCTTAGCTGAACTCTCCGGAGTCGGGTTAAGGACGTTAAAACAATTTGAAAGCGGGAAGGGAAATCCTACCTTAAAGACCCTGCAAAAACTGGGAGAGACCCTTGGTCTTGAAATAAGCATTTCAGTAAAGGGGGGTAATCAATGAGAAAGGCAAGGGTATTATTCAAAGGAGAAGAAGCTGGCGTCCTGACACAATCGGACGATGGCTCTTTCCTGTTTCAGTATACTCCTTCCTGGACGGCTGACAGCAGTAAACCTTCGATCAGTCTTACCTTGCCTAAAACGGAAAAGACCTATCATTCACGTTCTTTATTCCCTTTCTTTTATAACATGTTGCCAGAGGGTTCTAATAAGCAGATCGTGAGCAAGCTTAACAGAATCGATAAAGACGATTACTTCGGGCTGCTGATGGCGACGGCCAAAAGTGATACTATTGGAGCGGTAACCGTACTTAAAATGGAAGACGAATGAGCTTGCCTGAAATAAAATATTGTCCCGGTACTTTGGCGCCTGGCTATAGCACATATAGCCGGACTTGTCTGGTTAGGGTTTTTCAGGGTAAGAAGGTCAGCCATATCCTGCCTTACGATTCACCCGCTTCGGACCCTGAAACGGATGAGCTATTTGAAGAAAACGTAAGGAGAATATCCATCTCCGGAGTGCAGGAGAAGTTTTCGGTATTACTGGAGAAGAACAAGCTCAGACTGATCAATGAGGGAGAGCGCGGGAGTTATATACTAAAGCCGATTCCCAACGGGGGTAGAAAACCCGACCAGATGCCCGCAAACGAACATTTGACCATGCAAATCGCACGGCAGGTATATCACATTGAAACTGCCGAGAATGCATTGATCTTTTTTAACAATGGAGCAGCTGCTTACATTACCAGGCGTTTCGATGTTTTGGAAAACGGAGAAAAGCTGGCCCAAGACGATTTTGCCTCACTGGCAGGGCGCACATCGCAAACGCATGGGGAACATTATAAGTACCAGGGAAGCTACCTCGAGCTATTTCAGCTAATGAAGAAATATGTCCCCGCTTATAAAATTGAAGCTCCAAAGTTGCTTAAGCTTATTATGTTCAACTATTTATTATCTAACGGGGACGCACATTTTAAAAATTTTTCGATTCTTGAAACGCCTATGGGCGATTATCGTTTAAGTCCTGCCTATGATTTGCTCAATAGCCGTATTCATATCAAGGACAAAGATTTTGCTTTGGACGATGGCCTTTTGCCAAAAAATCTGACACAGGGCAAAATCATACAGCAGTTTTCAGTGTTGGCCGAGCATGCCGGCATTCCTAAGAAATCATTCGCCGATATTACAGAACTCATGTTTTCAGGCGCTGAGAAGGTTGAAAAACTTACCTTTTCATCCTATCTGGATGAAAATACTCAAAGGAATTATTGGCAATCTTATCAAGGACGTTTACGGCAATTGATGAAGTTGTAAGCGCACGGAAGTTTCCCCCGGCCGATCGGTAATCTGGCTCTTCCCGGGATGGCGGAAATATCTATCTTACCCGCTTCAGAAAACTTTATCAACCATGCAAAACGTAACTTCCACGATCACAAACCTGTTCGCCAGCGCTGACAAAAGAGACTGGAACCAGGTACAGAGCTCCTTCGATCACCTCGTGCTGATCGACTATGCCTCCACGACCGGCGAGGCGCCCAATTGGCAGACGCCAAAACAGATCAGGGACAGCTGGGCTGGCATGCTGCCGGGATTCGACAAAACCCAGCACCAAATCTTCGACCTGGAAGTCAAGGAAGACGAGGCCTCGGCGACGGCCCAGTGCAGGGGAATCGCGGAGCACGTGTTGGGCAATGAGACCTTTATCGTCGAGGGAGTGTATGAGGCGACGCTGTTGAAAAAAGCCGCGGGTTGGGTCATTTCGAAATTCAAATTCAATCTGAAAGATTGGATGGGCAATACACAGCTGCCGGTAATGGCGATGCAGAGATGCGCACAGCGGGAAGGTCGTTCTGGCCGTTAGGTAATTTTGGTGATTATGCAGATGGCAGTGTTCGTACTTTTGGGGTCGAAACCACTGAAAGAAAAATGGATACCGTATCATCTGCAATTGCGCGCTTGTTTAGAGCAGCAGACCAAAGAAATTGGAAGAGGGTAGAAAGCTACTTTGACGACACCGTACTGGTGGACTTCTCGTCAGCAAAGCGGAAAGCCCGGGCCTGGCAGACTCCACAGGAGATCTCCCATAGCTGGGCCGGCATATTACCCGGATTCGATAAGACACATCATCAACTCTTCGACTTCGAGATTAACGAAAGTATAGGTTCCGCCACTGTCCATTATGGGGCAAGGGCGGAACATTTTATTGATGAGGAAGTTTGGGTAGTCGAGGGAACCTATGACGCCACCTTGCTAAAGAAGGGGAGGGACTGGGTTATTTCCGAGCTTAAATTTATCTCCAAGAATTGCTGGGGGAATGCGGAGCTGCCTAAGATTGCTATGGAGAGGGCCAGGCACTACTCTACGTAGAGTTTTTGACACTTCTCACAAAAGAATGCCCGGCGTTTTCTTTTGCCAAGGTGCTGAACCTTGATAAAAGGAATGTGATCGCGCGGGCAGACATTTTTAGCGTGAGCCAGCCAGTGCTTTCTGAGCACAAACGCTTTCTTCCATTTCAGGAAGTCGAAGCTATAGTTGCGCGCTTCTTTGATCAGCTCCGTGAGCTTACGGGGAGGGATTGAACCGACCCGGCTTTCGGGGTGGATGCGTATTCGAAACAGGACTTCGTTTTTTATGATATTACCCACTCCGGCAAAGATATCCTGGTCGAGCAATGCGTCCGCGGCTAGCTCGTCCGGGTGGGCTTTTAGCTTCTTACGGGCTTTCTTCGGGTCCCAGGCGTCGTTCATCACGTCGCCGCTCCAGTCGTAGTGTGAATTGATATCTCCCGGGAGGAGTTTCACCGAGCAGGCGTAGAAATATAAGTCCCCGTTTTTGAACCGAAGGTGTAGCCTGGGTTTGGCTTTTGTCTTTTCATCGATGCTATAGGAACCGAAGAGCATGAAGTGGATGCGGATGGTCAGCTTGGGCAGGATGATCAAAAAATGTTTCCCCCAGCTTTTGAAGGCCGTTACCTTGCTCCCGGCAATGCCTGCGAGGTCGATCTTTGTATTGCCGCCGGCCTCCAGGATTTTCTTGCCGGAGAATTGCTGCACTTCTTCTTTCAATATGACAATCGATGGGCCTTCGGGCATACCATCATGTATGCAAAAGCCGCACCAGGGCTGGGGTGGGCTATAGATAGCTTAGCCACCACTTGTCTTTGTGCGTGGACTTATACCCATCATACCACTTGCTGATCGGATACATTACGAACACGATCAGCACCCAGATCCCATAAACGGCGGCTAGCGAATAACCCTCGCCCGGCATGACAAACTTGAAAGGCATCATCGGGAGGCCCTTCATGCCTTCCGCCAAGGTGTGCCCCCTGCCGAGATAGGTGATTGCCGTCGCGATATGTAGAATCAGGAAATGCAGCGCAAAATAGAAAAGCGGAACACGGCCGAAGATGGTGATGGCCTTGGGGAGCTTTGAGTCGCTGTTTTTTAATAGGCCGAGCGCGATAAGGACAGGGCCCATGGTTGCGAGCAGGTAGAGGAGGGAGGGGGGATATTTTTGCACATTCATAAAGGAAAAGATCGTGGCCATCGTAGTCTTCTGCGGCTGCCAGCGGACTGGGTCGCCGTAGACGTTGATGCCGCGAATAATAAAGAATAGCACGATGGCAGCAAAGCCGATACGAACCAATAGCCGCTTGTTTTCCATAAAGAGTTTGCCACAGCAGTAGCCGAGCAATGTGAGCCCTGCCCAGGAAAGAAAGGGATAGAAGACAAATAGATTATGGCTTCCCCATAACGGAACGATCCCCGGCTGGTGCAGCAGCTTCCACCAAACCGGCAGACCATTCTTAGCCGCAGCCTCGGGAATGTCGAGGAGATTATGACCAAAAAGAATGACCAGCCCGATGATCAGGATATACCGATACGGCAGGCCGATCAACAGTCCCAGGACCACGAGCCCCATGCCGATCGACCACAGCGTTTCCAAAATAAACATATCGAATCGAACGTCCAGCGTAAAGCAAAACGTCATGATCGTTAGATCGAAGACGACCAGCCACAACCCGCGCGTGATGAGGAAACGGCGCAGCTCCGCCTTCGACTTGCGCTGGGACTGCAGCCAGGACGACAGGCCCGACAAAAAGACAAAAGTCGGTGCGCAGAAATGTGTTATCCAGCGGGTGAAATACAGTAGGGGATAACTGGTTGCGGGGTCTAAGGGATTACCGGTAAACGCGTCCTTATGAAAGAAGTCCCGCACGTGGTCGAGGCTCATGATAACCATGATGATTCCCCGAAGCAGATCGACGGATTGGATCCGGGGCTTGTTGATAGCAGTCGGCATTGGTCCTGGTTTGTATACAAGATAATAAATTCATTATATTAGTGTTCCATTAACCAAAGAGCTATGAGAAAAACACTTACGCCCCTCCTGCTGGCTTTTACGCTAAAGGCCCTCGCTATCGACACCAAGGATACCCGGATGCTTGCCTCCCAACCCACCATCAGCGCCACCAAGATTGCGTTTGTATACGCCGAAGACCTTTGGGTGGCCAACCTGGACGGGTCTCAGCCGCGCAGGCTTACCGTAGACGAGGGCGTAGAGTCGAATCCTAAATTTTCCCCCGATGGCAAATGGATTGCCTTTAGTGCACAGTACGAAGGCAATACGGATGTATATATTATACCGACCGAAGGCGGAGTGCCCAAGCGGCTTACCTGGCACCCGTATGCGGACATCGTCCGCGGTTTTACCCCCGACGGCAAGAACGTGCTGTTTGCCTCGCAGAGAGCGGTCTTCACGCGGCGATATCTGCAGTTCTTCACCGTTCCCGTCAACGGCGGCAACGAAACTCCGATCGAGCTGCCCAATGCCGTCGACGGGACCTATTCGCCGGACGGTAAATTTATGGCGTATACTCCGCTGGGAGACGCCTCCGTGCAGTGGAAGCACTATCGGGGCGGGATGATCAGCCGGATCATGATCTATTCGTTTGCGGACAAAAGCACCGTCCAAATCCCCCAGCCCGAAGGCGGATGTAACGACATGCAGCCGATGTGGCAGGGCGGGACCATTTATTTCCGAAGCGACCGTAATGGGGAATACAACCTCTTCTCTTATGATATCGCGAGCAAACAGGTGAAGCAGCTGACCAGCTTTGCCGATTTTCCCGTCATGGGTTCCGGCATCGCCGATGGGAAGATCGCCTTCGACCAGGCCGGACATATCCATTTGTATAATACGTCGACCTCTACCGATACCCGGCTCGTGGTGGGCATCGCGGCGGACCTGCTGGAACTTAGGCCGCGATTTGTCAGGGGTTCCAACCACAACTATATCCGCAACGCGGACATTTCTCCTACCGGCGCGAGAGCGGTATTCGATTTCCGCGGCGAGATCGTCACCGCCCCTGCTGAAAAGGGCGATTACAATAATATCACCCAGACCATGGGGATTCATGAAAAGTCACCCGTCTGGTCGCCGGATGGGAAATCCATCGCCTACTTCTCCGACGCTTCCGGTGAATACGAATTGCATATCAAATCCCAGGACGGAAAGGGCGCGGTCAAAACATTCAAGCTAAACGGCGCTGGTTTCTACGCCTATCCCAGGTGGTCGCCCGACAGCAAGAAAATATGTTATGTAGACAACTCCCGCTCCATCTTTATCCTCGACGTCGCAACCGGCGCTATTACTAAGATAGACAGCGATGAGCTGTATACCCCGGATACCTTCCGGTCCATCTTTGGCGACTGGTCCTATGATAGCAAATGGATCGTTTACACAAAGATTACCTCTACACAGTTCAAAAGAGTCTATCTCTATTCACTCGACAGACAGAAGTCCTATCCCGTTACCGACGGTCTGAGCGACGTCAGCGAACCCGTCTTCGACAACAGCGGCAAGTATCTCTTCTTCTTTGCCTCGACAGACGCGGGTCCGGTGATCAACTGGTTCGACCAGAGCAATATCGACATGCGCAAGACCAATTCGATCTATTTGGTAACGCTGCAGAATAAAACCATCTCTCCATTTATCAAAGAGAATGACGAAGAAGTCAAGCCGAAAGAAGATACGGCCAAGAAACCGGCAAACATCACCATCGACCTCGAAGGAATGGAAAATCGAATCATCGACGTAGCGGTCAAAGCCGGGAATTATTCGCAGCTGGGATTTGCCGGTGACGATCTGTTATTGTTCGTAGAAAACCCAGCCTCCGGAGAAGGGCCCGGCAAGCTGCACAAGTTCAGCATGAAGAAGCGAACCGACGAGGAAGTGATCGATATGAACGGATATGTCCTCAGCGCGAATGGCAAGAAGATGCTGTATGCGGCGAATGGCGGCTGGTTTATCAGCGATGCGGGCGACAAACCTGCACCCGGCAAGGGCCGCGTCGACGTCGGCTCCATCCAGGTCAAGATTGACCCGCCGGCAGAATGGGCCAATATCTTCGACGAAGCATGGCGCGTCAACCGCGACTATTTCTACGACCCCGGTATGCATGGCGCCAACTGGCCCGCGATCAAGAAGAAATACGCCGTCTTCCTGCCCGACCTGTCCTGCCGTCGGGACCTGAACGTGATCTTCCAGATGATGTTTAGCGAACTGGTAATCGGTCACCATTTCATCCTCGACGCCGGCGAACGGTACACCTATCCGGGGAACGTCAGCGGCGGCCTGCTTGGCGCGGACTACAGCATCGAAAACAATCACTATAAGATCAAAAAAATCTACGGCGGTCTCAACTGGAACCCCAACATGAAGTCGCCGCTCACCGAGCCGGGCGTCAACGCCAAAGTGGGCGACTATCTCCTGGCGGTCAATGGCAAGCCGGTAACGGCCGAAGCCAACCTCTACCAGTATTTCGAGAACACGGCAGGCAAGCTCACCGAGCTGACCATCGGACCCAATGCCAGCGGCGAGGGCAGCCGTATCGTCAAAGTAACCCCGATCACCAATGAAGTAGAGCTGCGCAACCGGGACTGGGTCGAAGGCAACCTGCGTAAAGTCACCGAAGCGACCAAGGGCCAGGTCGCCTATGTTTATGTCCCCAATACGGCCGAAGAGGGACACGACTACTTCAAGCGATACTTCTTCCCGCAGGCGGACCGCAAGGCGATCATCATCGACGAGCGTTTCAACGGAGGCGGATCGCTTGCCGACTATTATATCAACCTCTTGCAAAATCCCTATCAGGCTAACTGGCACATGCGCTATGGCAAAGACCTTAAATCTCCCACGGCTTCTATCCAGGGGCCCAAGGTCATGCTCACCGATGAAACGGCGGGTTCCGGCGGCGATATGCTGCCGTGGATGTTCCGGAAGTTCAAGGTGGGGACGCTGGTGGGTAAGCGCACCTGGGGCGGGCTGGTCGGTATTCTGGGCTTTCCCGAGTTTATCGACGGAGGGAGTGTAACGGCGCCAAATGTCGGCATCTGGACGAAGGATGGGTTTATCGTTGAAAATGTTGGCGTCGCTCCCGATATCGAAGTAGAGCAGACACCCGCCGACGTTATCAATGGCAAGGACCCGCAGCTGGAGAAGGCGATCGAGATCGTGCTGAAACAGCTGAAGGAAAATCCGGAAACGGAGCCGGTTCGGCCGCCGTTCCCGGTGAAGGTGAAGAATTGATACCGAAAAGCGTTAAATTCGTCGCATGTCCCCCAAAACCTTTTTGGCGATTATCCTTGTGCCCTGTATTCTTTGGTCTTGCAAAAAGGACAAGACTCCTTCTGCACCGACCAATCTTATCATCTCCAATATTTCGGACACAGGCGCTACGATCAGCTGGAATCAAGCGTCGTACGCCAGCAGCTACGACGTGTATATCTCGACGGACGCGGGCTTTAAGTCAGACTTCGTGGTAGACTATACGCCCGCCCAGGTACAGGGATTTAGTACGAGCACCACCCGATTGAGACCCGGGACTCACTATTTTGTTCGGGTAATTGCAAAGGGCAAGGGAGAAAGCAGCCCGGTAAGCGCTGAATTTACGACCGTAGATGGCGACGGGCTTGTCATTATCGGCAGCGATGATAACGCCATTTATGCCTTGAACGCCCGCAACGGCGATGGGGTTTGGACCGTTCATACGGGAGGGCCTGTTTCGGCCACGCCGATAATACAGGATAGTTTATTGTATATCGGCAGCCAGGATGGCAAATTATATGCGATGAATGTATGGACGGGTATTCCAAAATGGACGACAAGTAAGGTTTCCTCAGGGTCCTTTATCTCTGCGGCGGTTAATGTATACAAGGGTACGGTTTATGTTGGCGATTATGGCGGATGGGTATATGCCTTCGATGCAAAGACCGGCTTCCGGAAGTGGTGGTCGGTGCTGCCGACGCCATACCGGAACATAAATACGGCCCCTATCGTACCCGATGATACTACTCTTTACGTAGCCAGCTATGACGGTATGATCTATAACCTGGATGCAACGACCGGTCTTCGGAGATGGTCGACCGGCAATACAGGAAACCCACTGGTTTCTGGTCCTGCCCTGGTAAACAACACACTCTATGTCGGTGCATTTCCAAAAGTCTATGCATTCGACGCAAAAACGGGCGCGCAGAAATGGAGGACCACCACACCGGTATATGCTTATTATGATGTGAGCCCGACGATCAGCGGGGACAATGTGCTTATCGGCGATGGCGATGGAATTTTTTACTCCTATAGTACCGCCGACGGCACGATGAAATGGTCCCGGACCCTGTCTCAGGGATCGATCGAAACCAACCCGGTTGTCTCGGGGAACATCGTCTATACCGGTGGAGGCATGGGGACATTTTACGCGCTCGATGTAGCTACCGGGAATATCATCTGGCAGAAGACCGATCTCAGCAAAACGGTTATTTATGGTGGGCCTGTCGTAACCGATAAATACATTTATCTGGGCACTTTGGAGGGCATATTTTACTGTCTGGAAAAGTCAAGCGGCGTGATAAAATGGTCCAAGACTATTGACGGAGCAAGCTTCGACTCGAGTCCAAGTGTAATTACGAATGGGGGAAAGACCTTCTTCCCAGGCTCCGCCGGGACGGTACAGTAAACCCGTGGTTAGAGATCCGGGTCCTTTACCCTGACCACCTGAAAAGAACACTGCAGGTGATGCATAGCTCCAAGATTGTCGTTGTAATAAAAATCGGCTGAACCGATGATAAGACCGCCATTTATCAGATCATAGCGATCGAAGGTCACGCGCATCGGCTTACCCGGAATATAATTATAATATTTGCCGTCGATGATGAAGGAAGAAATGCCGCTGCCGGTGCGAACGCCTGTCGTAGTTCCGTAGGTCGCGAATTGCAGTCCTTTTGTGGAGGTGCCGGCGGTGATGAAGGTTTGATCGTTTCTTATGAACCCTTGCAATAAGGGGCTTTGCGAATTGGACCGGTTGCCGGTAATGGTCTGCGCAACGCCGTCTACGCTATAATTCATGTAAAGATTGGTAATGGCGGGACAGGTATTCAACATATAGCTGGGGCTGCCGCCTGCCGGAATGGAAACGGCCGTGTCCGCACCCGTTACACGAGTATCCTTGTCGACGGCGGTTAGGGTATAGATCATCGGCTCGTACGAGCCGTCCACGAGAGCAGATTTAAACGCACCGTTTACGACCTTTAGATACCATATCCCGCCTGTATACGTGTTTTTTACGATAACCATCCCGTTCTTTATCGCCGAACCGTCGCAGTTGTTGGCCGTACCGGACAAGGTGCAGATCAAAGAAGGACTTTGTACGTTGACGGTAAGGGTCGCTGGTAGATTGGCCGTATTGATCCCGCCCGCGGCTATCATATTCGCCGGCGTCGTACCACCTCCTGCATACTGAATCTCCAGATTGGCGGAAACGCCGGAGGGCAGGAACATAAGCGCATTTCCTTCCCAGTCGGTCTGTCCTTCCAAAAGAACCAGGTTGTTTGCCTTTACCCGGAATGTTGCGTTGATCAAGGGCACATTATTGCTAGTCCTGAGCTGCAGGGTCGTGTATGCTCCTTTTAGCGGTTGCGCAAAATTAAAAACGCCAAACTCGTGGATAGTTGCGACATAGCTGTCTCCCGATTTATGTGCCATTCCCGACCGGGTCCATTTTCCTGCCGTCAGGCGCCAGTAAGGAATGGAATCCGGGGCCGTAATACCGGATGCAATCGGCATTTTTAGTGTGCCGGTGTAGGTCGGGTAGAACTGGTAGCCTGACCTTGCCGAACTAGAGCCGCCGAAATCGGCTTCTATGATACCGGCGGAAGACAGATACCAGCGCTGCCCATCCATATCGGCTGCCGGGTAGCCGGGATTGCTAAGGCCAAATTCGGGCGAAAGAGGAGAAAGGTAGCCTGTCTTTATCTCATCCTTGATGTCTGGCCCGTAATAGGGGTATTGGATAGTGGGATTGGCGGGCACCGTCATGATGGCGTTGGGAGGAAGCGTTAGCGTTCCGGTGGCCGCTGTTCCAAAAGTGCCGCCCGTGCCGTTGACCCAGTTCCCTACAATGTTCAACCGAATGGGTTTTATCCGGACATAATTCAAGCCGCTAGGGGTTAGGGTAATGGTTTTACTTCCTTCTTCATCCGAAGCTGTACCCAGCATCATCCACGCGAAATACTTATCCGTAGTCAGGGTATCTATTGAAAAATCGCCGCCTTTGACAGGCCAGTACGTATAGCCAGGTAGAATGCCGACATACTGGACTACACTGGGATTACCGGCGTAAGTCTTGGCGACACCGATGATTTGAGTGGGTACGATTTCGGGCTTGAGCGTCTGAGAGTCCTGCGGATTTTGGGGTGTAGGATTACCGCCTCCATTGGGGCTATCGTTATGCCTGGAACAGCCTATGAACAGGAAGGATAAGATAATACAAATGAGGCGGGTAGGGGTCATTGCGTCTTTATTGATATAAAGATGCATCAAAAAATCAGATCATGCAAGCGTTTGCTAACCTTTTCCATGCACTGGTTTCGTCTGAGGCTGAGCGTCACAGGCATAGTAAAGCCAGGCCTCTGTTATATACACGGAAAGTACAGGGCTATAATAACCTGTTAAAACTTTGAAGTGGGTGGGCAGCCTGGCGTCGTTATACGAGTCGATCTGTATATTCGTCGTAGAGTTGTTCTGGCTGTAGTCCTGCGTGATGAATTGCAGGATGGGGCAGGCGCGCCGCCAGTTGATCATGCTGTCGTAGGTTCGGCCGATAATATTTCCCCGATTGTCGTATGTATAATTGTTGATTACTGAATCGTACGGGTAGCCTCCGCCGTTTTCGACCTGGGCGGATTGGGTGAGCCTCTTTTGGCCGTCGAATTGGTAAAGGGTGATATCAGAGGTGATAAATCCATCGCCGAAGACGCCGGAGTAGGTGGAGTCGCTGGCGGGTAGGTCGCTCCCGGGTGTATAAAAATAGATTTTCTTGAAACCGAGGGTGGTCGTGTCCGCGGGAGCAAATAGGTTGTAAAATTCGGCTAGTCTGCCCTGGTTGTCCCAGCGGAATAAGAAGCTCATGTCTTTTGGAAAGGTGCCCGCGCGTTTGAGGAAGGTGGGACGGCCGGCAGAATCGTAGCTGAAGACGATGGAGTCCATGTAAAAACTGGGGTCCTTCCAAACGATCTTGGTGAGCTTGCAGTGGACCTGGTCATCGCCGTGGTGAGGAGGAGGTAGGTGTCCTTTGACGCAGCTGGAGAGATAAATGAGGGTGAAGGCGAGGAGACTCGCTGTTGACAACGTGAATTTGTATTTCATACTTAAAGGTTTGCTGGCTAAGAACGGTAGGAATGGGGGAGAAGTGGCTTAGAAGAGAATATGTATATTGTAAATCTAAAGATAAAACTGCAATTATGAAAATAGTATTTACTATCGCTGGCTTTTTCGCCCTACTGACTGTCAAAGCGCAAACGATTGCGCTCGATAAGCTTGCTCCGCAAAGGCCGTTTATCGAAGTGACGGGTACGGCGATGAAAAACGTTGCTCCGGATAAGATTTTTATCTCCATTACTCTTAGTGAAAGGAACAGCGATGTTCAGGCGCAGGAAGTGAGTCTGAAGAAAGTGCTGACTGAAATGAATGTCAGTCAAAGCCAGCTGTCTCTTTCGGACGCCACGTCGGAGATTATAAAGGACAAGAAGCGCGATGTTGGGGTGAAGCAATCCCAGGAATATACGCTTGAATTGAAAAGCGCCGATCAGGTCATTACCTTATTCAAGAAGCTGTCGGAGGTGAATATAAAAGAGGCTTCGTTTTAAGAGTCGAGCACTCTAAAATTGATAGCCTGCGAAAAGAAGTCCGCATCACAGCAATAAAAGCTGCAAAGGACAAGGCGGAGTATTTGCTTGCTGCCGTCGGGGAGCAGATTGACAAGGCGCTTGAAATTCGGGAAGAGGCCGAGCCGATGTATCGATCGTTTTTGGCAAATAATGTACAGGTTTCGGACCCGGGCGATCTCGCAAAGTCGACTGAGTTCAAGACAATGACGATCAAGTTTTCTTATTACATCAAATATGCGATAAGATAGTCGCCGTTGATGCCGAAGAGCAGGGTTCCGTTGATATTCAGCACCGAGCGTACGTCGCCGCGGAGGTGAAAGCCCGACCGGCGCTGGTCGATGTATTCGAAGTGGCCTTTGCCGTCGCCTTTTAGGAGTATGCCGTAGTTGGCGTCCTGTCTGCCGAAGCGGAGGCGTGCGTGATTCATGTTGCCGCAGAATAGCAGGTCGTGTCCCAGTGGAGTAATGGTAAAGACGGGAGAGTATTGGACCTGGATGGGGAGAGGGCGTTCGTGGAATTTTTTGTCTTTGCCTTGGGCCAGATAGACGGTGCGGAGGCAGTTGGCTTGCAGGTGACCCGCGCCTTCGGTAGAGACGACGTCGCTTAGCTTTGCGCCGGCGTAGCTGGCGTAGGTGGGGAACTTGCGGCTCATATTGGAGATTTGCTGGACCAGCTCGTCGCGGCTCATAAAGGGGTAGGAGCTGTCGCCGATGTATAGACAGAGCATCGGGTCGATCGTGCCGTTGCCGTCGAAGTCTTTGTAATAGAGTTCGACCGGTTTGTTTTCGCTGGCGGTGCATTGACTGTTGAGGCCCTGGTTGCCGACGAATAGCTCGGGTTTTCCGTCGCCGTCCATGTCTGCGATGGTTAGCTTGTTCCACCATCCGGTTAAGGGGGTGTCGAAGTACTCGTTTGTTTTGTTTTCCAGCCGTCCGTCTTTATTGATGAATATGGTGATCGGCATCCATTCGCCGACTACGATCAGGTCTTTTTTGCCGTCGCCGTCCAGGTCCGTCCATGCGGCGTCGGTGACCATGCCGATCTTCATGGTATCGACGGTGAAATGGCCATTGCCATCGTTGGTAAGCAAATAGCTTTTGGGCGTTTGTGGATATTGTCCGGGTATTGCGCGGCCTCCGACGAATAGGTCGAGGTCTCCGTCTCCGTCGATGTCGGCGGCGCGGACGCAGCTTTTGGGGCCGACTGGCAAGGCGTCCGGGGTTTTTGTGAAATGCCCTTTGCCGTCGCCGATGTACAATATAGCTTGTACGCCGACGGTGTATAGGTCGAGGTGTCCGTCTCCATTGGCATCGAAGAAAGCTGCGTCGGTTATGGCGTGAATGCTGTCAAGAGTTTGTTTTATATAATGACCATTTTTCTGACCAAGGTATAGCGTGCCGCCGGCGCAAATATCTGCGTAGCCATCTTCGTTTATATCGGCCGATATCAGGCTGGGGCCGGTATAGGATAGGGGGCTTAATAGCTGGGGTTGGAGCTTGAAGTCGTTGATGGATGAACCCGGGTGCCGGTAGTCGATGGGAGGGGCGGTTTCGTGGTAAATGGGGGTGGGTGGTGCTGATGGGGCCGCGGTGAGGGTCGCATTGGCTTCTTCGAGCTGTAGGGTTTGGTCGGGTTTTACGTTGGTCAGCACTTGTTGCTTGCCGCTTAGCCAGGTGATGACGAGGGAATCGATGGTTGGATTGGCGCCAAGTCCAAAGTGGAGAATGGGCGAGACAGAAGACTGATACCCCTGCGCGGGCATCTGCTCCAGGTATTGATGGCGGCCTTTCTGGTAGAGGGCCAATTTCGTCCCGATACCGTTGCCGTGGAGCTTGACTTGTAAATAGTGGTGGTTCGGCCGCTGGCTGGCGGTGTTCTCATAGATAAAGGCGGAGATATTTATGTTGTTTACGACAAGATCCAGGTCGCCGTCGTTGTCCAGATCGGCCCAGGCGGCTCCGTTGCTGTTGGATGGGAGCGTGATGCCCCATTGCTTGCTCATGTCGGTGAAGTGGGTTGTGCTGTCGTTTCTAAAAAAATAGCTCGATACGTTCGAAGACGGCATATGGTCTACGATGTCCAGCACGTCCTCGCGGCGCAGCCGTCCCTTTGTTTGTGTGTAGCCCTCCATAAACTTGATAAAGTCCATATTGGTATAATCCCGAACGTACCCGTTCGTAACGAACAGGTCCTTCCATCCATCGTCGTCGAAGTCGGCAAAAAGCGGGGCCCAGCTCCAATCCGTATGTGAAAGCCCCGCCAATTGACCGATCTCGCTGAAGCTGCCGTCTCCATTGTTTAGCTGCAGCATATTGCGCATGTATTGATAGTGAAAGCCCGACCGGACGTTCAGGTCGAATTTTTCGTAGTTGTCGGGGGCGAAGAGCAGCTTCTGGCGGCGATTGGTTTCGGGCAGCATGTCCAGCGTAAAAATGTCGGGGAGTCCGTCGTTATTGACGTCTGCTACGTTGTTGCCCATCGAGAATTGAGAGGTATGACCGAAGCTTTTTGCGAGCTGGTTCGTAAAGCCGCCGTGCTGGTTATTGACGTAGTAATAGTCGGGGACGTTATAGTCGTTGGAGATATAGATGTCGGGCCAGCCGTCGCCGTCGATGTCAGAGATGGCTGCACCAAGTCCATAGGTGAGGGAGGAGTTGCTGATGCCCGATTGTACGGTTACGTCGTGGAAATGGTTGTTATCGTTACGGTATAGTTTTATTCCACAGAGGGAGTCAGGTTTTTTTAGAATTTCGGCGGTGAGCTTTTCATTTAATATAGGAAGAGAGTTTGGATTGTGGTTGAGCTCCAAGAGGTCGAGGTCTCCGTCTCTGTCGTAGTCGAAGAAATAGGCCTGCGTGGTGTAGGATGAATCGGCCAGTCCATAGGCTGCGGCTTCGTCGGTAAACTTGTCGTTCCCCTGGTTGATAAATAATTGCTTGACCCGATGAGCCGGCGACACCTTACCCGAGTAGCAAAGAAAGATATCCGGCCGGCCGTCGCCGTTGACGTCGGCGATGCTGACGCCCGTTTTCCAGGGGCCTGGTCTTCCGGCTACGCCGGCTTCTTCGGTGATGTCCTGGAATTGCATGTGACCCTTATTTATATAGAGTTTATTCGGAGACATATTTGCAGAGAAATAAATGTCCTGCAAGCCGTCGCCATTGAAGTCCGCGATGGCCACGCCGCCGCCGTTGTAGAAGTACTCGTATTCGAGGACGTTGGTGTTCAAACCTTCGGTAAGCTGGTTGTTGAAGTCCAGGCGCGAGAGCTTGAACAGCGGGTCGGGCTCCCTGTGTCCACAAGAGGCTAAAAAAATGCCTGCTCCGAAGAGCAGACATTGAAGATAAGGCTTGGTCGACATTAATTGCTATAACCTGGGTTTTGGATCAGTTTGTTGTTTTTATTTACTTCATCGCGCGTGATGGGCCGGAAATACATCTTGTCCAGCCAGGTACGGTTTTCGAGTGAGTTATCGATCACCGGCGAATAGCTATAATTGTACAGCGTCTCGTCGTGATGATACGGAGCGGGTGCCAGCGCGCCCGGCTTCAGGTTGCCGATGACGTTGATGAACTGAATCTTGCGCCCCAGCGTCGCGCCAGCGATCATCCACCTTCTTGCGTCGTGATACCGGTGTTCTTCATAGGCTAGCTCGACCCTGCGTTCGTTGCGGTATTGGTCCCTGAGCGTTGTACCCGATGCAGTGGTTGCGGGCATACCCGCCCGGAAGCGAATCTTGTTGAGCCAGATCAGCGCCTCGGGCTCATTCCCGAGTTCGATATTTGCCTCGACGTAGTTCAATACCATTTCGGTGTAGCGGAGGACGGGCCAGGGGATATACTGACGGGTATTGTTGTCGACTACCGCGGGATCGGGGTCGATAAATTTCCTCATGTAGTAACCGGTCCAGCTGCCGTTCCAGTTTTCGACCGGGCTTTGCCGTGTATCGAGACCGGCCTGAAGCGTGCCGCCCGACATCTGATAAGACCCGGACTGGATTTGATTGGCCGGGTCGGGATTGCTTGTGATCTTGTCGCGCGGCTTCCAGTTGGCACCGTCGAAAAGGATCGTGGCGGAAAGCCGGGGGTCTCTATTCTTATAAGGGGCCGAGGCTTGAGCGGAGTTGTTCCAGCTAAATTTGGTCCCGTCCATCATTTCGTAGTCGTCCACCAATTCCTGGATGGGCGCGTTTCCTGCCCAGTTGTGATAGCCGTTCGGGCCGTTGTCGAGACCGACTGAAGTCCCGTCGGTACCGGGGCCGCCGCTTACCAGCTGCGAGGAGAAGTCGCGCTCGAACAGCAGCTCTTTCGAAGCGGCCTTGTCGAGACCCGGCGCGTTGCTGCCGCCGCCCATCGCGATGGATACATAGTTGTTTTGTCCGTCGGCCGCCGTTACCGGAGCCGTCAAGTCCATCTTGTAACCCCCGCCCGCTGCCTGCATCGCGGCCCATGCCGCGTCCTTTGCGGTTTGCCAGCGAGCCTTGCGGTCACCGGTGGTGTAACCCAATAGTTCGGGATTGGAATAGGTAGAGATGATTTGTGAATTGGCCTTTGCGGTGGGCACGTCGTGCAGGTCGCTGGCGGCGTATAGCAGTATCCGTGACTTCAATGCCAGCGCGCTGACGGCTGTTGACCGGCCCTTGGCAAGCGTCTTACCGGTCAGAAGCGAGACCGCGGTATCGCAGTCGGCGACGATCAGGTTGACGCAGTCGGACCAGGTGCTGCGCGCGAGGCTATAATCCTGGTTGAGGTCGTACGTTTTAGTAACCAGCGGTACCGCGCCATAGTAGCGGACCAGCTGATGATAATAATAAGCACGTAAGAAATGCGCTTCACCCTTGAGCCGGTTGTTCAGCACCGTGTCGGTGAAGGTGGCGATCTTTAGATTCTCGAGGGCGACGTTTGTGGCGCGGATACGGCTGTACATGGCGCCCCACTCGTACGTATTGCTGACCCAGCCCGGATTGGTCGGGCCGAGGGTTCCCTCGTTGACCGTGTTGATGCCGCGTCCGGGGTGAACAAAGACGGCCTCGTCGGAAAGAGACGAAAGCTGCTGCTCGTCGAAGCCGCCGTTGCCGAGGCCGTTGTAGATGTCCGTTACAAAGGCTTCGGCGAGACCGCCGTCCTTCCAGGTGTCGGAAGCCTGGATCTGACTCAGCGGCTTTGTGTCGAGAAATTTCTTGCTGCAACCTGCAAACAATAATAGAACTGATATCGCTAGAATGGGTTTCATTGTTTGACGTTTTAGAAGGTGATTCTGCCGCCTACGTTAATAATTCTTGCCTGCGGGTAATACTGGCCGCTGCCCGAAGTCGACTCGGGGTCCCATATCTTCATCTTGTCCCAGGTGATCAGGTTGAGCCCGCTGGCGTAGATGCGGACCATCGAGATGCCGGCCTTTTTCAAAACATTGGTCGAAACGTTGTATCCGAGCTCTACGTTCTTCAACCGGAAATAATCGCTGGGGCGAAGGAAGTAAGTGTTCCAGCCCGGCGAGGTCGAAGTAGACGTATTGGTATAGTATGTATTGTTGCGGTTGGTGATACGCGGGTCGATGCTGCTGGGGTTGTCGATCGTCCACATGTGGTCGTAGCTGTATTGAAGATAATTACCAATATCGCCCGATTCGGTGGCGATATAGAGCAGCCCGCCCTTGGCGCCCTGGAACAGCACCGACAGATCGAAGCCCTTCCACTGCGCCCGGAGGTTGACGCCGCCCGTAAAGGTTGGGTCTTGCGTCTTGTTCAGCCGGACCATGTCGTTGCCGTCGATCTTGCCGTCGGCGTTGACGTCCTTGAACTTCATGTCGCCCGGCTCTACGGCTGGTGTTACACCCGAATAGTCGAGCGTATTGGCGGCCACGTCCCTTGCATCGCGGAAGACGCCCGCGTATTGATAGGCCAGGAATGCAGCGCCGCCGCTGACGCTGCCTGCGGCGCCGAAGGGATGACCGGTGGCCTTTTGCCATTCTGGAAGACCGGGGTCTCCGTCTCTGTATAGGATTTTGTTCTTGGCGTAGCCGCCGTTGACGGTGATGGAAAATTTCACGCCGCCTGCCTGGCCGTTGTAGCCGACGGAAAATTCATAACCCTTGTTCTGCGCCCGGGCGATATTCTCGGGGGGCAGGATGGAGGCGATACCGCTGGAGGCGGGAGTAAGGCCGGAGGGTTGCCAGAGAATTTTGGTCCGTTTGTCGTAGAAATAATCGGCTTCGAAGTTGATCTTGCCGTCGAGCAATTGTCCCTCGATTCCGACGTCGGTATTGTTGGCGACTTCCCAGGTGAAGTTGGGATTGGGCACCACCGTTTCCGCCAGTGTCGTCGCGCCCTGTCCGTTGATGACATAATTGCCGAAGCCATAGGTCTGGAGGTATTGATACTCCTGAAGGGAAGTCACGCCGGTCTTGGGATTGGTATAAAAGACCTGGTCGTTCCCCATCTGTCCCCAGGATGCTCTTAATTTCAGGTAATTGACGAGGGGGATATTCTTCTTCCAAAAATCTTCTTCGGAAATCCGCCAGCCCGCCAGTACACCGGGAAAAAATCCAAATCGATGCGCCGGGGGAAACAGATAGGAGCCGTCGTAGCGCCAGAGAAATTCCGCGAGATACTTTTCCTTATAGTTATACGCCACGCGGCCGAGATAGCTGAGACGGGCGCGTTCGTAAGCCGAACCGCCGACGTTCTGCTGGTAGGCTCCTCCGGCAAAAAGCTGGTCGTTTGCAGTCGAGATAAAATTGGTCCGATAGGCGTTGAAGTCTTGCTGTGTATTGGTCTCGCGCGTGACACCGGCCATGACATTAATCGTATGATCGCCGATGATGCGGTCGTAGGTGATAAAGCCTTGTAGCAAGATGTTCAGGTTGGTCACGCTGGTATCGGATAGCTGGGGGGAAGTAAATGTGGACCGGACGCTTTTGGTTAATAGAGGAGTCTTTCCGTCGGCCTGGTAAGTCGCGTGGTCCCAGAAATACAGCGACCAGGGCGTCTGCCAGACCTTGTCGATACGGCTGGTCTTGTCGACGGTGGCGGTACCGGATAGCTTCAGTCCCGGAACGTAGGGAATCTGAATGTCCAGGCGTCCATTGGCCTGGAAGTAGTCGCGCTTGTCCTTGTCGTAACCGGTGGCGTTCGTGGTGATGACGATGGGATTTTGGCCGTTTTCAATATCCGGTCCTGGAAGCCCGTTGGGCCATACCTCGGGGTCGGTGGGCCGGCCGCGCATCAACATCCGAAAGATGGAGCCCGCGTTCTGCGTGGGATAGAAGCGATACTCCTCGCGGGCCAGCAGGCCGATGCTGGTGCTGATATAGTTATTCACCTTGGCGTCTACCGTGAGGCGGAGGTCGTATTGTTTGTAGCCGGTTGCGGAATTCTTGTAATACCCGTCCTGGTCGAGGTAGCCGAGCGAACCATAATAGTGGAGGTTCTCCGAGCCGCCGTTGATCTGAAGAATGTGCTGTACCTGCGGCGACCAGGTCTTTAGCGTGGTCTTGAACCAGTCGGTATTGGGGTGGCCCCAGGGGTCGGAGCCATCGGCGTATTTCTTTAAGTCGGCTTGGGGGAAGGGTGGGACGATGGTCGTGCCGCCGGTGGTGTAGCTGCCGGTGGTGTTTAGCGCGGTCTGTGCCGTAGCCCATTCCGCGGATGGAACGTGGTCGAAGATATTCGTCAGATTATTCATCTCGGCGTACTCGACGGCGTTCGCCATCTTCGGGATGCGATCGGGTTGAGACCAGCCATGATTGAACGTATAAGATACCTGGGGCTTTCCGGTACGCCCGTGCTTGGTCGTGATGAGGATGACGCCGTTTGCGGCCCGGGCGCCATAGATGGCGGCGGATGCGTCCTTCAGGACGGACATGCTCTCGATATCGGCGGGGTTGATGCGTTCCAGACCGCCCGCGATATCGGGAACCCCGTCGAGGACGATCAGCGCGGAAGTGTTGCCCATCGTATTCGTACCGCGGATTCGTATAGCCGAGCCGTCCCTGCCGGGTTCACCGCTGGTCTGGATCGTCGTCACACCGGGAAGGCGGCCGGCGAGGGAATTGGAGAGATTGACCGTCGGCGTCTTTTCGAGCTCGGCCCCTTTCACCGATACGACTGCGCCGGTAACCGTCACCCTTTTCTGTGTGGCGTATCCGACCACCACCACGTCTTTCAACGCGGTGTCGCTGTTTTTGAACTGCATGTCGGCGGTGGTTCGTCCTTTGAGGGCGTACTCCTTTGCACCAAAGCCGACGTAGCTAAAGACGAGTGTCGCGTTGGGATTGGTCACGGTGAGGGTATAGGTTCCATCTTCGGCTGTGGTGGTGCCGTTGTTGGAGCCCTTCTCCTGGATGCTGACGCCGCTGAGGGGCTCGCCTTTATCATTGGTGACGCGGCCGGTGACCTTGACGGCAGACAGGGGTTTAGTTTCGCCGGAGGTCTGTGTGATTACGATCAGGTTTTCGCCCAGCTTCTGCCAGGAGAGACCTGTCTTGCCTAGGATTTCGGCAAGGACCTCGTCTACCTTCGCGTGCTTGACCTTGATACTGATGGGATTTTTGGGGAGGATATCGTCTTTGTAGACGAAACGAAAAGCGCCCTGTCCTTCGATGGCCTTGAAGACCTTTTTGATCGGCATGGACTCCAGGTGCAAGCTGATATTGTCCTGTCCGTAGCTGCTGGCGAAGGTCTGGAAGGATAAAGTAATACTAAGCAAAACGGCAAGTTTCGTCATCAGTAAGCATTTGATGATCAGACGGCCCGCATTTTTCGATGCGCCGCATCCGGATTTTTTCATACCTTAGGTTTGTTATAATGATGATATGCTGCACCGAATCGGGCAGCTGTTGTCTTTACACGGCGGAGGATGGCGCAATCATTCTCCGCTTTTGTTTTTTATGGATGATGACGAGTTATGTACAAGCTCTTCTCATAATGGCAGTTTTGGTTATCGTGTTATGGTGATCTCTTTCTTATTGATGCTATATTTGAAATCTCCCGTCAGCCGGAGCGCTTCCATCACTTGTTCCAGGCTCTCGTCTTCGAAGACGCCGCTGTATTCTGTTTTTTTTAGACTCTCGTCGGCGATGGTGACCTTTACGTTGTACCAGCGTTCGATTTTGGCCGCGACGTCTTCCAGGCTTTCCTGATCGAAGGCGAGCTTGTTTTTAGTCCAGAGGATTTCGGTCGCGGTGCTGTCCTCTTGTTTAAAATGCGCCTTGGTCAGCAGCATCTCTGGTGCTTTGAAGGGGTGCTCTATTTTTTGATTGGGCTTCAGGATTATTTTTCTATCGGGGTTGTTGCGCAGCGAGACCTCTATCGACCCGCTGATAAGCACGGCTTCGGCGGGCTCGTTGCTATAGGACCGGACATTCAGAATGGTCCCCAGCACCTTGACTTCGATCGAGCCGGCGTGTATGATAAACGGATGGTCCTTGTCCCTGGCGATATCGAAATAGGCTTCGCCGCTAAGCGTTACGTCACGGTTATCCTTGCCATAGGTGAGCTTGCTGTCTGCATTCAGCCAGACTTGCGAGCCGTCGGGGAGTATGACCTTCGACTTGGAGCCTGGTTTTGTCATGACCATATTCTCACTCTTGTTTTTTTTGACGGTTAGCAGGTAGATGCTTACGACTGCAATGACTACGGTGGCAGCCACGGCCAGCATGAACCTATACGATTTACGGGGAATGGGGGATGGTGCTGCCGTTTGCTCGCTCATCCTCTGTAGATGGCGGCTCAGCATGTCTGGGGTTTGAATGGGGGTGCGCTCCTTCCATAAGGATTGGAGCGTGTCCAGCTGCGCCCTCCTCTCAGGGAACTTGTTCAACCAGACCTCGAGCGATGCCAGATCTTCTTCTGTTGCCTCTTCGGATAGCTTTAGGCTTACCAATAACCAAAATTGATCTTCGTACATAGGCGTTCGCTAACACCAAAGACAATCATTCGGATAGAAATGTACCAATGCCGTGGAAATTTTTTTTAGGAAGCCGAAAATTTATCGGCCGCGAGCATATTGGGATGCAGCCAGGCGGGGAGGGTTTCGCCGATTTTACGAATGGCGATGGCCAGCTGGTTGCGCACGGTGAGGGGAGAGATATCCAGGATGGCAGCCACTTCCTTGTACTTCAGCCCGTCTTCTTTGACTAGCTGAAAGATCAGCCGGCATTGGGGCGGGAGCTGGCGGATCACTTGCTGGATCTGACGGACCAGGTCGGCGGAAATGCACAGCTCTGCCGGGCCGCCGACGGTGATAAGGACTTCCACGTCGAGATGGTCCAGTCGCAGCAGCTTTTTGTGGCGGGAGTTTTGGGTGATATGATTGAGGGAGAAATTCTTAGCGATCGTATACAGGTAAACCGTTAGGTTCTCGATCTCGAGCAGCTTGTTGCGGATCTGCCATACTTTTATAAATACGTCCGAGACAATCTCTTCGGCTGTTTCGTTGGACTTTACGAGGGAATAAGAAAAGCGGAATAAGGGACCCGAGAGGAGCTCGTACAGCTGGGTGTAGGCTTTCATGTCCTCGTAGAAAGCAATCCTTTGCTGGATTTCCCATATGGAAGCAGGTTTATTCAAGTGGTCTTGGTTATGGCAGCACTGCGTAGTAGCTCGTGACCTTAATGAAAGTTAAACCGATTAACTGAAACACCGACGCATTTTCGAAAATATATTTTTGCCCCTGTCAGCGAGAGTATCGATCGGCTTTCTGATTGAACACAAAGATTTCTTCAGCTGGAGCCTCTCTGATGTGCATGTATTCAATCACTCTGGTGCAATCGCGTTTAAAGAGACCGCGCTCCTGTTCGTCCATTGGCTGTTCAATAATATCAAAGAAAGTCTTGATAGCCTTAGCTTTGACGTCGGTAACCAGCTGCAGTGCGGTAGAGTCATTAGGTTCGATGGTTAATTTTCGTTGATAGATCGCTGCATGATCCAGATGCGGTGACTCCAGAACGACACCCAATGATGTCTTTAAGCTTTCAAATCGGTTATCATGATCAACCTCGGAGACATTACGGGCAAATCCTTTTCTGGCTTTGACGGCTTCATAACGAATGTGAATACCAAGCCAGCTCCACCGGTAGGGGACTGCAAGTATTTGCAAATTTGTGGTGTAACCGCATTCTTTCATTTTTTTCAAGGTCTGAAGGGCCAGGTCAGCATTGTGCAAGGTCGTTTCGATCAGCAAGTTATACCGACGATCCATTCCAAGCTTGATAAGAGCGTTGTTCCAGCTGTTGGCGGCTGACCATGTCAGAATCGGATAATCTACTTCCCGCTCCCGCAGAATCTTTTCGACGTCCGGATGGTAGTCGCGTAGGGTATCGGCATTACACTGCAGAATATTGCCCGACAGCTGTTTGCTGACTAGATTGTTTAGCTCGGTTTTGCCGCATCCAGGCTGGCCGGCATGCAGAAAAAAGTGAGGTGTGGATATAGTAGAAAGACCGACTGTACGATCGGTTTGAATAATCTCAAAAAGAGTATCCCAGTCTTTGGAAGAGACAGGAAATTCTTCCATTATGAAGCAGCTAAGGATGAAGATGAACTGGAGTCGAACAGGGTCCTGGCGATAGGTGTATAGTCTTCAATGACTTCGAGGAGTCTCTCTATAGAAGAAAACGTTTCCGGTTGCCGAAGTAAGTCGAGCGCTAGCATCTTATTGGCGTCGAGCTCGGCTAAGAAGTCGGTGTTCGGAATTTCCTTTTTTCGCTCCCGGAAGGCCAAACGAGTATAGCCAGCTATGACGTCATTCAAAAGTGTGTGTGCTGTTTCTGTATATTCGTAAAGCCTTAAGCCGCTATTAGACTCCTCAAGTTTTTCGTTTTCCTCTATTGGGAAATCATGAAAGGCATTGAGCGAATCCCAATCTTCAAGCCACACCGATAGATCTTCATGCTGGGCGCGCTTAGTGGGGGCCTGTTTTGCTTCAATAATCAGCGCTACAATCTGGCCGGGCTTGTCAAGGAAAATTTCCACATCATGGATTGGTTTGTCTCCTTCAGAAGGGAGAACGAATTGAAATATAGAGCCAGACGTGCGAAATCCGGGACGAATATCTGAAATAAAGTATATACCAAATCCGGCATCTTTTAAAACTAGGTCTACCTTTAATTTAAATTGACGATCAGCCGGAAGGAACATCCCTAAATAACGAGACGGCACACGATAGTAGGGTCGTGCTAGACGATAACTGACGACAACGGCTGGTGCTTTTTGACGTTGTGTTTTGACTTCCATACAATTAGCAAGATAGTGAAAAAAAGCTATTTCATTTGGCTAAAACTATGGCCATAGTTAATGAGTTGATTGGCTTATTATTTGATAGTCAATTTTTTAGTTGAAATTATCTTCGCCACATAAGTTTATATACCAATGCCAATAATTTTCGAGCCCTCTAAAAGTATTATTTCCACATGCGATCTTATAGACTCTGGCATTTCTCAGTTTCTAAGATCGTTAAATAATGACCATTTTGGTAGATATGAGTTTGAAGTAGAGTGCTTGTTGAATATTACTCACTCAATAAGGGTTTTGGAAAGCATAAATGAATTGGCACGAAAAGACCTGATATATATACAAAGTGCGCTTGTGTTGTCGAGGTCTGTGTTTGAGACTTTAATAAAAGTAGCCTGGATGCTTTATCCGCCAGATGTTTTTGAATGTGAAGCCAGGTATGTTGCACATCTTGGCACGGAACGCGATTTTTATAGTAAGTGGATTAAAGAGTTTAATAGAACGGGAGGTGATTCTAATAAATATAAAGATTTATTTGAAATGATTTCAGGTTTTAAAGATGAGTTGTCGAAGCTTCTAAAAGAAAAAGGGTACACTATCCCTAAAATTCCAAATGTAAGGGAAGCGCTAATGTCGTTAAATGAAGAAAGGAAATATATTTATTACATATTATTGTCTCAATATGCTCATTCTACGCACTATGCGAGTAATATGTATAGGAAAAACCTAGGCACAGAAAAGATTTTAAATGAAAATGTCAGAATGGAAGAATGGAAGCTTGTTTTTGCAATGTGCTGGCCTGTTTTTGAATTAGCAACTGAATTTTACATATATCGAACTCAAGGGAGAGAGGAATTATATACTATTGAATTTAAAGAAAAGGTGAGGGATAGTTTTTTGAAAATTACATGATTCATCAATTTAGTGATCTTGCCATTGCTAATAAAAAATGAAAATAATCAACGAATGATTGTTGAGCAAATTAAACCGTAAGTCGATACTGCTTCGGCGTCACTCCAAAATGTTGCTTGAATAATTTTATAAAATAAGACGTATCGTTGAATCCGACCATGCCTGCGACCTCGGCCACGGATATCTCCGGGTTCTCCTTTAGGATTACCAGGCTCTTCTTCATGCGGATGGTGGCGACGAAGTCTTTTGGCGTTTGGCCGGTTATTCCTTTGATCTTCGAAAATAAGGAGCTTCGGCCCATTAGCATCTTCTCCGCGAACAGGTTGACGTCGAATTCGGGGTTGCCGATGTTTTCTTCGATAATGGCAATGGCGCGGTTCAGCAGCTCCTGGTCCTGCTCGCTGGCGGCCAGCTGCGAGGTGTCGAGGTCGGGTGCGGTGCGGAATCGCTTTTGCAGCAGGATTCTGTTTTTGATAAGATTGTTGCAGCGCGAGATCAGGATTTTGGCGTTGAAGGGTTTGGTGATATAGTCGTCCGCGCCTGCCATCAGTCCTTCGAGGTTGCTTTCGGCGGCTGTTCGGGCTGTTAGCAGGACCACGGGGATGTGGCAGATGTCGAGGTTGCTCTTTACGCGTTTGCACAGCTCGATGCCGGACATGCCGGGGATCATGATGTCCGATAGGATGATATCGGGTTTTATCTCGAGCGCCTTTTTAAGACCCTCGTCGCCATTGGTCGTTTTGACGACGGTGTATACTGGCTGGAAGATATTGTCGAGCACTTCCAGGAGCTCTTCGTTGTCTTCGATGATGAGGATGGTGGCGGAGCGGGGCGCGGCTTCTTCCGGTGTCTCCAGCCCTTGCGGCTCTCCCGGCTCGCTGGCTTCTGCGGCGGTGATGGAGACCGGCAGTGAAACGGCGAATGTGCTCCCGCTGTTTTCGTTGCTTTGTACGGAGATCGTGCCTCCGTGGGCGTCGACGATGCTTTTGACCAGGGCGAGGCCGATGCCTGTTCCGGGGTCGATGTTTTGGACGTTTTGACCTTGATAGAAGCTGTCGAACAGCTTATCGATATCCTCCTTTCCGATGCCGACGCCGGTGTCCGAGACAGAAATCGTTGCCCAGTTTGAGTTTTGATCGACTCGTAGGGAAACCGAACCGCCCGAAGGGGTAAACTTCATGGCGTTGGAAAGCAGGTTGACAAAGACCTTGTAAAGCTGGTTGGGGTCGAACCACATTAGCAGCTCGTCCTCGCTGTGGATAAACGAAACGTGGATGTGTTTGTAGTTTGCCTGGTCCTTGAAGGAATAAAAGATATTCTCCAGATATTTGATCAGGTCGTTTTCAGAGACCTTTAGCTGTAGGTGACCCTGCTCCTGTTTGCGGAAGTCGAGGAGCTCGTTGATCAATATTTTTAGATTGTTCGTATTGCGAACGATATTGGCCAGTCTGTTTCGGATGGATTGGGAAAGATCGGTTCGTTGCAGCAGCATGTCGAGCTGGGTGGTGATCAGCGTCACCGGCGTTCGGATTTCGTGCGAGACGTTGGTAAAGAAGCGAAGCTTGTACTGGTTCAGCTCTTCGATGTGCTGCTTTTCGATCTGTGCGTATTTGAGGGAGGTGCGTAGCCGAAGCTGATACCAGATCAGCAGCAGTAGCCCTGCCGCGAGAAGACAATAAAATACATACGCATACCACATCTTATAAAACGGCGGATGGACGACGATCTGCACCGCTTTTATGGGGATGTTTTGCTGCGTGAGCTTGTTGATGCCTTTAATCTTCAGGGTATACGTGCCTGGGTTCAGGTTGGTATAGGTGATGAGGTTGTTGTTGCTGTGCATGTTCACCCATTCCTTGTCGAAGCCTTCCAATATATATTGTATATCAGGCTGTAGGGCCTTTAGATAGTTGGACGTGGAAAATTCGACCGAAAAGACGGAATGGCTGCCGTTGAGCTCGATTTTGTCGGAGTAGAGGATGGATTCCCGGATAATGCTCGAATCTTCGTCGGGCTTGATCAGCTTATTATTGACATAGAGGGCAGTGAGGTTGATGGCATAGTCCTTTGGCTTTAGCATCAGGTCGCGCTCGGTCAAAATCAGCAGACCGCTTACGCTGCAGAGGATGATCTCGCCGGATTTGGATCGGAAGACGCTTCGTTCGTTTAGCGCCTCGAAGGGGAAGAAGTCGTTGTAATAATTATAGAAAGTGTTTTTCTCGACGTCGTAAAGAGACAGCCCTTTATTGGTCGCCAGCAACAGGTATCCCATCGGGGATTCGTTCATGCCGAGGATATAGTTGTCGATAATATTGGAGTTGCCGGTGTTTAGGAATTTTAAAGAATCGCCGCGGCTATCATACAGTCCTACACCCTTGCTGGCCGAGCCGACCCAAACGCGCTTCTTCCGGTCCTCGAAGAAGGTCGCGAGGGTGATGTTTTCATTGATGCCTGCTTTTCGGTTAGGGTAGATGTATTTTTTTAGCGTCCGCCTTTTTAAGTCATATCGGAACACGTCGTTCGAAGTGGAGAACCATAGACAGCTGTCGGAGCTAAGCATCATGTCCCAAATCTGCCGGTTGGTTTCTGTGGCCGTAGTATCGAGCAGGCGGGTGGCGGAACCCGTTTTGATGTGATAGACGTATACGGAAAAGTGAGTCCCGAGGAGCAGGTCGTCGCCTAGTTTTAGGACACTGCGGACATAGTTGTCGCTTGCAGCACGGCCCGTGTGGAGGTCGATTTTGGTGGTCTTTTTTGTGGTCAGGTCGAGCTTGTTCAGCCCTCCGAGGTGAGTCCCTATCCACAGACAATTATTCTCCTTGTCGAGGAGGGTAGATTTGATCGTATTGGACGAGATCGTATAGTGTTCGAACGTACCCTTCTGCCGGTCGAAGTAGTTCATCCCCGCGTTATCCGTGCCGATCCAGAGGTTCCCCTTTTCGTCTTCCGACACCGTGCTCACGATCGAGCTGCTCAGCCCCTTGTTGTCCATGGAGGGACGGTAATAATAATTATAGGAGAACTCGGGGTTGATGATATCGATGCCGCCGAAGAAGGTGCCGATCCAGAGCAGGCCGTGGGCATCTTTTGTCACGCACCAGATCGAGGAGCTGCCGATGGAGTAGGCGTCGAAGCTGGCGTATCTGAAATTTTTGAATTTCCGGGTCTCGGGGTCGAACCGCGCCAGGCCCCCATAAGTGCCGATCCAGAAATAGTCCATGTCGTCCTGGCAGATGGTCCGTACATAATTATTGGGAATGGACTCGTCGTCGCCCGGCTGGTTGACGTAATGGGTCAGGACGCCCTTCGGGTCGATACAATACAAGCCGCTGTTGAGCGTGCCGACCCAAATCCGTTGCTGCTTGTCCCCATAGGTACATACTACACTGATGTCCTTTATCAGCACCGTGCTTCGTCCGTTGCCGTCGATCATCAGCAGACCCTGGGACCGGGTACCGACGTATAGGTTGGAGAACGAATCCTCCATGATGCTCGTAATATGGATGGAAGGGTCCAGGCGGGCGTAGTTTCGGATGGCCGCCTCGCCGGGGAGGAGGTAGTCGATTTCGTTTTCGCGGCCGACCCAGAGCCGGTTCTTGCCATAGCCGATGAACCGGATACTGTCCCGGTCGATGACCTGGAACTTTTGCTTTTTGAGGTCGTAGGTTACCAGGCCCGCCATACACTGTATATAAATATGACCTTTTTTGTCGCCGGTTACCCGCTGGATATTGTTCCCGAAGATGCCGTTTACGTCGTCGATGGCGGGGCGAAAGGTTTCTATTTTATAACCGTCGTAGCGGTTCAGTCCGTCGCGGGTTGCGATCCATACCTGGTTGAATTCGTCCTGGTAGATGGCGTTGACGCTGGAATGGGAGAGCCCCTGGGCGGTCTTCAGGTGGTTGAAAATGAGACTTTGGGCCCCGGCGTTCGGCGCGATCATGAGACCGGCAGCCAGCGGAATCATCACGATAAAATACAACAGCAATCGTCTCATCTTATAAATTTCGGTCAAATAAAGGGGCCAGAATAGGATAAAAGTCCAAAAAAATCGGGAAAACGTACGTCTTGTAGACTCATTTTGTGAGAATTGCGAAAAATACTTTTCTCCCATCCTTCCTAAAATAAAAGTACCTTCTTTACATTCAAACTAAGCTTGCTTATATGAAAAATGGCTCTATCTTTTTGATTCTTCTGCTGCTGGGCCTTTGCGCTCATGCCCAGAACAAGGTGACCGGGGTGGTCAAAGACAGCTCGGACCGACCGCTGACCGGTGTCAGCGTCAGTGTCAACGGTAGGGGCGCGACTCTTACGGATATCGAGGGTAAATTTACCGTCTCGGCCGCCCCGGGAGCGATGCTCCTCTTCTCCTACACCGGCTTCAAACCGCAGGAAGTCCGGTACAATGGACAGTCTCAGCTGACGATCTCGCTGGAGGGTACCTTAAAGATCCTCGACGAAGCGGTGGTCATCGGTTATGGCACCACCCGTAAAAGGGATCTGACAGGCTCCGTGGCGACGGTCAAACCGGAGGCGCTCCAAAAGTTTCCTACCGCCAATGTGTCGGACATGCTCCGCGGGCAGGCGCCCGGCGTCCTCGTCACGTCCAATACTACGTCGCCCGGCGGCGGGGCCACAATCCGCATCCGCGGTAACCGCTCGCTGAGCAGCAACCAGTCCCCCCTGTTCCTGGTCGACGGGATGATCGTCCCCCAGATCGATGACCTCAACGCCAACGACATCGAATCGATCGACATTCTAAAAGACGCGTCCTCCCAGGCTATTTATGGGTCCCGTGCCGCCAACGGCGTCATCCTCGTGACGACCAAGCGCGGTAAGCCGGGCAAGGTGAACGTCGACGTCAGTTCTTATGCCAGCATCCAGAATGCGCATCGGAACTTCGATCTGTATAATCCGGACGAGTTTGTGACGCTACGGTATTGGGCGAAGCTAAACGACGGTGTCGGCAATCTCGGCACGCTGAAGGACCCGAACTATAAAGTGATCCTCGACGACCAAATCATGCTCGACTCCTATACCAGCCGCAATTTCGTCGACTGGGAAAAGCTCATGATAAAGAACGCTCTTCAAAACGACAACAACATCAGCATTCGCGGCGGCTCCGACAAGGTCCGGTATTCCTTCAATATGGGGTACTTCAACCAGAACGGCGTGGTCGACCGCTCGGGCTATATCCGGCCCAGCACGCGATTGAACCTGGACTTCAACGTGGCCAAGTGGTTAAATATGGGCGTGAACGTTTCCTATTCCCGGCCCAGGACCCAGCTAAACGACGGCAGCCGGTTCAGCCAGATCCTCACCGTTCCGACCCTGGCAAAGGCCTATGACGACAACGGCAATCTCTTACGCGAAATAAGCACCTCTGGAACCGTAAACCCTCTTTGGTACAACCGGGAATATAAGAGTGAGCAAACCGACGAATACCAGGTGGTGTCGGGGTTTGCGAACTTTAAGCCTTTTGCCGGATTCTCGTACAAGCTCACCGGGAATCTGCGATCGAATAATCGGGAAACGGATGCCTATAAGACCAAGCAATATCCCGGTTCAACCGGCGACGGTTCGATCACCGGGTACAAGCGGTCCAGCTACCTCATCGAAAACCTCGTCAACTACGCGGTTCCGATGCCCTGGAAGAGCCACAACCTCAACCTCACACTGATCCAAAGCTTCGAGCAGGACCTGCAGAAGACCACCGGTTTTAGCTTTATCAAGTCTCCATCGGACGAATTCGAGTGGAACTTCGCGGGCGACGCGGAAATCAATGGGGTAACTCGCAGCATCGTGCGGACGCATGCGGTTTCTTTTGCCGGCCGTTTGCAGTATAGCCTGATGGATAAATATCTGTTGACCGCTTCGGTGAGAAGAGACGGAGCATCCGTCTTTGGTGCGGACAATAAATGGGCGACAATGCCCTCCGTTGCGCTTGCCTGGAAGATCAACAATGAATCGTTCCTAAAGAATGCCACCTGGATTGACCTGTTGAAGCTGCGTGTGAGCTATGGCAAGGTTGGTAACTGGGCCATTCCTGCGTATCGGACGCTGGGTCTCTCCACCAGCTATGAATACATCCTCGGCAGTGCAGCCGACCTGAACATCGGTTATCTGCCGTCTTCAGAGCTGTTGAACCAGTCGCTGAAATGGGAGACGACGGGTTCTTATAATTTCGGCGCCGACTTCGTGGCCTTTAATAATCGACTGAGCGCGACCCTCGAATATTACCGGACGACGACCAATGACCTGCTGGTCAAGCGCACCGTGCCTTCCATCACGGGGTATACGAGCACCTGGGACAATCTGGGAAAGACCCAGAGCACGGGCTGGGAGTTTTCGTTGAACGGGACGATTATACAGAAGCACGACCTCCAGTGGAACCTCGGCGGCTCGATCTCGACACAGAAAAACAAGATCATTAAAATCGACGGCCGTGTAGACGACAAGGGAAATCCTGTCAACGACCTAAACAATGGCTGGTTCATCGGGAAGTCGATCAATGTCGCCTATAACTATGTCTTTGGCGGGATCTGGCAGGAAGGCGAGACGCCGAATGCCAACCAGTACCTCGCGGGTGACGCCGTTCCCACGCCGGGCAGCATTCGGGTGAAGGACTATAACGGAGACGGGAAGATCACTACCGACGACCGGAAGATCTACAACCTGGACCCAAGCTGGTATGCGACGATCAATTCTTCTTTGAGCTATAAGAACCTCGACATGAACGTCGAGTTCTACACCGTACAGAATGTCATCAAGAACAATCCTTATTACTACGACTTCAACTATGGCGGCAGCCTCAACGCAAAGCTGAATGGGATCAAGGTCAACTACTGGACGCCTGATAACAAGTCGAATGAAGCGCCAAAGCCACAGTACACGGCTTCTACGCCCTATTTCAACCTGCTGGGTTATCGGGATGCGTCTTATTTCAGGCTTCGTTCCGCGACGCTGGGTTATACGATTCCCAAGAAACTCACGTCCAGGTGGCATATGGAACGCCTGCGCTTTTATCTGACAGGTACGAACATCTTTACGCAGACTAAGTATAAATCCTACAGTCCCGAGAAGGAACCGTCGGCTTATCCTGAAACGCGGAACCTGACATTTGGAATGAACCTCAGTTTTTAAATATCTAACGAAACGTGTCATGAAAAAATATATCCTTTTCTTTTGTGTGTTGAATTTGCTGACGCTGGGAAGCTGTAAGAAATTTCTTACGGAGGAGGCCGAAGATCAATTTACCGCAGCCACTCTTTTTGAGACGCCCGAGGGGCTGGAGAAGATGGCGATCGCTTTGTATCCTTATGAAAGGGGACTGGTTACGAAAGGAACTGCCAATGGCATCCTCTCCGCCTATACCTGGAACGAGCGGACGACGGACCTCTGCAACTTCACCACGGGAGACGACGCGAATTTGTCCCGGTACACGTCGCCTGGTCCCAGCTCCAATATCATGGGGCTTGTTTATAGTCCTTACTGGAGCCATCGTTACTATATCATTGGACGGACCAATGAGATTATTCATTACGGAGCCAAGTTTGGAGATGAGTCCAAGCAAACGGTGGCGGAAGCTTCGTTTTGGAGAGCTTATTGTTACTATGGACTTTGGTCTCGGTTTTCACGGTTATTTTTATCGACTGAGCCGGTGACCAAGGAAAACATGGGCAGTCTCAAGTATACGCCGGCGGATAGCGCTTCGATCTTTAAGCTCATGTACGACGACGCCAAGAGGGCGGTGGACGGGCTTCCTCTGACGAGGACTGCCGATGACCAGGGCCGTATTACGCGGGCCGGCGCGCGCCACCTGCTGGCGCTGATTGCTGCCTGGGCGAAAGACTGGGGTACGGTGACCGACCAGGTCGCGGCCATCGACGCAGAAAATACGGTTCGCCTGGAAGCTACGCCGGATAAGGTTTTTAATAGGAGTGATTTGTATGCTACCAGCGAAACCCTTTTTGCGTTGCGCTTTTCAAAAGAAAGGGGCGGCGGCACGGGGCATCGTATCGGGTCGCAGTACATCAATATCATCGCGGAGCTGGACTATATGACGCAGATCGTCAATGGGGTCCAGGTGAAGTATAATTCGGAGAACCTGGGTCGCGAGTGGGGGCTGGTATTCCCCAACAGCTACCTCATGTCCCGGTATAAGGCTGGGGACAAGCGGCTCACGGCGTATTACAAAATCGACTATGCCTATCAAAATCCGAATAAGCTCATCACGATTCCTGTGGCTCAGCTGAAGACGGATGCTTCTACGGGCAAGACGTATTATACTACTTCCAATCGTACGGCTGCTCCGGTGCAGACGAAGGTGGGCGATATTCTGCATGGTAGAGATGTAGCAGCCGCAACCGGCACCAAGATCGACCGGCGCAACCTGGTTCCGTCCAGCATCAAGATGTACGATGCGTGGAGCAAGCCACTGGATGCGGACGCCTCCAACAGCAGCTTCAAGGACGTGATGATCTACCGGCTGGCTGAGTCCTATTTGCTGGCTGCGGAAGCCTGGTTCCGGCTGGGCGATCAGGTCAAGGCGCTTGTCTATTATAACAAGACCTGGACCCGGGCCGGTAATGCGCCCGAGACGGGACCGCTCACTTTTCAAATGATTATGGACGAGCAGGCGCGTGAGCTGGCGTTTGAAGGCAGGCGATGGGATTTTTTAAAGCGAAACGGGATTTGGTATGACCAGGTGCGGAAGTACGCCGGCGACTTTACGAAATTTCCCGGCACGACGGTTGCGTACAGCGCGGCGACCTATGGCATTTCCGATGGACGGGATGCGGCTTTCGGTCCTAACCCGGATTTTTATGCCGACTTTAATGGCGCAGACAACGACATACTCGTTCGCTTCAATGTAAAACCCATTCATGTAAACTGGCCGATACCACAAGATCAGATCGATGCGATGGGTGTTCAGAATTTTCCGCAAACAACAGGATATTGATGAAAGCTTTTTTGATTTTTCTTTGTTTTATTCCGATAGTTTCCCGTGCCACTATAAAATATACGATCGACGAGGGGTGGGAGTTTAGACTCGGGGAGGATAGTCGTTGGGAAAGAGTAGACTTGCCGCATACCTGGAATAGCAGGGACGCGGTGGATGATATACCCGGGTATTATAGGGGTGTTGGGTGGTACAGGAAGTCTTTGTACATCGATAGTTCGGCCGCGAATAAGGCGGTTAGTCTTTATTTCGATGGGGCTAACCAGGTGGCGGAGCTGTACGTGAATGATAAGCTCGTCGGGATCCACAAGGGTGGGTATACGCGGTTTTCGTTCGATATCAGTAAGTACATAAAGCCGGGGGCTTTGAATTTGGTTGTCGTCAAGGTGGACAATAGCCATAATGTTTCTATTCCTCCGCTGACCGCCGACTTTACGTTCTTTGGGGGGATTTATCGCCATGTCTATTTGGTCGTTAAGGAGAAGTCGGCTTTATCCCTGCGTGATTTTGCGTCGGATGGTGTTTATGTCCGGACCAGGTCTGTATCGGCTGAGAAGGCCGTCATAGAAGTAGAGACCCTGGTCGATGGGGCGGGAAAGGTCGTTCAAAGTATTATAACGCCGGATGGCAAGGAGATTTCCTTTCAGGGTCGTGAGATGACGATCGGGAAGCCTTTGTTGTGGTCGCCGGATACGCCGCGGCTGTATACGCTGAAGACGGTCGTGATGGAGGCGGGGAAGGTAGTCGACCAGCAGCTGAATGTTTTTGGTCTGCGATGGTTCCGGTTCGATGCTGCTACGGGTTTCTTTTTGAATGGCCGGCCGATAAAGCTGATGGGTGCCAATAGACACCAAACCTATCTCGACAAGGGTAATGCCTTGCCGGACGAGATTCATGTGGAAGATATCCGATTGTTAAAAGAAATGGGAGGGAACCTGCTTCGTATCTCGCACTACCCTCAAGACCCGCTTATCCTCGAAATGTGCGATAAGCTGGGCATAATCGCGTCGGTTGAAGTACCCATCGTGAACGAGATATCCGAGACCGATGAATTCCAGCAAAACTCGCTGCAAATGGCCACGGAGATGGTAAAGCAAAACTTCAATCATCCTTCCGTGGTTATTTGGGCGTATATGAACGAGGTGATGCTGAAGCCGCCGTTTGCGAGTGATAGTGTTCGGCACCAGCGGTATTGTAAGGAAGTCAATCGGCAGGCGGTGGCTATCGAGGCGTTGCTGCGGCGATTGGACCCGGGGCGGTATACGATGATTCCGTTCCATGGGGCGCTGAAGCGATATGAGGAGACGGGGCTCGTGCGGGTGCCGATGATCGTGGGGTGGAATTTGTACCAGGGTTGGTATGGGGGAACTTTTTCCGAATTTGACCGGTTTGTCGCGGATTTTCATACAAAATATCCTACGATGCCGGTTATCATCACGGAGTATGGTGCGGATGTGGACGAACGGTTACATAGTCTTTCTCCGGAGCGATTCGACTTTACGGAGGAGTATGGAGATTTGTATCACGAGCATTATTTAAAGGCGATTTTGGCGGCTCCGTATATTGCCGGCGGGGCTATCTGGAATCTCAACGACTTTTATTCGGAGTCGAGGGGGGATGCGGTGCCGCACGTCAATACAAAGGGGATTACGACACTGGACAGGGGGTTGAAGAATACTTATCTGTTGTATAGGGTATTTTTGTCGAAAGGTCCGATGGCGTATATCGGTAGCAAGTCGTGGAAATACAGGGCGGGGCCTTCTGTTCAGCCGGTAAAGATTTATTCGAATCAGGAGAGTGTCGACGTTTATCACAATGGCGTTTTTTTCAAGAAAGTTGCTTTGCCCGATCATTATGTTTCGGTAGGCGTTCCTTTTACAAACGGCAGGAATACGATCGAGCTCAGGATTGATAACAAGGCTTATGATTTTGCGGAAATGAATTATGGGTCAGACGAACTGAACGTGATGCTGGGGTCGAATCGGTATTTTGAAGATCGGGATGCGCGGATTGTTTGGACGCCCGAGCAGCCCTATGTTTCCGGGAGCTGGGGGTATGTCGGGGGTAAGGCTGTGCGGTCGAAGACCAAGAACGGGTCACTGCCTTCTTCGCCGCTGAATATTTTGGGTACGGGGAATGATCCCATCTTTCAGACACAGCGGGAGGACCTTCAGGCTTTCAAGGCGGATGTTTCTGACGGACAATATGCCGTGTATTTATATTGGGCTAATTTGACCGAGGGTTCGGGGGCGTCTGTTTACAATCTTGGCAACAATGCCGTGGGAGGTGGGCGATCGAGCTCGGTGATGAATGTTTTTGTAAACGGTCAGCTTGTTCTTCCTCATTTCGAGGTGGCGACGGCTTCTGCGATCATCAAAAAGATTTTAGTCGACGTGACGGATGGAAAGGGAATTACGGTGAATTTGGAAGCTCTCTCAGGTCGGACAATTTTAAACGCAATACGCATCATAAAATTAAACTAATGGTTAAGGTTCTGATTCAATTATTATTGCTTGCCGGCATTGGTTACGGTTCGGCGGCGCAGATTCGGCTGGAGCCGAAGGGGCAGGGTTCTACTGCTTCGGATAAGCTGATCACGCGGTATACTCGGAGAACGGAGACGACGGTCTGGACGTATCTTGTCTTTGATCTTTCGGGGCAGGGGGGAAGCTTCAAAAGTATCAAGTTTCGCATTTTTGGGAAGACGGATAGTACGGCGAAACTGGTTGATGTCTATTCTGCGTTTGGGAGCTGGACGGGTAGGCCTTCACGGGTTAATTTTATCGGGAGTTTCGAGGTTAGCTCTGTCGATAAAGAGCGGGAGCTGGATATTACGCCGTACGTCAACGCCATCGGTAAGAAGGAAATTATATTGGTCCTGGTGGAGCGGGAGCAGCAGCGTGATGGCGGGGTTTCTTATTTTCATTCGCCATCCTTATCTCTCGAAGGAGGTGGCGTTGCGTTTAAGCCAGTCAACAACACCTACTATGTCGACGCGGTGGCTGGAAATGATCGCGCCGCCGGTACGTCTCCGGCGACTGCCTGGAAGACATTGGCAAAAGTAGAATCAACGTTCTTGCTGCAAGGGGATCAGGTTTTGTTTAAAAAGGGCAGCGTTTTCAAAGGTTCCTTGTTTCTCAAGATTATTCCGTCTTCTACGAAGGTGACGAAGATTGGCGCTTATGGTAGCTCTGGCGACAGGCCTGTGCTGGATGCTGAAGGCAAAGAATCCTTTTGTCTAATGTTCTTCAACACGCCGTTTATCGAGGTATCCGACCTGACTATCACGCAAACTGCGAAGGACATTCCTGCTATAAGAAGAGGCATATACTACCAGGCCGAAGACATGGGCGAAGTCCCGCACGTTCAGTTCCGCAACCTGAACATAGAGAACATTGTTGGAAACAAGGGTAAGGACGATGGAGATCTTTATGCCAAGCGAAACGCGGGGTTGTCTTTGGAGATCACCGGTAATAACACACCCACCTATATGAACGGCTACCTCGTTGAGGGATGCAGGTTCTATCGATTGGGACGACATGGTGCGGTCAATCAGTCCACCTGGTCCAAGCGTACCCTTACGACGAATACCAACTGGGTACCCAGCAAGAATGTCGTTTTTCGTCGCAACGTCTTCGAAGAAACCATGTCCGACGGTCTTATCGTCCGTGTCGCCGACGCGCCGCTGATGGAATACAACCTCTTCAAACGCTGCTCCATCGAGCTTTCGGGCAATGCCTCCTTTACCTTCAACTGTGACAATGCCCTCTGGCAGTATAACGAAGCCTGCTATACCGTCTACAATACCGGCGACTCCGATGCAGCGGGTTTCGACAGCGACTACAAATCCAAGGGCACCATTTTTCAGTACAACTATGCGCACCACAATGAATACGGCGACATCCTGATTACGGGCGGTCCTGCCAGTGCAGGCGGTTTTAACGACGGGACTATTGTGCGGTATAATGTATTTTATAATAATGGGCATCATGGTATCCGGCTTTCCGGGATGGTCAGCAACAGCAAGTGCTACAACAATGTCATCTATAAGGATCAGGGGGTAGCAAGGCCTACCGAGCGCTATGAGGAGTATACGACTAACCGGTTGTTCTATACCAAGAACTGGGGTGGATGGCCGAAGGATGGATTCTATGCGAATAATATCTATTATTATGTCCACGACTCTGTTCCGGCTTCCACCGACCTCAATCCGGATAAGAGTCCGGGTTCTCGATTTTTCAATAATATTATCTATGCGAATAAGATTGTCAGCTATCCTGAGGAGGTGGGCGGGCTAAGGGTTGACCCCATGATCAAATTGCCTGATAGTGTGAAGAATTGGGAGGGGTTGAGCAAGATGCGTTACTTCCGTTCAGGGCCGGGTTCGCCGGCGATCGGGGCGGGGATGAGGATCGACAGCACGAAGAGTGGGGCGACGGATATCGGGGCGTTCGAGCGATAAGACTATTTAGCCGTTGGCGGTTCTCAGTTAGCGGTAGGGGAAGGGGCCTGCCTAAATTTGTGGACAAACCATTTATTATGGCCCTTCCACCGACCGAGATCAGGTACCGGAAATATGTGTTCTACCCGTTTCTCGCTATGAACGCCTTTATGATCGTGATGATGACTTGGTCCCTCTTTATCCTCACACCCGTGTGGTCGTTGTACCTTACTTATATCCTGGTGCTGCTGATAATCGCCTT
Source organism: Bacteroidota bacterium (assembly GCA_018267545.1). Lineage (GTDB taxonomy): Bacteria > Bacteroidota > Bacteroidia > Chitinophagales > Chitinophagaceae > Puia. The sequence continues at coordinate 87,625 of JAFDYG010000466.1, forward strand.
TTCCACGCTGTGGATTATACAGAAGATTCGAGCCAATGCGCCGGTGATGACCTTTGAATCGCACGCGCTGACCATCCACAAGCGGAAAGTAAAGACCATCCTCTGGCCGACCATCATCGAATGGAAAGTCAGGCGGGATAAGAGCAGCGAGTACCTGGTCATTCGCACATCCACGGGGAAGGTCCGGGTGGCTATCAGCTGGCTGGATATGCCGGTGAAGGAAATCAAGCGGCTGATGGAAAGCTATATCCGGCAGCCGGGGCCGCATGGGGGCCTGCGCTAGCTGCGCTTTCGAGTGCTAGCGGCGCTGGCGATCGATAGCCGCGCTTTTCAGCGCGAATCGGGGCGATGTATTGCGGGGTCGGTAGTTTTTGCTAAATTTAGGCGGTAACAATTTTCAAGGTTCATTAGTAGCAGCCCGTGCCGTTGGAGACCCCATATATCGAGACCGAGCTGGTAGCCAGGGTGGCTGCCGGAGACGAACAGGCATTCGCGCAGCTGTTTTATGCCTGGCATCAACGGCTGGCGGATTACGTCTATCTGCTGACGCGGTCGATGCCGCTGACGGAGGAGATAGTCCAGGACAGCTTCACCAAGATCTGGCTTCACCGCCGGCAATTGACCGGGGTCAATAATTTTCAGTCCTATCTATTCACTATATCCCGCAATCATACCTTCAACTGTCTGCGGAGTATCGCCAGAGAAGCCGCGAAGCGCCAAAAGTGGACACAGCACGCCATCAATGAAATGGATGAAGAAGCCGGAGACATTTCCGCCGACCCGCAGCGGCTGCAGGAAATGGTCGATGCCGCCGTCAGCCAGCTGCCTCCCCAGCAGCAAAAAGTCTGGCTGCTCAGCCGTCAGAAAGGATTAAGCCATGAAGAAATCGGCCGGGAGATGCAGCTTTCGCGGGAAACGGTCAAGAGGCATATTTCCCTTGCGCTCCGGTCTATCCGGGAATACGTCCGGGCCAATGCCGGACACATCCTGCCGGGTCTGATCGCACTGCTGATCGGAAAATAAAAAAAACTTCCTCTTTTATTGACCCTTGCGCTTGAATACGGTGTCTTATATAAAACGATCTTATGCCGTCTTCCAGACTAACATACCTGTTCTATCGCTATTTCGAGGAAATGGCCTCGGAGGAAGAAACTGCCGAGCTGATGGAGCTGCTTGCCAAAGAAGAAAATGAAACCGGGGTTCAATCGCTTATGGAGGAGGCCTGGACGACCTTCCAGTCCAGCCGGGAGCGTTTCAATGAGGTGCAAAGCATGGAGATGCTGAAGGCGGCATTGTCGGCCGCGCCAGCCCGGCCCAGGCCTGTGCGTCTCTTCACCTGGACGCGCGTCGCTGCTGCGGCCGCCGTCATCGGCGTCATGGTTATTGGCCTTTACTGGCTCCAAAGCCGCAATCCGCAGCCGACTATCGCCGCCGCCGCGACGGAGCAAAAATCCGACAGCGCCGCCGTGGCCTACACCCGCCAGTACCGCCTTCCCGACAGCAGTATCGTCACCTTACACGCCGGCAGCCACCTCGAAGCCCCTATGGCATTCAGCGGGAGCACCCGTGAAGTATCCCTGACGGGCGAAGCCTATTTCGACATAGCCCCCGACCCGGCCCATCCCTTCATCATCCATGCCGGCGGCGTCAATACGACCGTTCTCGGCACCGCCTTCAATATAAAGGCGTATCCCTCTTCACAGCGGGTAATCGTATCCGTTACAAATGGAAAGGTAAAAGTAGAAAAGGAGACCCGGCTGCTGGCCGTATTGGAACGGGACGATCAGATGACCTATTCGATTCCTTCCGGTCTGGCCGAAGAACAGAAAGTCGACGCTGCGTCCGTCGTTACCGGCTGGACCAAACAGGACATGCTGTTCGAAAAAAGCTCCTTTGCCGACGTGGCCGATGTGCTGAACCGGCGCTATGGCGCGACCATCGAATTTCGCAATCAGAAGCTGCGGTCCTGTATGATCAAGGCCTATTTCAATGGAACGGAGCCGCTGGCGAAGGTGCTGGAAGTATTGTGTATCATCAGCAATGCACACTATACCCGTGAGGATGACGGCCGGATCATCATCGACGGCCCGGGCTGCTGATGGCTGCGGCAAAGAGATAAAACCAAAACAATATAACCCACAACTGCTATGACTATCTATCTTCCTCCATGATGCCGTAAACATCATCCCGAACATCATAAAAAAAGCCCCTTCCGCCTGGACAGCTTTGAGGGGCCCGTTTAACGTCATATCCTCCGTCGAAGACGGAGCAATACTAAATTTTAAACTGTTGCAATTTATGCAAAAATTGCTTCCCGCCCGCACATGCCCCGACCGCATGCGGCTCCTAAAACAGATTTCTTTTTTGATGAAAGCCGGAACTCTTTTTATATCATTTCTCCTTTGCTCGGCGCAGGTCCTGCTGGCCATCGACGGCAATGGCCAGGAAATGAACGAAAAGAAGATTACGCTTGGGCTTGACGACGAACCCCTTCTCGAAGCCCTGAATAAAGTAGAGAAACTTTCCGGCATCCGGCTCGCCTATGTGGTCGAGCAGGTCAGCCCCTACGATCATATCAGTCTTCCCAAAGCCACGCGCACCGTGGGGCAAACCCTCCACCTCCTGCTCTCGGGGACGAGGCTGGGGTGCAGACAGGATGGCAATACGGTGCTCATCTTTCCCAATCCCATCGTCCTGGCGGAAGCCTCGCGTGCGGCGGCCGCGGGACCGCCTGCGGGTCTTGCTCCGCCTGTCGATACGACCCGGACCATCAAAGGCCGGGTTCAGTCGGAGAACGGCGACAAATCGATAGAAGGAGCATCCGTCTCCGTCAAAGGGTACCCCGGCGGAGCCACCACCGACGCAGAAGGCAGATTCACCCTGACGACCGGCAAAAGCGCCGCCGTACTACAGGTTTCCTACGTAGGCATGCAGCCTTTCGAAACGCCGATTGGAACTGAATCTTTTTTCGTCGTCCGGCTAAAAGCGGCAGATCGTAACATGGGTGAGGTCGTCGTCACGGCGCTCGGCATCTCCCGTCAGAAGCGGGCCCTGGCCTACTCCGTACAGGAGCTCGACGGCGCTGCTATCAACAAGACGCGCGACGCCAATGTCGTCAACGCGTTGTCGGGTAAGATCTCGGGCATCCAGGTGACCAGCTCCTCGGGGTCGGTCGGCGCTTCTTCGAGAATCGTTATCAGGGGCGCGAACTCCTTTGGTGAAAACCAGCCTCTTTTCGTCGTAGACGGGATCCCGATCAGCAACGCCTCCTCGGCCGTCAACCCCAATGGGGCTACCGACTATGGCAACGCCATCTCCGATATCAATCCGGACGATATCAAAAGCGTCAGCGTCCTCAAAGGGGCCAATGCCGCTGCGCTCTATGGCTCCAGGGCGGCGAACGGCGTCATCCTCATCACGACGAAAAGCGGTAAATCCAAATCCGGATTCGGCGTCGACCTCTCCACGTCCTCCACCATGGACAAGGTCTATATCCTGCCCGACTATCAAAACTCCTACGGACTGGGGTACTATGGCAGCGAGCACGAATGGAAGCTCAACCAGCCGCAGATGACCTACCAGGACTACTCGAAACAATATGGCTACAACTATGTCGACGGAAGGGGAGGAGGCGTAAACGACATGTCGCAGGAAAGCTGGGGGCCGCGGCTGGACGCCGGGTTGAAGCTCGACCAGTTCACCGGTCCCGATCAGGCCTGGGTCTCCCATCCCAACAATGTCAAAGACTTCTTCCAGACCGGCTTTATCACCGATAACAATATCGCCCTTCATGCCTCCGGCGACAAGGCGTCGGGAAGACTCTCCCTGTCCAACATGACCCAGCAGGGCATCACCCCCAATACCGACCTCAAGCAAAACACCTTCAACTTCAGCGGTGAGATACATCCCATCGACCGGCTCACCGCGCAGGTCAACGTCTCCTATATCGATAAATGGAGCAATAACCTGGGCGCGGGTCAGTACTCCTACAACAACCCGCAATTCATCTTCGCCTGGTTCGGCCGGCAGGTGGATATGGCTCCGCTCAAAGCCAACTGGCAAAAGAACGACGCCAACGGTCTGCCCTATAGCTGGGAGCACTACTGGTGGGACAATCCCTATCTCGCTATGCACAACACCAGCAGCTTCGACCGGCACAGGCTCTTCGGGAACCTGGACGTCACCTATAAGCTCAACGACTGGGTCTCCGTCCGGGCCAGGGCCGGCACGGACTTCTATAACGAATCCAGGCTGAACATCACCCAGTCCCGCTCCATCCTCAGCACCAGCGGCGGCGCCTTCAGCCAGACGTCCATCTTCCGCAGCGAGACCAACGTCGACGGGATGCTGCTGCTCAACCACCGGCTGGGGCACGACTTCTCCATCGACGGAATCTTCGGGGCCAACTACCAGCACGCCAACTATCGCGATATGTCGCTGGCGGCTTCGCAGCTGACGATCCCCGACCTGTACACCATCGGTAATGTAAAGGGACAGGCGTCCACCTCGATGTACAGAAGCGAAAAGGAAATGCACAGCGTCTATGGGTCCTTCAACCTCTCATATAAAGACTATCTCTACCTTGGCGTCACCGGCCGCAACGACTGGAGCTCGGCGCTTCCGGCGGACAATCGATCCTACTTTTACCCCTCGGTCAGCGCGGGATGGATCTTCTCGGACGCCCTCGGTCTGCGGTCGAATACCTTCTCCTTCGGCAAGCTGCGCGCCAGCTGGGCCCAGGTCGGCAAGGACACCGATCCTTACCAGACCCGTGCCGTCTATACCGCCGGCTCCAGCCCCTGGAACGGCACTGCCTTCTTCACCTCTCCGTACACCATTCCATCGATCAACCTCAAGCCGGAAAAGACCCTTTCCATGGAAATCGGTACCGAGCTGCGCTTTCTGCGCGACCGCCTCGGTCTCAACATGACATACTACGATACGAAGACGAGAAACCAGATCATGTCCGTCAACATCTCTAGTCCGTCGGGCTATAATTCGATGCTCATCAATGCCGGCGAAATCGAAAACCGGGGCGTGGAGCTTATGCTCAACGGAAAGATCCTCCAGTCCTCCCCGGGGCTCAACTGGGACATGACCATCAACTGGGGCCGCAACCGCAACCGCGTCAACAAGCTCTATGGCGACCTGCAGTCCTACAACCTGGGACCTAACGTCAATGTACAGGTACAGGCCGTACCCGGCAAGCCCTGGGGCGAAATGTACGGCGGCGGCTATCTGCGGGACGCCTCGGGCAATATCATCGTCGACTCCAAGGGACTGCCGCAGCCGGCCGCCAATCTCCGGCTGGGGAACGTCACTCCTTCGTGGACGGGCGGTATCAGTAACGAATTCTCCTATCGCCGCTTGTTTGCCAGCTTCCTGGTGGACTTCCGCTGGGGCGGGGACATGTTCAGCTACACTGCCTGGCACGACCGGATCACCGGCGTTCTGCAGGAGACCGTCGACGGCAATGTCCGCGAAAAAGGGCTGATCGTACCCGGCGTTACGCAGGACGGAAAGCCCAATACCCAGACGGTCACCGCATACGACTACTTTCACGGCGACTACAACTGGAGCATCGTGGAGCCGGCCGTCTTCAAAGCCAGCTATATCAAGCTGCGCGAACTGGTTATCGGCTATTCGTTTCCGATACGAAATCCCAAGGCGCTCAAATCCGCCAACCTATCCCTGGTGGGCAGAAACCTGGCCCTGCTATATACCGATAAATCCAATACCTCGCACATAGACCCGGAAACCGGCGTTGGCAACACCAATAGCGGCGTGGGCATCGAGGTATTCCAGATTCCTCCCGCGAGGAGCCTGGGGATAAAGCTGCAGGTCAGCTTCTGACAATAAACAATTGATCACCTGAAACGATTTTTCATGCACACGAATAAACATATAAGGATCCTCTGCTGCCTGGCCCTGCTGACCCTCGGAGCCTGCACAAAGCGATTCGACGCAATGAACGTCAACCCCAACGCTCCGACGGTGGCGCCGGAGACCAATATACTGGGTAACTCCATCTATGCTATCGCCAACACCCTGGAAGGCGAGCGTCTGGGCATGTTCTACGCCGGCACCTATTCCGGTCAGACCTGCTATTTCCAGATAGGCGCCTTTTACGAATACCGTGACGCCATCGTTACGGGCCATTGGTCGACTATCTACCATACCCTGAACGACCTGCAAAAGGTCATCAATACCGCTGCGGCAGACGGCGACAAAAATATGCAGGCAGCAGCTCTGACGCTAAAAGTCTATATCGCCCAGAAAGCGACCGACTTCTGGAAGGATATGCCTTATTCGCAGGCGCTGAAGGGAGACTCCGGCGTCGTCGCTCCGGCCTACGACACGCAGCAGCAGATCTATGGCCAGCTGGCGGCGGAGCTGAAGACGGCCGCCGGCCTCTTCAACGAAAAATCCATCGACCAGCTGGGCAGCGGTGATATCCTCTTCAACGGAAGCCTCGACAAGTGGAAGAAATTCTGCAACTCGCTTCGTCTTCGTGTCGCCATCCGGATGTCCAATGTCGATGCTGCGGGGGCGAAAGCGACTTTGACGGAGATCCTGGGCAATCCTTCGACCTATCCGGTGATGGGAAGCAACGACGATGATGCGAATTTGATTTGGCCGGGTGTGGCTCCTTACGTTGAACCCTGGTATTCCTTCCTCGTCCTGTCCAGGAGGAACGACTACGGTCTCTGTGCGAACCTGGTCGATACGCTCAAAAAATTCAACGACCCCCGCCTCCCGGCCTATGGTGTGCCGGCGCTGTCCGACGGGGCCTACAGGGGGTACAAGATGGGGAGTCCCAACAGTGACTTTACCGCCAACGACGTCTCTGCTCCGGGCAAGCGATTCGCCGGTGTGGCCGCGGGGTTCTCTCCCCTCCTTCGTTATCCGGAAGTAGCCTTTATCAGGGCCGAAGCGTATTCGCGCGGTCTGGTGACCGGCGATGCGCGTGCGGCGTATGAAGCGGCCGTCACCGCCTCGCTTGCCGAAAATGGTATCACCGTTTCTGCTGGTTATCTTGCCGGTCCCGGGGTAGCCTGGTCGGGTGACGCATCCGATCTGAAAAAAATCTATCTTCAGAAATGGATAGCCCTCTTCAAAGAGAGCAGCGAAGCCTGGGCTGAAGCACGGAGAACGGACGTCCCCCTGATGGAAGCCATTCCCTACGACTATAAAGGCTCGCATAACCGGCCGGCTTTCCGCTATCCTTACCCTCAGAACGAATACCAACTGAACTCGGCTAATCTCAACCCTCACCTCACGGGCATCGACGCTGCCAGCCAGCTATTCTGGGGCCAGCAGATGTGGTGGGACACGCGCACGGGAGTGCACTAAGACAAGACAATGAAAAAGACAATATTTGCGACATTGCTTTGCCTTCCGCTGCTGCTGAGGGCGCAGGAAAGCTTCGATCCGAACACGTATTTGTGGTATAAGGCTCCGGCGGCCCGGTGGGAAGACGCCCTGCCGGTGGGCAACGGACGTCTTGGCGCTATGGTCTTCGGACGCAGCGGGGAGGAGCGGATTCAGCTCAACGAGGACACCTGGTGGACGGGTGGGCCCTACTCGACCGTTGTGCCGGGGGGATCTAAAAGCCTGCCGGAGGTGCAGAAGCTGGTGTTCGAAGGACAGTTCGACAAGGCACATGAGCTTTTTGGGCGGAAGCTGATGGGCTATCCGGTGGAGCAGCAGAAGTATCAGGCGCTGGCTAATCTGCATCTTTTTTTTGCTGGGGATGGCGGCACGCCTACCGCCTACAAACGTTGGCTCGACCTTCGTACGGGCATTACCGGTGTCCAGTACGAAACGAACGGCGTCACTTTCCGGAGGGAAATTTTCGCTTCCGCGCCGGGGCAGGTGATCGTTGTGCGGCTGACCGCGGACAAGCCGCACAGCATCGACGTCACCGCCGTTCTTCGCGGCGTGCGCAACCAGGCCCATTCCAACTATGCCACCGACTATTTCCAGATGGATGGACTTGGCCAGGATGGGCTTGTCACTACCGGCAAATCCGCCGACTACCTGGGCGTTACAGGAAGGCTGCGCTATGAAGCGAGGATCAAGGCCGTTCCGGAAGGCGGCACGATGAAAGTAGAAGACGCGAAGCTCGTCATCCGCGGGGCCGATGCCGTCACCCTGTACTTTCTTGCGGCCACTAATTTCGTCAACTATCACGACGTAAGCGCCGACCAGCACCAGCGGGTCGAGCGATACTGGACGGCGATCAAAGACCTTTCTTATTCAAAAATCAGGGAGGAGCATATCAGGGAGTATGGAGCCTACTTCGACAGAGCGGATTTAAGGCTGCCGGCGACGGCGGCCTCTCTCCTCCCCACCGACCAGCGAAAAGCAAAGTCGGGAGCTGCTTCCGACCCGTCGCTGGCTGCGCTCGCCTACCAGATGGGCCGTTATGTGCTACTCTCCTCGTCACGGCCCGGTACACAGGCAGCCAACCTGCAAGGCATCTGGAACGACAACGCCAATCCGATGTGGGATGCGAAATACACCACCAACATCAACACCCAGATGAACTATTGGCCGGCAGAGTCCTCCAATCTTTCGGAGTGCGTTGGGCCGCTGGTCGAAATGATCAGGGACCTCACCGACCAGGGGGCGCAGGTAGCCAAAGAGCACTACGGCTGCCGGGGGTGGGTATTTCATCAGAACACCGACCTGTGGCGCGTGGCCGCTCCCATGGACGGGCCTACCTGGGGAACCTTTACCGTCGGCGGGGCCTGGCTCTGCACACATCTTTGGGAGCACTTTCTTTATACGAAAGACACCGCCTTCCTTCGCGACGTCTATCCCATCCTGAAAGGCTCGGTACAATTCTTTCTCGACTTCCTCGTGCCGCACCCTAACGGAAAATGGCTGGTGACGAATCCCTCTACGTCCCCCGAAAACTTTCCCGCCCGTCCGGGCAACCAGCGCTATTTCGACGAGGTAACGGGCTCGTTCCTCCCCGGCACCTCGATCTGCGCCGGCTCATCTATCGATATGCAAATCCTGACCGACCTGTTCGCCGAATTTTCGCAGGCGAGCGGTATTCTCCACGCGGACGCTGAGATGGCCGGCCAGGCCGACGCGGCGAGGGCCCGGCTGGCTCCGCCGCAGACGGGCCGAGACGGAACGCTGCAGGAATGGGTCGAAGACTGGGGACAGACGGAGCACCCGCATCGTCACCTCTCCCCGTTATATGGACTCTATCCCGGAAACGTCTTTTCTATGCGCAAGACGCCGCAATACATCGACGCCTGCCGGAAGCTGCTTATCCAGCGTGGCGATTCTTCGGCGGAATGGTCCCGAGCCTGGAAGGTACCGCTCTGGGCGAGGCTGCACGACGGAGACCATGCCTACGCCGTCATGAAAGGCTATTTCAGGGATGCCTCCAACATGCAGTTCTTCGGAGAGCATGGCTTTCCCGTACAGGTGGACGCTACGATGGGTATTACTGCCGGCATCGGTGAGATGCTTGTTCAGTCGCACGAAGGATACATCGAGCTGCTGCCCGCGCTTCCGGCCGAATGGAAAGACGGTGAGATGCGCGGCATGAAGGCCCGCGGGGCTTTCGAGGTGGATTTGAAGTGGTCTGCCGGAAAAGTTCAGCAGGCGGGCATCTTGTCGCTGCAGGGCGGTATTTGCCGCGTATTTGCGGGGGGCGGCCATGTGCAGGTCGTCTCCGATGGGAAAAAGACGCCTTCGAAGCTCACCACCGACGGCATCCTTGAATTTCAAACGACAAAAGGTAAAAGATATACCCTTCGATTCAATCAATAACGGAAACAGACATGCGTAGTATTCTTCTTTTTCTTCTGTGTTTTATCGCCCTTGCGCCCACCCGCGCGCAAGAGACTTCCCTGACCCTGCCGGGTATCTTTAAAAACGGCGCTTATGTCCAGCAGCGCTTCGGGCCGGTCCGCTGGATGAAAGACAATAAAAGCTACTCTTCCCTCGAACCGAACCCTCAATACGGTGGAAGGGATATCGTTCGCTATGACGCGCGCACCGGAAGCCGGGAAGTCGTCGTGGCTGCCAACCGGCTGATTCCGCCGGGGCAGACAGGGCCGCTGAGCATAGCGGACTACGTTTGGTCGGAGGATAACGCGAGGCTCCTGGTCTTTACCAATACCCAGCGGGTCTGGCGCTACAACACCCGTGGCGACTACTGGGTGCTCGACCTGGCTACGGGCAAGCTCTCGAGGCTGGGCCGCTCGCTCGAAACGAGCTCCCTGCAATTTGCGAAATTCTCGCCCGATGGCACCCGCGTAGCCTATTCCAGCGGATGGAACGTTTATGTCGAAGACCTGGCGTCGGGTACGATTACCGCGCTTACCCACGACGGCGGCGGGAACATCATCAACGGCACCTTCGACTGGGTCTATGAGGAAGAGCTCGACTGCCGCGACGGCTTTCGATGGAGTCCCGACGGAAAATACATCGCCTATTGGCAGTCCGATACAAAGGGGACGGGCACGTTCTACCTGATCAATAACATCGACTCCATCTACTCCCGCCCTATTCCTTTTCCCTATCCCAAGGTCGGTACGACCCTCTCTGCGGTGAAAATCGGCGTCGTTCCGGCGGAAGGCGGCGTCACGAAATGGTTCGACGTTCCGGGTGACCCGCGCGACCACTACCTGGCGCGGATGGACTTTATCCCCGGCTCGACACAGGTCATGATCCAGCAGCTTAATCGCCCGCAGAATACCAATAAAGTTTGGACGGGGGATATTCTTACGATGCAGCTCAGCAACATCCTCACCGATAAAGACTCCGCCTTCCTGGACGTCCACGACAACATCAAATGGCTGGACAAGGATCGATATTTTACCTGGACCAGCGAAGAAGACGGCTGGCTCCACCTCTACAAAGTTTCGCGCGATGGAAAGGAAAAGCAGCTTATCACGAACGGCAGCTTCGATGTGGTCAGCATCAGCTGTATCGACCCGGCGGGCGGCTATGTCTATTATATAGCCTCCCCGGAGAATTATACCCAGCGCTATCTCTACCGGAGCCGTCTCGACGGAAAGGGCGTCGCACAGCGCGTCACGCCGGCCGGTGAAGCGGGGCAGCACAGCTACCAGCTCTCCGCTGATGCGCGGTGGGGTATTCAGACCTTCAACAATGCTTCTACTCCGGACAAGATCTCGCTGATCAGTCTTCCCGATCACAAGGAAATACGCGTCCTTGAAGATAACAAGGCGCTCAAGGAAAAAGTCGCGCGTCTGCACCTGACGCAAAAAGAGTTTTTTAAAGTCGATATCGGCGACGTCGTCCTCGACGCCTGGATGATCAAACCCGCCGGCTTCGAGCCTTCCCGCAAATATCCGCTGGTCTTCTACGTATATGGCGAGCCGGCCGGCTCTACGGTACAAGACGCCTGGATGGGCGAGGACCTCTGGCATCAATACCTTTCGCAGCAGGGGTACGTCGTTATCAGCATTGACAACAGGGGGACGAAGGTACCCCGCGGCAGGGCGTGGCGGAAGAGCATCTACGGGCAGATCGGTCTGCTTGCGTCGCAGGACCAGAGCAGGGCCGCTCTCAAAATATTCAACCTATATCCCTTCATCGATACGGCAAGAGTCGGCATCTGGGGATGGAGCGGAGGAGGACAGATGACCCTTAACTGTATGTTTCGTTATCCCGATATCTATAAAACCGGACTTGCCGTTTCCTTCGTCTCCGATCAGCGGCTCTATGACGCGACCTACCAGGAGCGGTATATGGGTTTGCTTAAGGACAATCCCAAAGGGTATCACGATGGATCGCCATTGTATTTCGCCGCGGGTCTGAAGGGGAGGCTGATGATCATCCACGGCACCGGCGACGACAACGTACATTACCAGAGCTTCGAGATGCTCGTCAACGAGCTGATACGAAACAATAAGCTCTTCGACATGATGTCCTACCCCATGCGATCGCACGGCATCTACGAGCGGGAGAACACCTCGCTGCACCTGCGAGAGACGATGGAGCGGTATTGGAAAAACAACCTGTACAACCTTCCTCACCAATAAATCAACCACTATGTCCACCTTCCCAAGCATCTTCAACGACGTCATCGGCCCCGTCATGAGAGGGCCTTCCAGCTCCCATTGCGCGGCCGCTTTGCGGATTGGCCGGCTGTGCCGTGACCTTATGGGCGGCCGGATCAGGAATGTCCTTGTGGAATTCGATCCTGACGGGTCGCTGGCGACTACGCACAAAAGCCAGGGCTCCGACATGGGTCTTTTCGGTGGACTGCTGGGGTGGGAAGCCTACGACGAGCGGCTTCCCGACTCGGCCTCCTTCCTGGAAGCCGCGGGCATCCGCATCGAAATCGTCATTGCTCCTATTGGCTTTGATCACCCGAACACCTACAAGCTGACCCTCGACGACGGAGACACGGTGCATACGCTGACGGCCATCTCGACCGGCGGCGGGATGATAGAAGTGCTTCGGATCGACGGTACGGAGGTGTCGATGGCGGGGGATTATCATGTCACGCTTGTTTATACTTCGGCGCCTCTTACGGGATACGTGGACCGGATCCTGCAGCCGGAGGAAATCATCGTCCGTGAGGGAGGCATTCCCTTTTTGGAAGTCCGTACGCGTAACGCGATCAGCGATGCTTCCTTCGACGAGCTGCTCGCCCTGGAAGGCGTGACGGCCGTGCAGCGGCTGGCGCCGGTGCTGCCGGTACTTTCATCGAAAGATACGGCCATACCCTTTCTTACGTGTAAAGAAATGCTGGCCTGGGGCGAGAAGCCGCTCTGGGAGCTGGCCGTCGACTATGAATGCGCACGCGGCGGCATTTCCCGCGGGGAAGTCTTCGAAAAGATGCGCGACATCGTCCGGATTATGCGCGGCTCGATCCGAAAGGGGCTGGAGGGTACGAAATACGAAGACCGTCTCCTGGGCAGCCAGTCGGTCGTCTTCAAGGAAAGGATGGACAACCGGCAGCTGGTCGAAGGCGACATCCTCAACCGGATCATCCTCTACGTCTCTGCTATTATGGAAGTAAAAAGCTCGATGGGCGTCATCGTGGCGGCTCCCACGGCCGGTTCCTGCGGGGCGTTGCCCGGGGCCGTTATGGCGGTGGCGGAAGGGCTGGGACTCTCCGAGGACAAGATGGTGGAAGCGATGTTGGCGGCGGGGCTGATCGGCGTTTTCATTTCGGCCCACGCGACCTTCGCTGCAGAGGTAGGCGGCTGCCAGGCCGAATGCGGCTCCGGGGCGTGTATGGCGGCGGCGGCCATCGTCTGGCTGGCCGGCGGAAGCCTTGCCCAGTCGCTTTCTGCGGCTTCTCTCGCGCTTCAAAACTCGCTTGGGATGATCTGCGACCCGATTGCTAACCGTGTCGAAGCGCCCTGCCTCGGGAAGAACGTCCTGGCGGCCAGCAACGCGCTTTCCTGTGCGAATATGGCGCTTGCCAGCTACGACCATCTCATTCCGCTCGATGAAGTCATCGCTGCGATGGATGCGGTTGGGCATAGCATACCGAATACCTTGCGGTGTACGAACCTGGGTGGGCTGTCGATCACGCCGACGGCGAAGCAGCTGGAAGAGAAGCTGGAGACGAGGACTTTTTTCAAGAGCTGTTGATCATGGGCGCGGGCTGCTGCGGCGGGGCTATTGGACAGTGATCGTAAAGGTGGCGTTGGTGATGCCGCCACAGCAATTGGCCGCACGAGCCGTGATGGTCCAGGTTCCTGAATTCAGAAAGAAGGGCTGGCTGCTGGGCATATTGGCGAACTGATGCGTGCCGCAGGAGCCGTCGGCGAGGAAGCCGTCGAGGTGAATCGTCATGGAGAGTCTTACGATTCCGGGGTTTGTCTTTTCGGTTTGCGTGGGGAAAGAGGCGTTGAGCGCGCCCGATGAAGTATAGATTACGCCGTTTCGGTCGGGGTTTGTGGAGCAGACGCCTCGCGAGGCGCCGGTTACTTCGAGGAGGCTTACTCCCTCTTTATCGTCGGCGTAAATCCGGATATCGGCTTTGTTGGTTGCGCCGTTGAGGCCCAGCCAGCTTTGCGGGACGGTGAAGGTACCGCCGGGTTTGATCTGGGTTTGTGCGCCTTGGGTTCCCGCGGCGGTTCGTTCCCATTTCAACAGATAGATCGTAGGAGGCGTGGCGTCGGATGAAGGTGCGGCATTGTTGCAGCCGGCGAGGGTGATAAAGGCGAAGGCGGGCCAAATGTGTTTTTTCATGATAGTTGTTTTGCGTTTAGTCGCTCTATCAGGAAAAGGGGAAACAAAATTATCCGCGCTGCTGTGAAAGCATGAAATTCATGAACAGCTCCATCGGGTGATGAGGGTACAGTTCTGACCAGGCATCGGAGGGGGCCGGCTGTTTGTCCGGTTTTGTTGTTTATAACGCGGAAGCCGAGGATGCGCTTGGCAATGCTGCGTCCGAGGAAGATATCTTTGTTGAAGTATAAGGAAAAGGCAAAGATTTCCCAAAGACCTATTTGCAGGAATGCCTCGGGCTTGTTGGTATGCGTCACGGTCATGATCTTGATAATCATGGCTGGAGCTGCGAGGATGGTGACGAGAAAGCACATGATGATGTGGTCCAGCAGCATGCTGATCAGGCGCTTTTTTGATATCGAATTCGGTTACTCGCATGGGATTAAAGGTAAATGCTGTAATTGAAAAGATCGCTATCTTTAAAGAAATTACGCTGTTTTATGTGCAAATTTCTTTATACATTGCTTGCTGTAAGTTTTTTAGCCGCTTGTGGCACTAACCCGAACGAGACACCGAAGAAAACCTTTGTCGACGTCGCCGGTATCGACTCTTCGATCAAACCCGGAGACAACTTCTTCCGCTACGTCAACGGCCGCTGGTACGACACCGCGACAATCGCTGCCGACCAATCTGGTGTGGGCTCCTACTCGTTCCTCAACATCCCCCAGAAGCAGCTCCTCCAAAATATCCTGGACAGCGTCTCGAAAGCGCAGAACGCTGCCGGAACTATCGACCAAAAAGTCGGCGACTTCTATGCCTCCGGCATGGACACCAACACCGTCAACCAGCGCGGATACGAACCCATCAAGCCCATCCTCGCTCGCATCGATGCTATTACCGACGTGCCGTCTCTGATTAAATACATGGCGGTCGAGCTGAAATCGGGTAATTCCCTCCTCATCGGCTTTGGCGTCGGGCCCGACAACAAGAATAGTAAAATCAATATCGCGCATGCCGCCCAGACCGGCATTGGCCTGCCTGAGCGCGACTATTATTTTAAGACGGATTCGTCTACGATTGCCATCCAGCAGGCGTATAAGAAATATATCAGCGCCCTGTTTCAGCTGACGGGTACGGATTCTGCTACCGCCGCCAAACAGGCCGATCTTGCCTATGGCATCGAAAAGCAGATTGCCGCCTCGCACAAAACGAATATCGAGCTCCGGGATATCAACGCCAATTATAATAAGATGACGGTGGCGTCGATCAGCAAGCGGCAACCCAATATCGGCTGGGAAGCTTTCCTCGCCGAGGTGGGCGCAAAGACCGATTCGATCGACATGGGGCAGCCCGCCTACTACGACAAGCTCAATACGCTGCTGAAATCCATTTCCATAAACGACTGGAAGGTCTACCTGAAAGAAAGCACGCTGCAGAACTATGCGCCGGCGCTCAGCAAGCCATTCGTAGACGCCACCTTCGAGCTCACCAAGACGCTCTCGGGACAGGCCGTGCAGAAGCCCCGCCGCCAGATCATGACCGAAGCGGTCGATCGCCAGCTGGGTCAGGCGCTGGGCCAATTATACGTCAAGAGATACTTCAACGAAGACGCAAAGAAACGCGTGCTCGACCTGGTAAACAACCTGCAAAAGGCCTTTGAAAACCGGATCAACAATCTAGATTGGATGAGCGACAGCACCAAGCAAAAGGCAAAGGAAAAGCTCTACGCCATCACCAAGAAGATCGGCTATCCCGACAAATGGCGCAGCTACGACAAGGTGCAGATCGATAGGACCAAGTACTTCGAAAACCTGCTCTCGCTGAGCCAGAACGACTATCAATACAACCTGGATAAGCTGAACAAACCGGTCGACCGGTCGGAATGGGGTACGACGCCTTCCACCGTTACGGCTTATTACAACCCTTCTTCAAATGAAATCGTCTTCCCGGCGGGTATCCTGCAATTCCCTTACTTCGACTTCGAAGCGGATGACGCCCTCAACTATGGCGGAATCGGGATGGTCATCGGTCACGAAATGACACACGCCTTCGACGACCAGGGCGCTCAGTTCGATAAAGATGGCAACGTAAAAAGCTGGTGGACGAAGGAAGACTACGAGAAGTTCCGGGCAAAGACACAAAAGGTGGTCGAGCTGTATAGCTCCTTTACGGTGCTGGATACCGTTCATATCAAGGGCGCGCTGACGCTGGGTGAAAATACGGCCGACAACGGCGGGATCGCTATAGCTTATGATGCGTTCAAGATGACGCAGCAGGGTAAGGATTCCACCAAGATCGACGGCTTTACTCCCGACCAGCGCTTTTATCTTTCTATCGCCAGAATATGGCGCGTGAAGACAAGAGACGCGTTTATGCGTACGTACGTCAACACGAACCCACACTCGCCCGCGATGTGGCGTGTCAATGGTCCGCTGATGAGCGCAGCGCCGTTTTATAAGGCATTCAACGTTCAACCTACTGACAAGAATTTCAAACCCGAAGACCAAAGAATAAAAATATGGTAAAGTATTTCCTTGTCCTGCTGCTGATGCTTGGAACACTGGCATCCTCTGCACAGAAAAAATATCAATGCATCCCCTGCGGTAACGGCTGTGACGATACGCGTTTCGATGCGGCCGGTGAATGCCCGGTGTGTCATATGAAGCTCGTTGAAGTCGGGTCGGTGACTTTTGGTTCTGTCGACCCGGCGAAAATCTGCGACTATATAAAATCTCACCCCGGCCTCGTTCTCCTGGATGTACGCACAAAGGATGAATATGAGGGGAAGGCCGAGTTCGGCACACTAAAAAACGCGATCAACGTCCCTGTCCAGGAGCTGGAGCAACGGATGGGGGAGCTTGCCGCTTATAAAAACAAAGAAATACTCGTCTATTGCTCGCATAGCCGGCGTAGCCCGCGGGCGAGCTATATGCTTACGCAGAACGGGTTTAAGCACGTCGTCAATATGGAGGGAGGGATGAGTATGGTAAAGAAGGACAGTGATTGTCTCAAAACCGAACATCCAAAACGGTAGGGTATTTGTAATTGATTGATTTTTAAATCAGTATAGAATTGGCTGGGCTTTTGGTACATTTCCATCAAACCCGGGTTATCTATGTTCAAGGTCAATTTTCTCCTTTCCCTGCGTAGCCTTCGAAAGAATCCGCTATACTCCTTTATCAACGTCTCCGGCCTGGCGATCGGTATCGCTACCGCCATCCTCATTTGTCTGTGGATCCAGAATGAGGTGGGGCATGACCGGTTTCATCCGAATATCGACCGGCTGTACATGCTCAATAACCGGGATAAGAATAACGGTGGCGTTTTTGTCTGGAACAATACCTGTAAGCCGCTGGGACCGGCGCTTCAAAAGGACTATCCTGAAGTGGAACGCGTGGTCCGCATCAATGACGCAAACGCCAATTTCCTTATTTCCCATGAGGACAAACACTTTAGCATCCATGGGCAATTTGTCGACACAGGCTATTTCGACATGTTCAATTTCCCGTTGGTGAAGGGTAGTCCATCCACGGCCCTGAACAGCCCAAAGAATATTATCCTGACGGCGTCCCTGGCGACCAAGCTCTTTGGGAACGCAGAGGCCCTGGGTAAAACAGTGCGAGTGGATAGCAACACCTATCTCACGGTGACCGGTGTCATGAAGGACCTGCCAGGTAATACGAGCTTTAACTTCGATTATTTGTTGCCCTGGTCTTTTTACGACAAGCTTTATCCAAACGACAACAGCTGGGGTAATAGCAACATATTTACTTTCGTCACGTTGAAGCCAAAGGTGACCCTTGCCGAGTTCGATAAGAGGGTGGCTAATATTATTATCGAGCATTCCAAGCCGGGAGAAACGACGCGAAAGATTTTTGCCCAGGCCGTTAAAGATGCTTGGTTATATTCGAAGGTAGAAAATGGCGAGTTTGTAGGCGGCCGCATCGAGCTCGTGAGAATGTTCTCTCTGATCGCGGTCTTTATCCTGCTGATCGCCTGTATCAACTTCACCAATCTAAGCACGGCAAGGAGCGAGAAGCGCGCCAAGGAAGTGGGCATCCGGAAAGTGTCCGGGGCGCTTCGTTCTTCCCTGGTCGTACAATTTATCTGCGAAAGCATTATGCTGGCGCTTGTTGCGGGTATCCTGGCGGTGGGGCTCGTCCAGCTAAGCCTATCGCCCTTTAACGAAGTGATCGGCGCCAAGATCTCGATCGACTATGGCAATCCGCTGTATTGGGTCTATGGCTTGCTGTTTATCATACTGACGGGAGTGATGGCGGGCATCTACCCGGCCTTCTATCTTTCCTCCTTCCAGCCGGTGAAGGTGCTGAAGGGAGCCTTCAAGCCGGTTAATTCGCTGCTCACGCCGAGGAAGGTATTGGTCGTGCTGCAATTCACCTTTGCCATCGCGCTTATCATCTGCACCATCATCGTCCAGGGGCAGATTAAGTTTGCGGAGAACAGGGACGCCGGTTACCGCAGAGATAATCTAGCTTTTGTCATCCAGTTTGGCGCAGCCGACAGGAACTATGAGCTGATCAAAAAAGGACTGCTGTCGAGCGGAGCGGCGACGGGCGTAGCGAGAACCAGCGCGCCGATGACCGAGGACTGGAGTAGCGGGGATGGGTTCAGCTGGAAGGAGAGTAATCCGTCGGATGCCAAGTCGAACTTCAAACTCTTCTCCGCCGACAAGGACTTTGCTACTACCATGCACCTTCAGATCCTGCAAGGCCGGAACATCGACCTCGATACCTACAAGACGGATTCCTTTTCGGTCCTGCTGAACGAAGCTGCGGTCGCCCAGATGCGGCTCAAACATCCTGTAGGAGAAGCCATCAATACTACTTATGGTAAGTTTACGCTGCACGTCGTGGGAGTCGTGAAGAATTTTATCCTGGAAAGCCCGTACGAACCGGTGAAGCCAATGATCATCGTCGGACCTGCCTACGGCTATGGCGTCATCAATTTCCGGATCAATGACCGCCCTTCCTATGCGGAGAATCTTAGAAAGGCTGAGAAGGTCTTTTCCGAATTCAATCCCGAATATCCCTTTAACGTGCGGTTTTACGATAAGGAGTACGCGGTGAAATTTGCCGACGAGCAGCGAGTAGGCAAGCTCGTAGGACTCTTCGCCGCCCTGACGATCTTTATCTCCTGTCTGGGGCTGTTCGGCCTGGCGGCTTATATGGCGGAAAGCCATATAAAAGAAATCGGAATCCGAAAAGTGCTTGGTGCGAGCGTTACTGACATCGCGGGACTCCTGTCGAAAGAATTCCTGCGGCTGGTGGGCGTTTCTTTTGTCATCGCCTCACCCATCGCCTGGCTGGTCATGCACAACTGGCTGTTGGGGTATCAATATAGAATCACCATCGAGTGGTGGGTATTTGCGATAACGGGTATCCTCAGCCTTTTTATCGCGCTTGCTACCGTGAGCTTCCAGGCAATCAAAGCGGCGATCGCCAATCCCATTAAAAATTTAAGAACGGAATAAAATCCGATTTCATCCAGTAATTCCAGCGGGTCATGTAAATCATGACCCGCATTCGGCGTTTCGATGCGTATTTGCATCAAACCTTTTGTATGAAACCACTCCTTCTGCGGCGAGCTATGCTGCTCGCATCCTTATTTGCTACGACACTATCTACAAAGGCACAATATCTCTGGAACAACGATACCGCGTACAAGGCCGGCGCATCCGGCTCGGGACGTCTCTGGGGCGTCCTCTTCGGCGACTACTACGTCAAGGCGCACAGCGACTCCCTCAACCGCGGCGGAAACAACCAGTACTCAGGCATACCCAAGAACAGGAACGCCTTTGCCTTCCGGCGGATCTATCTGGGGTATGATTATAACATTTCTTCTAAATTTTCCGCGGAGATCCTGCTGGCGGCGGAAGATAATTTTCCCGCCTTCAACCCACCCAATTCCGGCACGGCCAGCGGCGATGAACTCGTCAACAACAAAGAAACCTTCTACATCAAATACGCGGACATCCGCTGGAAGAATATCTGGAAGGGTACCGACCTGATCGTCGGCGAGCAGCCTACGCCTTCCTTTCCGCTGATCTCCGAACGAATCTGGAGCTACCGGTCGATAGAACGAACCATCGCGGATATTCGCCGAACCAACTCCTATGACCTGGGCGTTGGGCTGCAAGGAAAGTTCGATCCTCTAAAGGGTAACTTTGGTTACGATCTGCTCGTCGCCAATGGAACCAGCGACAAGCCGGCGAGCAACAGCTTCAAATGGTTTTACGGAGACGTATACGCGTATTTTATGGATAAGAAGATCGTCGTCGACCTGTACGCGGACTATCAGCGTCTCAACTGGGAGCCAGGCTGGCATCACGACCGTCAGATGATGAAGGCGTATGTCGCTTATAACACGCCGGGTTTGACGGTAGGAGTAGAGGGGTTTATCAACACCATACGCGACGACGTCAAGGCTACGCAGCACGACGGTGGTGCGGATACCATCAACACCGCGGCGCAGGGGATATCCCTATATATTCATGGAGATATCATTCCCAACAAGCTTCGCTACTTCCTCCGTTATGATGGTTACAATCCGAATCACAAAATCGATAACGGTAAGTATTCCGGTTATGCGGGGCTTGGGTCACCCAACGGCTATGAAACGCCCGGTTATCATATCACTTACAATCCTAGTAACGGCACACCTACTGCGGCGACGGCGACGACAGACATCACGGCGAAGGAGCGGTTTATTACTGCGGGCCTGGATTTTACGCCGATGAAGGGAGTGCACTTTATGCCGAACGTATGGTATAATCACTATTCGTCGCAGCTTGCGGGTGGTGCGATGGGAGACTATGATCTCGTGTATCGCATGACTTTTTCTATTTCGTTTGGAAGGTAGACTTAGTAAGCCACGTGGTTTTACGATCACCCTTACCCCAACTCGATCAAAATACTTAGGTGAAGTAAAAAAGGTGTTTTTACGGTATTGCCGGGATATGGATTGAGCTAACTTGGAGGCCCAATCGAACTTTATCTTATGAGCAAATTGAACCAGGACATCGTCCAGCTATGGTCCGAGTATAACCCGGTAATGGCTTATACCTCCGACTACACGACAGAACTAAAAAGCCTTTTCTTTGAAACCGCTGATGCTGCAATGGAGATGCGGAAAAAGATTTTGGCCCTCGAATCCAGACTTGGCGAGATCACCGACGAAAAACTCCGCACCACCGCAAAAGCAGTTCTGGTAAGCATTAAAACACAGATCGACATGACGCGTCCCAGTGGCGCCGGTCCTTCGGGAACGGGGATGGGCGGCGTGTATGCGGCTGCGGACGGCGTGTTTTATATCGTGCTGAAGAAGGACTACAAGGCGGCTTTTGTAGAATCCTTTTTAGACCAGGTGCAGCGGATGGTCGAATTCGAAACGCAGAAATGGGCGGGACAGGATTTTACCATTCTGGTCCGAAGAGAATGTTTGGATACCGCAGTCTATATGAGCGGTACACTTGCGTCTCTTAAGAATGTGCGACCGGACCTGGCGGCGCCAATAGCTGCGATTCTATCGGCGCTGGAAAAATACAAGGCTCTATTTTTTGTCAAGGGTCTCGAATCGCCGGACTTTTCAACGTACTGGAAGATCTTCAAAGAATGGGATCGTATATATGGACCGGCGGCTGTATATGGCTATCCGGGAAGTCTGCAGAACTACTACCAGCTTCCCCAGACAAAAGACGAAATCGAAACGATCGCCATGGGTTGGCTGGAGCTGGAACTACCGGTGACCATCGACATCGCGGATAGGATCAAGAACTACCCCTTTATCACCAATCAAAAGAACCTGCAGGAAATCTGGGATGCGGTCAGCAAGCAGTATGCGGTGGACTTTGGGAAATACATGACTAAAGTGGTGGATGCCTGTAAAGCGTATGGCGAGAAATACATCATTGCCAGCAGCTCGAGCGACAGGGTCGACTTCGATGCTACACCGGACTATCTCGTCGACCTGGTTACGGGCGGAGAAGACTTTGCCGTAAACTACCTTAATAAAGCTCAAGCCTACTCTCAGCTGTATCTTACCGAGTCGAAGAATACCTCGCTGCTTACTATGATCAATATTTTGGTCCATGAGGCGTCGCACGGGTATAACTTTGTCCTCTCGGCGAAAAATGCAGAAGCGCTGCTCAACCTCAACTCTCCTCTTCAGGTGCCGATGACCGAAGGCATGGCCTTCTATCGGGAGTATCAATACTGGGCAGCGGCTCAGAATCTCCTGTATAAGGACAAATTAAATAACGTCGAAAGCGCCTACCTCGCTTTATACGGCGATGACCGGCAAAGCCAGGTGCAGGGCGTTCTTTGCGCAGAGCTTGAAACCTATATCTGGCGGGTCATCCGGTATATACGGGCCCTTTGCGATACGAAGGTGAATGGGGGTGAAATGACCTATACCGACTTCATCGAATGGGCCGCGCAAAAAACCGGGCTATCGGAAGAAACCCTGCACGGGGAATGCTTCACCTTCCTGGCTTCGCCCGGCTATGCACCCTGTTACGCCATGGGATGCGCTACCTACGCCATGATACAAAAAGAAGGTATCATGAATGGCGTCACCGAAATCGACTTCAACACCTTTTGTTCCGCACAGGGATTTTACGCATGGCCTATTGCCATCCAACTAATGAATAAACATATTGCACATGCTTAATCATGGCCCCGTTACCGAACTTCCGGGATATGGAAAGACCAGGGAAAAGCAGCTCGCCGGATACCTGCCTGTATCGGAGGATAATAATGCATTTATCTACTTCTGGCTGATCGAATCCCAGGGTGATCCTACGAAAGACCCCATCGTCATCTGGCTGAATGGCGGTCCCGGCTCCTCGAGCTTTCTCGGGTTTTTTATGGAGAACGGACCTTATAAAATCAATACCGACCTCACTCTCTCGGACAATCCATACAGCTGGAACAAGAACGCCTCCTATTTGATGATCGACCAGCCGGCAGGTACGGGGCTGTCGTATGTCACGGACCCGAAGGAATCGGCAAAGACAGAGCAGGAGGCTACTGATCAGCTTCTGTATGGTCTGCAACAGTTTTATCGACTATGGCCCGAATACCAGAAGCTGGACTTGTACATCTTTGGCGAATCCTTTGCCGGCGTATATATTCCTAAATTGGCCACGGCGATCCTGGACACCAATAAAGTGCTCAAGCCGGTCATCAACCTGAAAGGTATTGGGGTAGGGGACGGCTGGGTGGACCCTTACGTACAGCAGGCGACCTATCCCGACTATGCCTACGCCCATGGGCTTGTCGGGCCGACGGAAAAACATAAAGCGGAGCT
This sequence comes from Bacteroidota bacterium, assembly GCA_018267545.1. Lineage (GTDB taxonomy): Bacteria > Bacteroidota > Bacteroidia > Chitinophagales > Chitinophagaceae > Puia. Next base: position 111,139 of record JAFDYG010000466.1, read on the forward strand.
GCTCTACGGCGCCTGTGCTGTGGCCATCGAGGAGTCGCTGCCCGATACTTCCCGTGATGCGGACAAAGTCTGTAATCTTATAGAAGAATACATCACCAAGGTCAGCGGCGGTGCAAACGTATATGACGTACGCATTACCGGCGACTACGACTTCAGCCTGATCGGGTCCTACCTGGACCAGCCTTCGGTAAGGACCGCGCTGTACATCGATGAGCGGGTCAAAGCCTGGAAAGACACTTCAAAGCGGATCGCCTATCTGCTGGAGCTTGGCGAACAAAATTCTTACGCCTCTCTCTATCCGAACCTTTTCGAATCCATCCCCGTACTCATCTACAACGGCATCTACGACATGGACTGCAACTTTATGGGCACCGACGCCTGGATCAAATCGGTTAGCTGGAGCTATAAGGACGCATTCCTGGGTCAACCCCGAATACCCTGGTTCAACGAAGGGGATTGGGCGGGCCATGTCCGGCAGTATGATAAACTGACGCAAATCCTGGTCAATGGAGCGGGGCACCTGGTGCCAATGGATCAGCCTAAAAACGCACTTGCGCTATTGAATAATTTCATTAACCTAAAACATTATCAATGAAAAAAGAATCGAACTGGCTCTATCCATTCAATGTACAAAGTGGATGGCTGCCCGAATTCGGCAGCGGCAGCCTGATGAAATTTATCGAAAAGGTACTGAACGCGCCGCGGGAAGAATATGCCGAGCCGATCAAAGAGCTGGACAAATTCATCGAGGAGCACAGCGTCATCAAATACCTGGTGGAAGACGCGTGCAAGCAGAATGCCAACATCGAGGCTCAGTATCACGGACAATTTGCTCCGGGCAATCCGATACCGAGAATCCGGGACAAGGAAACCATCCTGCACGCGTTCAACTATATCATTAAAAACGCTCCACAGTTTATCAACAACGACCTGGTGGGTTTGCCGTTCTCGGCTTTTGTCGTGGGAATCGACGCGACGCTGGGTGGAACGACGCTCTTCCGTCTGCCGATGTTCAACGAGAAGCTGACTCCCATCCTGAATGTCTGGAACAAGTTTCTCGAAACCGAAGCCTCCAACGTCGGCTTTCGGGTAGATGGGGAGCAGTGGCTTTCACCGGCGGCGAAGAAGCAATATGATTTTCCTATCTGGAAAAAAGATTCCGAGAAGCTGCCGTACTGGAGGTCCTGGAACTCCTTCTTTACAAGACAATTTTTGAATCCGGAAACCTCCCGGCCCATTGCCGGACCGGAAACAAACCGGATCGTCATCTCTCCCAATGATGGATCGCTGTTCAAGTGGAAGCCGAATATCCAGGAAAAGGATGTCTTCTGGTTCAAGGACATGAGCTACTCACTGTCCGATATTTTGAGTTCGTCCGTGAAAGAGCAGCAAGCTGTAATAGACCAATACAAGCTGGTGGATCTATTCAAAGGCGGGTACATCTTCCAGATGTATCTGAACCCCTATAACTTTCACCGGTGGTGGGTACCCGTCAATGGAACGGTCCTTTTCGACCCGCTGGTAGTGCCTGGCTGTTACTTCAGCAAGCTGGTGATCCCCGACTTCGGCGGCGCTACGACCGCTTCGACGCCGTATCTGTCGGAAGTAAATGCACGCGGGATCGTCGTCTTCAAAACCGAAGACTATGGACACGTATGCTGTATACCACTGGGGATGAGCGAAGTCTCTACGGTATCCTTCGACAAGACGATGAAGAAGGGGGCGAAGGTCAAGAAGGGGGACGAAATGGGTACGTTTATGTACGGCGGTTCATCGTTCGCCATCATTTATGAGAAGCTTCCTAAAAAGGCATTGTTTTTTGTGGATGCCAACGGCACTCAGTATGACCAGGACCCGCCTCCTCCGGGCAGCAGCTCGGGTACGGGTGGAGAGCCGACGAATATTGGGTCGCAGATCGGCGTGTGGGTTGATCTTTAGGAAGCGCGTGCGCGCGCCTCTTAGCGATTCGACTACATAGATCCGCGATTGGGCTACAATCACGAAAACGTTAAACCAGACCTTTGTGTCATCACACTAAAACAAAAGTATGGCACAAAAGGTCTGGTTTATTACAGGAACTTCCCGTGGATTTGGCCGCATATGGGTAGAGGCGGCGCTGGAACGCGGAGACATGGTCGCGGCTACCGCCCGCAAATTGAGCAGCATTGCCGATCTCAACGAAAAATATGGTTCGAGGGTACTGACGCTCGAGCTCGACGTCACCAAGGCCGACCAGGTAAAAGCGGCGGTAGGTCGGGCGCATGCCCACTTTGGCCGGCTCGATATCGTAATGAACAATGCGGGCTATGCACTTGTTAGTACGATCGAGGAGGCCAGTGCGGAAGAGGTCCGGGCGCTCTATGACACCAATATCTTCGGCACGCTTTCCGTCATTCAGGCGGCCCTGCCGCTGTTGCGGAAACAGGGTCATGGCCATATAATAGGCATCTCCAGCAATGTCGGGCTCGTGACGCTGCCGGTAATTGGTTATTACTGTTCGTCGAAGTGGGCATTCGAAGCCATTCACGAGAGCCTGGCTAAAGAGGTCGAAGCCTTTGGTATTCGCGTCACCATTGTAGAGCCGGGCGCCTACGCGACGGAATTCGGAAGTCCGGATTCTTTAAAATTTGCTCCGGGCCTCGATGTTTACACCGATTTTAAGAACCAGTTTTTTAGCGGTTTACTAAATTTGGAAAGAGGCGACCCCAGGGCTACACCCGATGCGATTTTTCAGGTGGTAGATGCGGAGCGGCCTCCGTTGCGGTTCTTCCTTGGCAGTCATAGTCTTGCGGGGGTGCGTGCTACATATGCGGATAGACTTGCCGTATGGGAAGAGTGGGAGACGGTATCTAATGCCGCCCAGGGGAAGTAAAACGACAAAAATGAAAAAAGAAGAAATCCACCATCAGCGGTTCGAATCGCTCTCCGAGGCGCATCAGGCATTCGGTATGCCGGCGCCTCTGCATCCGTTGGTCAGCGTCATTCATGGGGTGCGTGGCCACGAGTCTGGCCCGCATAGCCAATCGCACGTGCTGAGCTTCTATAAGATTTCGTACCGGCCAAAGCTCAGCGGGAAGCTGAAATATGGTCAGGATTATTATGATTTCGATGGGGGCGGGTTACTATTTGCCGCTCCTCATCAAGTTCTTGGCGGGAATGAAGACGACAGTCATCCGGGGAATTGTTCCGACCTGGCCTTGCTGATTCATCCCGACTTCTTCCTGGGTTATCCTCTGGCGAAAAAAATCAAACAATACGGTTTCTTTTCTTACTCCACGAATGAGGCCCTGCATCTTTCCGAGGCCGAGAAGGCAATGGTCCTCTCCATCTTTAAAATGATCGAAGAGGAGCTGAGCGGCCGGATCGACGACTTTAGCCAGGACGTCGTCATCTCCCAGATGGAGCTATTGTTTAGCTATGCCAATCGGTTCTACAAACGGCAGTTCCTTACCCGCAAGGCGGTGAACAATAATTTGCTGGAGAGGCTGGAAGAGCTGGTCGACGATTATTTCAATAGTGAAGCTGCTCTGAGCAAGGGGATTCCGAGCGTTCAGTTCCTGGCGGGGCAGCTGAATCTTTCGCCGAGCTATCTGAGCGATATGCTGCGATCGTTGATTGGTCAGAATGCGCAGCAGTATATTCAGTATCGGCTAATCGAGAAGGCGAAGGAAAAGCTATCGACTACTAGTCTGTCTGTTAGTGAAGTAGCTTACGCGCTGGGGTTTGAACATTCGCAGTCGTTCAGCAAGCTATTTAAAAAGAAGACGAATCTGTCGCCGTTGGAGTTTAGGCGGAGCTTTAACTAGCGTCGGCATGGCGGGCGGTCATTTCCTAAAGTACTTGATCTGCTCCATTCGAACCAGCGCCTGCTCGTACGTATAGTCATCCTTGGAAAGCGTATCTACCCATTCGAATTGACCAAATCGCATTTCGGCAGCTTCCGGGCCAGGCGAAAGCAAATTCAGCTCCTGGCAGTGCTTGCAGCGGACGACGAGCCACTGGGCGTCGGGAATGCCCGGCTTCTTGCGCATGATCTTCAAATCCAGCGATGAATGGCACTGTGTGCAGGTTTGGTGGAGGACAGCGACGACCCGTTCCGGCCGCAGGAATCGCAGGATGACCTGCAGAATGACTAACAGGGGGCCGTACATCCATCCGGTGATGGCGTTTCGGATGTCTACCCCGACGATATCTCCAAGCTCTTTGAACAGATCGGCGATGAACTCCCGCTCCTCGGTGTCGTATCGAAATTTATCGAGCTGGTCCAGCGCATCGGTCAGCACCTTCTTTAGCTGCCGGGGCGGCTTTCCTGCCGTAACCTCTTCTGCCAGTGCTCCGGCGCAGTCGTGGAAGAAGGTCGTCAGCTCCTGGGAGACATTGTCCGCGGAGGGGTTGACCCCACGGGCATGCCAGGCGTCGACGGAGAAGAGATTTCGCTCCTGGAATTTCACGAGCTGGTCGTGTATGGAGGGGGCAGTTGTCATATTATCCTACAATATACGACCTTTGCTCCGGCCCACCATGTATACAAAACAAGAAATATCCCGGCAGAAACAGGCATTTTGGACTGCCTTTGGTAAATATATGAAGCCGGTTTTGTCGGCCGACTTCGAGGAAATCAGCTGGTTAAACTATAAAACGGGTAACAAGCACATTGGCTTTCGGATGGACGTGGATAGCCGGCGGGCGGTTGTGTCTATTGTGCTGGACCATCCGGACGGTGCTGTGCGGCGGCTGCATTATGAACGCTTTGGGCAGTTGAGGGGGATCTTGAGCGAATCGCTCGGGGAAGATGATTGGACTTGGCAGTGGGATGGCGTGGATGAGCATGGGAGGGGGATTGGTGTGATTTATAAGGAGCTGGGCGGGGTGAATATTTTTCGTGGGGAGGATTGGCCGGCGATTATTTCGTTTTTGAAGCCGCGGATTATGGGGTTGGATGGGTTTTGGGGGATGGTGAAGTATGAGTTTGCTGGTGTTTAATGCGTTTAGTTTTCTATAGAAATTGCACGTTTGCCAGCTCACGGCCGATTTGCTGTACTCCTCTCAATATGCGGTTTGTCTGGGTTACTGAAGGTTTTTTATTGCCTTTGATATATTGCGCCAGTAAACTTTGATTCATACCGATTCTTTCAGAAAGGGCTTTTGCGTTAATGACTTTGTAGAATTCAAAGAACTGGGGTAGATCCAGCATTATCTTCATGTCATCTTCTGTTACAGACTTGCCCGACTTTTCAAGATGGAGATTAATTGCTTCAAGAATATTAGTCTTGAGCTCTTCCAGAGATTTGCCAACGGTGTACACTGGATATTTCTCTGCATAGGCCGAATAGCCGGTTTTAGTTTTCTCGACAATCATTGTGATTCTCATAAATTGAATACTTATTTTAATCCAGCGTCTTTTTTAATTTTTTTCTCTAATCCCTTACCGACTTCCTGGCTGCCGTGGGAAGGGCAGACAATCTGCCCTTTTTTGAAAGGGTGTTCCATAATCATATGGCTCCCGGATTGTCTTACCACATACCAGCCATCTCTTTTAAGAAGTCTGACAAGCTCACTGGATTTCATAAAGCAAAGGTAATAAATTTATTACCTTCTATTAAATATATTTTTTAAATTGTTTACGGCTTTCCCCATGCATTTTCATTTAAAACAGGATTAAACTCGATCGCGGTGGTGGTTACGACAATCGTTGCCTTGCCGTCGGAGGACTCTGTGACGGAAGGATAGGTGATACCGCTTGTTTGGGTGAATTTTTTATAGACGGAGACATTCGGCGTCTCGTTGATTGTATAGGCATTCCCCTTCATTTCATAAGCGCTGTTGACGAGGTAGATCAGCTTGTGGTTGTTTATGAAGAAAGTCAGGAGGTAGTCGTCGCCGGACTTCGATACTTTGCCTGTTAGGAAGTAGCTGCTTAGTTTTTTGTGAAGTCCGAGGATGCCCTGGTATAGGCTCAGCTGAAATTCGCTTTTTTCGTTGGGGGCTAATGGTGCGAGGGCGCCGTTTACCCACTGCCAGCCGTCGGAGCCTTCCCATTGTTTGATCATTAGTAGTTTGTCGCCTTGTCTTATTTCGGCGCGGACTTTGTTATGCGTGATGTCTGTTAGCATGACGGCCTGAAAATTGCCGGTTAGTGTAGACGTTTCTTTGATCGTTGTTAGTTTATCGATGCTTTCTCCTCCGTAGTGGGCGCGGAGCTTGTTCAACAGGTCGGTCGGTGAGGGCAGGCCTGTTGTGGTGGGCGCGGCGCTAGCGGGCGCAGAGGCAGTGTTCTTTTCTCTAAAGTAGAACTCTCCATCCAGCAGGATCAGGTCTTCTTCATCCGGCGGACTATAAAACAAACTATGCTTACTAGTAGTACCATTGGATAATGTAAATGTTATGTCGCCATCTCCTAGTGTATACGTGCCGGCGGCCGCGTTACTCTTGTCATACTTTCCTGCCATTGCTTCGCCCGATACGCCGACTACTCCTGTCCGGCTCGACGAAAATCGACCTTTCCCGTCGAAAGCGAGAAAGCCGGAGGAGAAGGCCGCGACGTTTGGCATGCCTGTTCCCATGCCGCCGCGGGAGGAGGCCGATTTGCTTTGGTAGGATGCTGAGGGAAGCGAAGCAACCTTCTTGAGCTTGTGCAGGGTATGTTTGATACCTGCCGTGCTTTCCAGGTTGCCGTTGGCGTTTAGCTTGTAGGTGGCGGCTTCCCGGCCGTCTTTAAATTTTAGCTGGACCATGCCGGTTTTGAGCGTATAGGCGCCGCTGATATGGGTCCGCCAGTCGGGTGTGTCGAACTTGTCGTTGAAGGTACCGTCGCTTCTGAAATAATAGGCGATATTATTGATCTGCATCCCGTCGAATGGGGTGGTGTAGAGCTGTGCGCCGGCGTAGATGTCGGTTAGCTGTGCTTTGCCGGTGAATGTGGCGAGGAAAAGGATTGCCAGGAGATAGGTCTTTTTCATTGGTGAAGACTTATCAAATTTCACGCCAGCGGGGCTTCACGCGGGGGGCATGCCAGTGGGGGGCTTCACGCGGGGTGCATGCCGGCGGGGTTCTTTTCACGCCAGCACGGCTCTCAGCTCTTCGAGCAGCGCACCTCGCGACCAGTCGCCTTCGAACTTCCTTCCGTTGATAAAGAAGGTGGGCGTTCCGTTGACTCCGCTTCTCATTCCGCTTTCGAAGTCTTTTTCGACCTTTTCGTGCAAGGCTTTGCTTCGAAGATCACTCTCGAAGCGATCTATGTCGAGGCCGATGTTGCTGGCGAGCAGCAGGAGGTTATCGACTTCCAGGTTTTTCTGGTTTTCAAAGACGATGTCGTGCATCTCCCAGAACCTGCCTTGTAAGCCGGCCGCTTCCGTTGCAACGGCAGCCATAAATGCGTGTGGATGGATGTTGGACAGCGGGAAATTACGGAAGACGAATTTTAGCTCCGGGCCTAGGATCTCCTTTATTGCCTTTACGATCGGGTACGCACGTCTGCAGTGCGGGCATTCGTAGTCGCCATATTCCACTAGTTCGAGAGAAGCGGCCGGGTTGCCGAAAAGATGATCGTTGCTGTTGATGAGCGGTTTTAGCTGTGTCATTGGTTCGTCGATTTTACGGTGTCTAATTCTTCCAGTGCGTCTAAGATTCCATCGGCGCCGGGGTTGATGCCGACCGGCGACAGGTAGCTCCATCTAACAATTCCTTTTTCATCGATTACGTACAGTGCCCGGCGGCATTCGCCCGTGTGGTCATCGTATGCTTCGTATAGTCTGGCGACTTCGCCCTTGGGCTCGAAGTCGGAGAGGAGGGGGAAACCGAATTTATTTTGGTCGCTGAAGGCGAGGTGGCTCCACTTGCTGTCTACGGAGATGCCGATCAGCTGGGCGTTGTGGCGGGAAAAGTATTTTAGCATCTCATTGTAGAGGGCCATCTGGTTGCCGCAGACGGGACTCCAGTCAGCGGGGTAGAAGGCCAGAATAACTTTTTTGTTTCGGAGCTCTTCGAGGGTTAGCCGTTGATCGGGCGTCGAATGGAGGGTGAAGTTGGGTGCGATAGTACCTATCGGTAGCATAAAAGTGGTTTTTGACGAAGAGGCTAATGACGTGCCATTTGATTAAATGATTGATAGTCAAATAGAAAGAAATTGGCAAACAGCTGCTTTTCACTGTATTTAGTTAAAAGGCGACTTATTTCGTTAAATATGATTTCCGTACATTTGATTAGAACCCCATAATATTCACGGGCTATTGATAGTAAGCGATTCCTCATCTAAGAAGCTAATGTGCTATGCATAGACCCTTTTTTCATGATTCTCTTGCAAATCTCGAAGCTCAGCTAGCCGAACGTCAATCCGACCCAGAATGGTTAAATCTCCTCGCGACAGAATTGACATTTCGCTCTACAAAGAAAGCCCAGGAATTGCAGCTGCATGTAGCTAAACTTTTACAAGCAAGATTAGGAACGATCGGGACTGAACCTGATTTGCCTGTTATGATCGGGCAAGAGACAGTGGCTTTGCAGAAAGGACCTTCACACTCCCCGATGGTCTCGAAACTGAAGACAGAAGACTTCAATAAACCAATCACAAATCTTCCCCAGGACCTTCTATCAACCTGGACAGCTTTAGAAGTTCTCTCTCCTCAGACTTTTAGGCGGGAACAAGACCTTGCAGGTGCAGGAGGGTCAATAGCTTCGCTGCGACAAGGTTCTTTGCCTTGGGAAGGAGCAGGTGAACGATCTAAGCCAAATTATAAGCTTTATTACCAGGTTGTTCTGGGGACAATACGTTTTGACCGTGCAATTGAGGACTTATTGGCAGTCTATGTTGATTCGAGGGTTGAACGTCCTTCGGTTCAGGGGGAAGCAATACTTGCTGTTGTTGTAGTAGATAATAAGGGCAGGCTGGTCGATGACCCCGCAGTTGCAATTTCCAGTTTTGGGTGGGGGGCTCCGCAAGCCCTGGGTGGAGACTTGCATAAACTTGCTGAATGGTCGACCGTTGAAGCTATACTCGTACAGAAATTAGATCAATTATTGCGTCTGCACGATGAGGAAGGAAAGGAATTGCCCTTGACTCGTGCTGTATTACAAAATACTGCATCCTTCCTAATTAAGGAACTAGGTGTTCCGGCGGAATGGGTCTCTGGAAATATGTTTGCAATTCGGACGTATGAGTATTACAAAAGCGGAGAGACGCCTGAACCTTTACTTCTGAATAGTTTTTTCCTGGGAGATATCTTGATGGTGAGAGCCGCATGGGAAGAATATGCTCCGGAATTATTAAGGCGATATATTGGAGTAAAACCGCCGGCCAGTCGAGAAGACCTTCTGCATGACCGAATGGCGCTGGAGCGGATTGTGGCCCCAGGGAATTTTCCTCCGGCTCGCTGGCCAGGACCCGGACGTCATCCTCTTGTCTTGCTACAACAGGCAGCAGTTAACAGTGCAATGGGAGAATTGAGTGAGGATGGGCTCCTCGCCGTCAATGGACCACCCGGTACCGGTAAGACGACCTTGCTCAGAGATGTGGTGGCGTCCCTAGTTACTGCACGCGCAGAAGCAATGTGCGCTTTCGATGAACCTGCAGCGGCATTCCGTGCTACAAAAGAGAAAGTTCCGGCAGGGGCGGGATTTTGGACGTTGTATGAATTGGATTCCCGTTTAAAGGGATTTGAAATGCTGATTGCTTCTTCAAATAATAAAGCGGTTGAAAATGTTAGTGCAGAGCTACCCGGGATGAAAGCTGTAGCCGACGATGCTACCGAACTGCGTTATTTCTCTGGGCTAGCAGGGGCATTACTCGATCGGGAATGTTGGGGCCTCATTGCTGCAGTCCTTGGAAATGGGGCTAACCGTAGTAAATTCAAACAGACCTTTTGGTTTGACAAGGAGAATGGATTGGCTACTTACCTTGCGGAAGCAGCAGGTACACCCCAATTTCTTGATGAACCTCCTGAAGAAGGGAAACCCCCGGGCAAGAGAAAACCGCGCATTATTATTGAAGAACAACCTCCTGTGGGCGCTGAAGAAGCAAATCGACGTTGGATTCGTGCTCGCACTGACTTTATAAATGCACTAACTGCTAGTAAAAATGCTCTTGGTAGACTCGAGAATATAAGGAGTACAGTATTTAGATATCAAAAATTACGGGTTGAAATAGTTTCTTTAGAAGAGGAGCTAATAGTACAGAAAGCTTTGTTGAAACGAATACAGGACGAGCTGGAGGCAATAATAGCAGCGATAGTCTCTGCAACAGAAGCATTAAACCTGGCCAGAATTTTAGAAAGGGAACACGACGGAAAGCATCCGGGATTTCTTGCATTTTTGTTTAGACGAAACGTATTCCGATCCTGGAAGACAGAGCGCGTAATACTTCGGATAAAGACAGCAAATGCAGACCAGGAACTTGGTAAGCTGGCTCGATTAAAATCGGATAGTGAGAATGCCGTTCATATCTCGAACCAGAAGATTGTAGTTATAGAAGCTCAACATCGGAGGTTCCATGATCAATTCGTAGAAGCTGAATCGGTTCTTTCGGCCGCAAAGAAGCAACTTGGGAGTCAATTAATTGATGAGAGTTTTTGGCAGCAAACTCATCACGAACTACAGTTGACCTCTCCATGGTGCGACAGCGCAACGCAGAGGCTTCGTGATAATGTTTTTATCCAGGCTATTCGGCTACACAAGGCTTTCATTGATGCTGCAGCTAAACCATTACGACATAATATTGGAGCATTAATGGGCGCTTTTGGCCGGGGGATGCCCGATGAGGAAAAACGCCGTCTTGTGCCGGACCTCTGGTCTTCTTTATTCCTGATTGTCCCATGCGTGTCGACTACATTCGCATCAGTCGAAAGAATGCTTGGTCCGTTGCCTGCTCGAAGCCTTGGGTGGCTGCTGATTGACGAGGCTGGGCAGGCATTGCCCCAGGCCGCGGTCGGAGCTCTTTGGCGCATACAGAGGGCAGTTGTAGTGGGGGATCCTATTCAAATCGAACCTGTGGTAACATTGCCGGCTACCCTCACACAAAATATTTGCCGTCTTTTTGGGGTTGATCCGTTACGGTTTAACGCTCCAGAGGCTTCGGTACAAACTCTGGCAGATGCTGCGACCGCCTATTTCGGCGAATTCGAAGGAGCCTTCGGCAGCCGGACAGTTGGGGTTCCTCTTCTCGTACACCGGCGTTGTGAAGAACCCATGTTTGGTATATCGAATTCTATAGCATATGAACGACAGATGGTTTCAGCAAAGCGACCAGCAAAATCGCCGATTCGGGATTGTCTTGGACCCTCCAGGTGGATTTCAGTGCAGGGAACCGCACAGGATAAATGGTGTCCTGAAGAAGGGGCAGTCGTACTTATCCTACTCCGACAATTACGTGCTGAGAAAGTGGTTCCTGATATCTATATCGTCACTCCCTTTGTCATAGTTGCGGACAATCTGCGAAAGGTTATTCGCGACAGTGGTATACTGACAGGCTGGGTAGAAAATGAAATGACATGGCCTTACGAAAGGATAGGAACCGTTCATACGGTGCAAGGCAGAGAAGCCGATGGAGTAATCCTAGTGCTGGGGGCGCCATTATCTCAGCAAACTGGCGCCCGTGCCTGGGCTGGAGGCCGCCCCAATCTGTTAAATGTTGCTGTTACCCGTGCCAAAGAAGTCTTGTATGTCGTAGGAAACCGAGATCATTGGAGTAATGCGGGTGTTTTTCGTGCGTTGTCAGATGCACTGCCTGCCTCTTGATTAGTTTCCCTTCGTAGTAGTTGAATATCTTTTATTCGTCGGGTAGACGGGATAGGTGGTACGGTCGAGGCGTACGCTGCCCGAGATAGAGAAGGTTTTGGCTTCATTCGTATAGATGAGGCCGCCTTGTATGCCCGTGCTAAGACCGAGACCATATCCCGAACCATAGGGATAGCGCTGATAATTCGGGTCGGTGATCAGGTGATTGACGTTGAACATCGTCGGGGTCACCGTTGCCGCGCCATAGGCGGTCCATTTGGTGCTTAGGGGGTGGAACAGGGCCAGTCCTACAGGAGCGGATACGTAGGAGATGCCATTGTTGAGAAAGATGTAGCCGGCGGAAAGATTCGCGAAGGAGCGGAGCTGCCATTTGGGCGCCGTTGGACCGGTTTGGTAAGAGGGGAGGCTCCAGACGGACTGCCAGGGGAGGAATCCATAACCGAAGCTTCCAAAGCCATAACCAACATTGCTGACCGGCAGGTGTGTCTGCGCCGTGGCGCAGAGCGTGAGCAGCGGGAAGAGGATGATTAAAATTGGTTTCATAGCGGCTCTCGTTTGAATAAAAGTTACGAATTTTTTATCAAACCTGCGTTTTTCGTCCCGATTAAATTCGCATTAAGAGACTGCAGCTCTTCCTGGAGGACGTCGGACATGAGCCAATTCGCCCAGATACGGGCGTACCAGTTGAACGGGGTATTGATGCTAAAATGACTCACGAGTGAAAGCCGGGTCTTGCCGCCGGGCAGTGGCTGCAAGGTATACGTATCTCCCTGCATCTGGATGTGCTCGCCGCCGATGACAATGTGTTCGTCCATGATAGCTTTTGAGATTTGCGCCGGGTCGGTGGTGATGGAGACCTCGAGACTCCGCGCCGGCTCGATCCGGCTGATGGTTTCGACGAAGGTCAGTCCTTTTTCATAGGCGGCGATTCGCTGCTTGCCGACTGCAAGCGTGTCGAGGGTCGTGCTTTTGTGGCGGGGGAAGCCCATGATGTTACAGAGGGATAGGTGATGGGATGCGGTGGTATTTTGGCGGGGAGTGGTCAGGGCGCTCCAGACGGCGTCGGGGGAGGCGGGGAGGTCGAGATGTTTTTCAATGCTCAGGTCGACGGGGCTCGTAGTGCGGTGTCCTTCCAGCAGGCCGGCGAAGAGGGGGATGAAGAAGAGCAATGAGATTTTGAGTGTATTTGGCTTTTCGAGCTTGCCCTCTTCAAAGTCCCATTCGAGCTTCTTTTTAAAGCGCCGCCTTTTTCTGTTGAAGGCGACATAGCCGCCGAAGCCGGCGATGATAGCGAAGATGGGGTAGGCCATGACCCAGCAGATCATTCCTTCCAGCTTGACGATACAGGTAACGATCAGGATGACGGCGCAGGTAGCCCAGGGCTTGAAGAAGGCGCCTGAACCCGTGTGGCTCTCCCGGTAGGGAATCAGGAAGATGGTCAGGTAGCCGATGAGGAAGGGAACGACAAAAAAGAAGGCGACGCTCATCACCGCCATGGCATCTCCAAAGGAGACGAAGAGCAGACGGAGGCTGATTCCATAAGTGGCGGCAATCGTAATGGCTATTAATGATTTCATGATTGGTGTTCAAAGTTAATGAGGATAATGTCCCGGCTGCACTGGTATCGGATGGGAAGGGTGTCGCCGATGCCTTTGCTGATGATATAACGGCAGGAGCCGTGTTGTATGTCGAGTTGGTTTAATGGATAGATCCAACGGCCGGGGTAAAGGCCTTTGGGCGTTTGCCAGAGCACGATCTGGCTGCCGTGGAGGTGGCCGGCGAAGGCGAGGTTGTATTGCTCCGCGAAAGGGCTTACGTCGATAGGGTGGTGGAGACAGAGGATCGCCAGGTCGGCAGGCGGTTGCTCCTCTCTGGGGTTCGTTCCGTCGACCCGCACGCGGGCCCCGCCGAGCCGCACCGTCGTGGAACCATTGTGCACCCAGGTCCCTCCTGCTTTCTCTACCATAAACCGGACGCTCCGCAGGTATGGCCTGTCGTGGTTTCCGCCAATGGCCAGGAAGGGGACAAAATCCATCGCCTCGACAAACCGCTGAAAGTTCGGCAGGCCAAAAGGCGTATCGATGTAATCGCCGCCTAGTAATAAAAGATCAGGCTCGAGTCCCCGTATCTGTTCGATATTTCGCTCGACCCGTCTGCGGCCAAGCCGGTGATAGTGCAGGTCCGATATATAGACGAGGCGCTTCCCCGCAAGCGGCGTGGAAGGATAGGTATAGCTTCTAATTTCTGTTTCTAATCTCATGGTTGTACCAGATTACGATGGCAAGACAGCCGACGTACCAATTGTCCAGGCGGTTGGTCTTTCGAAACAAGCCAGCCATCATATACACGGCTATTGGAATGACGGTGAAAAAGCATTGTGCCAGACCTATTTTGTATGTTGCGCGGACGCTGGCCAGGATCGGGTGCGGCGTTTGGTCGATCAGCAGTGGAAATAAAAACAGGAAATGGACTTCGAATAGATAGAATATGACGATCGACAAGGGGATGGCCAGCGGACCGAAGAGCAATAACAGCACGCTGGAGGCAGTCAGGCAGACGCCGTATTTGAGCAGCCCATATCCGGTGTATCGAACGGTTGGATCGAAAGGCCCTATGTCGTCTAGCTCTCGCATGCGGTCATACATCCACCGCGCGCCAAGCGAAAATACCCGTGGGCCCTCCACATGCGTGACTCTGCCGGCCAGGTGCGTCTTACTAGCTGCTATAAGCTGCCGGTACCTCATGCTGCGCAATAGATAAAATGAAACCAGGCTATCCACGCTAGCCCATTGCCGAAGACAAGCATGCGGTGGTAGGTATGCTCCAGCGGCCCGCAGCGTTTGATATGAAAGACGAACTCGTCATAGCTTATCGCGACGACCGTGTATATCAGGACTACCAGGATTGGAATTAAAAAATACGAGGGGTGAGCGCTTAGCATGGCAAACCACATGAGCAAGAACATGGGGAGTCCGCCTAGTCCAAGCGCCGCGGCTTCTGCGGCACGCTCCTTCTTCGGGAGCTTCATGCCCAGGTTCTTGCGATGGAATCGCCAGTCGAGGACGCCGCCGGCGGTAGCGATGATGCCGAATAAGGCGATCAGGCCGAATTGCCAGCTGAGGTAGGGGAAGGTAGAGGTGAGCCGCAGCTTGCCGTTCTCCCGGTAGAGGATGATCAGGAAGATAAACAGCAAAGCCGGCATGAAGAGTAAGATAAGGGAGAGGTATTCTCGCCAGCGGGGTGTTGGTTTACGCATTGTTCTGATTTTAAAAGCACTTTGAGATACAAAGTAAATAATCAGAATCGATATTTCCAAATTTTGTGCTTATTCCGCCCGCAGTGTATTTACCGGATTGGCGACGGCCGCCTTGATAGACTGCATCAGCGTCGTCAGGCAGGCGATCGAAAAGACGATAACCGCCGCAATAACAAACACCCACGCAGTAATATCCGTCCGATACGCAAAATCTTGCAGCCATCGATGCATCGACCACCATGATAGCGGAACGGCGATGCAAAGCGCCAGCGCGATGAGGCGGGCGAAGTCGCGCGACAGCAGTCCGACGATCGAAGGCACGCCGGCGCCAAGGATCTTGCGGATGCCGATTTCTTTGGCGCGTTGTTCGGCGGCATAGGCGGCCAGACCGAAGAGGCCGAGACAGGCGATAAAGATCACCAGGCCGGTGAGGACGGCGACGAGTCCGCCCATACGTTGTTCCGTTTTGTAGATCGTCTCGAAATCATTGTCCATAAAGCTATAGTTGAAGGCGCGGGACGGGGCAAAGGCCTTCCAGCTGGCTTTTACTTTCTCCAGCACCTCGGGCGTGCGGCCGGCTGCGATGCGGATGGCGTAGCCGGCGGGTTCGTCGAATGGGCGGCAGGCCAGCGCCAGCGGTTTTACGATGGTTCGGATGGAGGAGAAGTTGAAGTCTTTGACGATGCCGACGACGCGAAGGTCATTAGGAATACCGGAGACGTTATAGTGAATCATCTTGCCGATCGGGTCGGCGGCGATGCCGAATTGACGGGCGGCTGTTTCGTTTAGGATGATCGAGGTGCTGTCGGTGCCCATGTCGGCCGAAAAATTGCGGCCCTGGATGACGTGCATGGACATGGTGGGGATGTATGCTTCGTCTACCAGCCAGAGTTCGGTCTGCATATACAGCCCTTTGCTGTCGGTCTGTCCATAGGCGTGCCAGCGATGAGAGCCGGTGGGGAGGTAGTCCGTCATGGTGACGCCCAGGACGCCGGGCAGCTGTTTCAATTCTTTTTGCAGCGTCTCGGGGTGCTTCAGGCCGTCGACGTCTTTTATGATGAGCACCTGGTCGCGGCTGTAGCCGGGGTCGCGGTGCTGGATGTAGTTCAATTGGCGGCTGACGACGAGGGTGCCGACGATGAGAAATATAGAAATGGAGAATTGCAGGACCACTAACGCGCTGCGGAGTCCACTGCCTTTGCCGCCTAACGCCAATTTGCCTTTTAGCACCTGGACAGGGCGGAAGGACGATAAGAAGAAGGCTGGATAGGCGCCGGAGAAGAGGGCGACCACCACGATGATGGCCGCAAGCGACGGCAGCAGCCAGCGCCATACGGTCCAGGAAAAGGAGAGCTCCTTACCGGTCAAGCGGTTGAACCCCGGTAAAGATAGCCAGGTGAGGCCGATGGCGATGAGCGTCGCGGCCACTGTCAGCAGCAGGGCCTCGGAAAGGAACTGACCGATCAGCTGGCGGCGCAGCGACCCCAGCACCTTGCGGACGCCGACTTCGCGGGCGCGATTTGCCGAACGGGCGGTGGACAGGTTCATGAAGTTGATGCCCGCGATCAGCAGGACGAAGACGGCGATAGCGACAAAAATCCTTACGTATTGAATGCTCCCGTTCAGCCCCAGCTCGTCGGTACGGTGGGAATACAAATGAATATCGGTAAGCGGCGTCTCGCTGAGGGTTATCTTGAATTCACCCTTGGTATCGTCTTCCATCTCGCCGTAGTCTTTTGCATAAGCGCGCATAAGGCCGCCGAGCTTAGCGTCGAAGGCGGCCCGATTGGCGCCGTGCTTTAATAATACAAATGTAGACATCGGGTACAGGCTATAGAAGTTGGGGTTGTCGTCCAGCTGGTGAGTGGAGTGGATCGAAACCAGGAAGTCGAACCGGAAGCTGGATGTGGATGGAAAGTCGCGCATGACGCCGGTTATGACGAGCGGAGAAGATTTGTCCGCGTTTTCGATACTGCGGCCGATGACGTGCGTGGTATTGAAATAACGCCGCGCGGTGCTTTCGGTGAGGACGATGGAATGTTTGTCCTTTAGCGCCGTATGGGGATCGCCTTCGACGAACGGCAGGGTGAAGAACTCGAAGATATTGTCGTCGGCCCAGGCGACGCGGGGCTCGGCAATCGCCAGGTGGTCCTTATAGAAATGCACGCCAGGCTGCACGGCAATACGCGCGGTCGCCTCTACCTCGGGATAGTGTTCTCGTAGTGTGGCTGCGACGATGGGAGCTGCATTGGCCAGGGTTGCGACCTCACCGTTGGATTTTACGTCGGTATTCAGCCGGACGATGCGGTCGGCATTGACGTTGAACCGGTCGTAGCTCCACTCGTCGGTGACGTAGAGCGTAATGAGCAGGAAGGTCGCGAGGCCAAGGCTCAGACCGAGGATGTTCAGCGCGGTGAATCCTTTATTTGTACGAAGCTGGCGCAGGGCAAGCTTGAGGTGGATGCTGGGCATGGGAGAAATGTTGTACCTTTAAAATACGAAAAATAAATTACCATACCTTCTGCTTCTGGTCCTGACCATTCAAGCCTGCAAAAAAAACGGCACTGGGCCGGTCCTTCCGGACTCTCCCAATATCACCATTTCTTCGATCAGTCCGACTCACGGTCCCTATAACACCACGGTTACCATTACTGGCCAGGATTTCGACCAGTTAAAAGCCCCCGATAGCGTCCTGCTAAACGGCAAAAAGGTTACCATCGTCTCCTTTACTTCGACGCAGATCGTCGCCAATATACCCTCCCTTGCCGGCAGCGGAAGCCTCTCGGTCTGGTACAATGGGAAGGCTTATCAGACGCCCGCATTCAGCTATGACAGCGTTCACCTGGTGACTACCATTGCCGGGAGCGCTACGGAATCCGGCGAGGTCAATGCGAAGGGGTTGGACGCGAGATTTAATGGGCCCGTCGGTATCGTAGCCGATGGAGCGCATAATCTTTATGTCGTGGAGGAGCTTGGTAAGACGGTCAGGAAAATCGATACGGCAGGAAACGTGACTACCCTCGCCGGGCCTGCAAACTATGAAGCTGGAAATGTAGACGCAACGGGGGCGGCGGCGCGGTTTAGCAACCCCGAAGGCATTTGTCTCGGTGTGGATGGCTTTTTGTACGTTGCCGATAGATTCACCATTAGAAAGGTATCCACTACCGGGGCCGTAAGCACATTCACTGGCGTAATTTACAATGGTTCCCCTACCGGTTGGTACACAGACGGTGATCCTTCGATCGCTACATTCGCCACTCCTTATGGGATAGCCTGCGACAAAAATGGCAATTTCTATGTGGCGGACGCACAGAACAATAAGATACGGAAGATATCTCCCGCCGGCGTGGTTGGCTCTTTAGCCGGGGTCGACTACTATCATTACGGTCAGAAGGACGGACAAGGAGCTGGGGCGCTCTTCTTTGAACCGACCTGTGTCGCAGCCGACCCCTCGGGTATCGTCTATGCGGTCGATGGCGAGAGCCACCTCCTAAGAAAGATCACCCCCGATGGGACCGTTACTACCTTGCTTGGACCTACCGAACCCAGCATCACCGGGAGCACGGAGCTTTTTGCCGCTTCTGCTCTGGCGACCGACAAGTCCGGGAATCAGTACTTTGCTATTCGCGGAGGTATCATAAAAAGGACAGCGGATGGAAAGATCATCCGCTATGCGATCGGTGGGATCGGAGAGATCGACGGACCCTTGCCGGTAGCGGCTTTCCGGTCGATAACGGGCATCTATGTCGACGATTCGGAAACGATCTACATCACGGACAACAATAGAATCAGAAAGATTTCCTGGCAATAGCCCTAAAGAATTATAGCAATGTAAACTTCGTGTTAAGAAATAGTGAACCGTAAAATAACTTAATATTAATTCCTTCCGATCGTGGTTAAAGCTCTGTTAATGCGTGCAATTTTGCAGCCGTTAAGCCACACTGCACATGAAGACGGTTATTTGGTTCACTCTGATTAATGCACTATTGTTTCCTGCTATTTGCTTCTCGCAGGACAAGCACCCCGACGCTCACTACAAGCTTTTGAACGGCGGTAATTTCGTTCAATCCAAGAATTACTATCTCCTTACACTTTTTCAACAGCTGCCGGATGTACGTTCCATGCTTGCCGGAGACCCCGCTCTCAAGGCGATCGGAACGGCGAAGCTGGACACCCTCAAAGCCGCTATGCAGAACTGCCAGCGCGAGGGAGCCTGCTATGTCGGCGCCATGGAATTCACGCCCGGCGAGATAGCGCAAACGGCCGAAAGACTAAAAGCCCTCTATAAACCCGACAATGCGCTGGGTAAGCTGGTGAAGAATCACCTCATCCCTTCCGGCGCTTACGTGCTGTTCCAGGACCAGCCCGAAGCCGAGATGCTGGCCAAGGCCTGGACCCAGGACGCGGAAGGCGTCAACTTCGCCATCGACGTATATGCCGGCGGCAAGAAACCGAACTATCCCCTCATCGATTCTATTGCCGTCAACGTCCGTATCCCGGGTTATGCGGGTTTCCTCTATAGCACGGCTTATCTGCTGACGATAGAGAATACGCCGAAGGGCGACTTCTTTCAAATTCCGCTGTCAGCTGCTCTCCGTTTCGTCGAAATGAACGAACGCGAACAGGCTGCCGATTACGAACCGATGGAGCAGGGAGAAAATAAAGCCGCGGTTGACCGAATTAAGACTATTGCCTGGAGCAAATATCCTTACACCCTCATCGAAATCCCGGGCGCAGGCCCGGAGGAGCCCACTGTCGCCCTCAGCGCCGAGGGCATGCTTCGCTGCAGACTCGCCGCTATCCAGTACCAGAAGGGGCTTGCGCCGTTTATCGTCACTTCCGACGGTAAGGTGCATCCGTACAAGACGAAGTTCTGCGAAGCGATAGAGATGAAAAAATACCTCGTTGAAAAACTACATATTCCTGCTAATGCTGTATTGATCGATCCGCATGCCCGACACACTACTACCAACATGCGGAACACCGTTCGCCTTATCTATAGGTATGGCATGCCATTCGAAAAGCCTGCTATTACCTGCACTACACGTGGGCAAAGCACGATGATCGAAAAAACCCTGATCGATCGTTGCAAGAGAGAACTGAATGAATCTCCCTATGTAAATGGCAAACGCCTGAGCGAGACGGAAATAGAGTTTTACCCGCGCATCGATGGTCTACAGATCAATCCGCGCGAACCCATGGATCCATAGTCCCGGTCCAGGAGGCAGAACCAGCCGCGACCCGGCCCGCCAGACGCACGAACTGCTAATTAAACCACGCATTGTCAACATGAAATTCACTGCCGACCGGCGGTGCGGGCAACCTTTTTTTCAAAAGAACTAACTGAAAACTGTAAAAATCAAAACAAATGCAAGAAAACACATTCAGCAAGAGCAGCTCTAAAGGCCTGGCCTTTTCAGCGCGCTTAGCTGTAGCACTGATGATGGTCATTCTATGCCATTCGATTTCGGTACATGCCGCGGGCAATACACCTGCCGGCGCCGGAGTCGGAAATTTCTTCGATCGTATTACAGGTATCGTTAAGGACTCCGTGGGTCGTCCCCTCGAAGGCGTTACCGTAATGGTGAGGGGCTCCAGGAAAGGCGGCGTATCCACCAATGCAAAGGGTGAGTTTACGATCGAAGCGGCACCCGGCGCGACGCTGGTATTCTCCAGCGCGGGCTATCTGTCTCAGGAAATACCTGCCTCGGGGACCATGACGGTCAGCCTGAGAGAAAACGGAAGAATGCTGGAAGAAGTAGTCGTAGGTTATCAGCGCGTGCGCAAGACCGACGTTACCGGCGCCATCTCCAGCGTGAAGGCCAGCGAAATGAACCTGAGCACTCCGACGATCAGCCAGGCGCTGGTCGGTAAAGTTGCCGGGGTACAGGTATCGCAGGTCAGCGGCGCTCCCTACCAAGGCGCTAAGATTCGCGTTCGCGGCATCGGCTCCATCAATGCAAGCTCCGAACCGCTGTATGTGATCGACGGCTATCCCGTTGGCGGCAACATCACCCAGGGCAGCAACAACCAGGGTAATGCCGGTAATGCGACCAATGGATACAATCCTTCTACGGCAGGCAATGATATCTTTATCAACCCCGAGGATATCGAATCCATCGAAATCCTGAAAGACGCTGCTTCTGCGGCTATTTACGGTTCGCGTGCTTCGGCCGGTGTGGTTCTCATCACGACCAAGCGGGGTAAGAGCGGGAAAGGCACCCTGACCTATGACCTGCAGCTGAGCCGTCAGAACCTGGCGCACAAGGTGAAGCTGCTAAACAGCTCTCAGTTCGCTGATCTATTTGTCGATGGTCGTAACAACAACTACCGGGACATCCTGGCAGCGAAAGGCGTTACCTGGGATGACAAGTATAAATCCGACGACAACGCTACCCGTCTGATCAAGTCGGGACAAACGGCTACGAGCTGCTCGGTTTGTATCATCGGAGACCTGTATGACTTCCCAACGGCTACGATCAAGACGCCGAAATATAATACCGACTGGCAGGACGTGCTCTATAGCCCGACTACAGTTCAACGCCACAACCTTTCGTTCGCCGGCGGCTCTCAGAACACCCGCTACCTCATCAGCGGCGGCTATCTCGACCAACCCGGTATCCTGAACAGCACCTACCAGAAGCGTATCAACTTCCGCGCGAATATCGACGCGGACGTGACGCCCAAGCTGAAGATCGCTTCCAGCGTCTTCGTTACCAACACGGACAACCGTGAAGTACAGGAAGGCCGTTTCGACAAGGGACCTATCCTTGGTGCGCTGGTATATATGCCGATCTTCCCCGCCTTCAATCCCGATGGCACTCCTATCACAGCGGATCAAGGTGCGGCCAAACAATTCGACGGATATACCTACTCCTTCCAGGGCATCGAAAATCCCCTGGTTTTGGCTCAACGCGTAAAGATCACCCGCAACGGCACCCGATCGACCTTCCAGGGAAGCGCCAGCTACGAGATCATCAAAAACCTCACCTTCAAAGCCAACCTCGGCGGCGAAGTGTACCAGGAGAAGTACAACTACTTCTACCCGACTTCGCTGAGCAATGGTATCAATCCTCCCGGCTCTCCCCAGTCCATCCTGGCGGCGAACGCTTCTGCGATGAACCTGAACATCCAAGACCGCCTGGCGGAGTTTACGCTTGCATACAAAAAGAACTTCGGCAAGCATAGCATCAATGCGCTGGCGGGTTACACCACGCAGCAGACCAAGCAGGACATCCTTGCGGTGGCCATCAAAAACTTCACCAGCGACAACGTTCCGGATATCACCGGCGGCGGCTCGACCCCCGGCGACTTTACCCAGCAGTCCAATACGGGCAGGTCGACGACCTCTTTGCTCTCGTACCTGGGTCAGGTCGCGTACACCTACAACGGACGTTACTTCCTCACGGGCGCCTTCCGTAGCGACGGTAGCTCCCGTTTCGGTCCCAAGAACAAATGGGGTCAGTTCGGTTCGGTAGCCGCGGGCTGGACGCTTTCCAACGAAAGCTTCTACCACGACTGGCTGGGCGCCAACTCCACATTGAAGCTCCGCGCCAGCTGGGGTCTTACGGGTAACAACAATATCCCCAACTATGCCTTCGAGCAGAACATTACCGGCGCGGGTGGTGTGGTCATCGGCAGCACCGTTTATAACAGCAACTGGCCGAACGACCTGAAAGACCCGACCCTTGGATGGGAGTCTACCTCGTCGTATAACTTTGGTCTGGATGGAACGGTACTGAAGAATCGCGTTGCCTTCAACGTCAACTATTACATCAGCCGTTCGTACAACCTGCTCTATAACCGGAACATGTCCGCAGCCGGTAACGTTGCTGGTGTCACGACCTATCTCACCAACCTGCGTAACTCGAATATCCACAACGAGGGTATCGACCTGCAGATCGACGTCAAGGTTATCCAGTCGAAAGACTTCAATCTGAACTTCTCCGGTAATATTACCCACAACAAGAACAAGGTTATCAGCCTCGGTGGCGCAACAGAAATTCAGGTTGCCGGCGCCGAAAGAAGCTACACCACCCACATCACCCGCGAAGGCGCGCCCATCGGTTCCTTCTATGGCGTGAAAGTGGCGGGTATGGTTAGAGAGAAAGACATGGTCGCGGTCAATTCCGACCTGGCTGTCTACAAAGCCAACGGTAACAAGTTCCCCGCGGGCTATAAGCTGCAGTCTTTCCCGATCTCTACCTACTCTTCTACTCCGCTCCAGCCGGGTGACCTATATTTTAAAGACAAAAATGGTGATGGCCTCATCAATGAATCCGACAAGGACATCATCGGCTCTCCATATCCCGACTTCACCTATGGCTTCAACATCAACGCCAACTACAAGATGGTGGACCTGAGCGCTTCATTTAACGGTTCTCAGGGTAACAAGGTGATCGACGGCCAGGACTATTATATCCGCAACATGGAAGGTTCCGGTAACAACTACGTACAGGTCGACCAGCGCTATCGCAGCGAAGCAAGACCCGGTAATGGTCATGAGTACAGAGCTTCCCGCGGCGGCAGCCAGAGCAACAGCACTCGTCTGTCCGACTACTACCTGCAGAGCGGTTCGTTCTTCCGTTGCACCAACATCACTGCCGGTGTCAACCTCGGTCAGATCATAGACCTGAAGAAAGCGAGCCTCAACGGACTGCGGTTCTACGTATCCGTCGACAACGCCTTCACCGTTACCAAATACCTGGGTTACAATCCGGAAGTCGACTTCAACAACGGATACAACGGTACGCCTGGTGTAGACTACGGTAAATATCCGCTGGTACGTTCGTTCAACACGGGTATCAAGGTTGTATTCTAATTAATGAGCCAATTTAAAAAATAACTATGCGTACTACTATATCAAAAATTTCTGCTCTGCTCCTGCTCGTCGCTCTTGGCGGATGCAAGAAGTCCTTCATAGCAGAATCCAATCCCAATGCCGTTGCAGTAGACCTCGGCTATAAAACCGAAGCCGACGTTACGGCCGGCGTATATGGAGTCTACCAGTCGCTCCGCAGCTCCAACTGCGTAGGCGAAGGCGCTCAGACCTGGACGGACGACCGTTCCGACGACGTCAACACGACGGACAACCAGTCCAATAACGGCGAACCGTTCCAGTTTACGGCTTTTTCGCTGGTATCCAGCAACACCTATCTGAAGTCCCACTGGACGGCGCTTTACACGCCGATAGGCCGCGCCAACCTGATCCTGTCACTGATCGACGGCGTTTCCTTCGCCACTGAAGCGAACAAGACGATGATGAAGGGCGAGCTGAAGTTCCTGCGCGCCTATATGTACTTCAACCTCGTCAGAGAATTTGGCGACGTTCCCCTGGTAGCCGAACGCGTTACGAGCCCCGACCAGTTGAGCAAGCTGACCGTCCGGGTTAAGCGCGAAGACGTCTACGCCAAGATCGTGGCCGACCTGAAAGACGCGTTGACCAGCGGTCTGCCGGTGATTCAATCTGCGGCCAACAAGGGACGCGTTTCCATGCAGGCGGTCAACGCCCTGCTGGGTCAGGTTTATCTGACGATGGGCGCTACCCTCGACGGCAGCAAGGCGGACAATCTGAACAATGCCAAGACGTATCTGCTGGCTGCGTATGGTCAGAAGACGTTTACGAATCTTTCCGATGTAGCCTATGCCGACGTGTTCGATGTGAATAAAAAGACCACCAATCCCGAGATTATCTGGCAGATTTCCTACAAGCAAGGCGATCAGACCTACTGCTCTTCCCTTGCCAAGAATAACCAGCCGAAGGGTGAAACGATCAACTCTCTCTTCAAGTCGCAGGGTACGGGCGGTCTGCTGACCCTGGACCTGCTGAAGGAGTTCGAAACGGGCGACCTGCGCACCACTTTCAGCGTTAAGTTTGCGGCTGCGAACAATGGATATTTTATTTCGAAGTTCAGGGATACCAATGCCGGCGCTACCGATCAGGGCTATGGCGGCAACGACTGGATCCTGATCCGCTACGCCGATATCATCCTAAACATTGCCGAGTGCTATATGCTGCAGGGTGATAATACGAATGCTATTTTATACCTGAACATGGTACGTGCACGCGCTCAGCGACCCGACTATGCGACGATGATGGCTACGGACAACAACTATGCTACGAGGTATCCGACGCTGAAGCTGGCGATTCTCCACGAGAGAAGAGTCGAGCTGGCGTTCGAACACCACCGCTGGCATGACCTGATTCGTTTCTTCAATCCGACGGATCTGGTGACCTACTTCAAGGCGAAGAGCCAGGCGGATTATGACAACTCTCCGTTGTCGAATATTTCGACCAAGGACTACTACTTCCCTATACCTCTTTCCGAGGTGACGCTGGACCCGGTGAAGATGTATCAGAATCCCGGGTACAATTAATTGGTTTTTGCAGCAATCCTTACTCCTGACAAACCTGGGCCACGATCGTAAAAGATCGTGGCTTTTTCATTACTTTAGCATCGATGGAGATCATCCTCACAGATACCCAACTAACGGCTCGTTTCCTGGAAGGAGATACTGAAGCATTCGATGAACTGTTCCGCAGGTTCTATCCCGCTGTTTATTCGAATGCCCTGCATATTCTAAAGGACCCGGCGGCGGCCGATGACGTAACCCAGGAAATTTTTATCTCGCTTTGGAATAAGAGGGGGGCGTTAAGATCGCCGGACAATATTTCCGGGTGGTTGTTCGTGGCGACTTCCAACCGCTCCATCAATCTCCTTCACAAAAGACTTCGGGAGCGTCTCTCCCGGCATTCGCCGGAAGACCTTGAGCTGGAATTCGTTAATGATGACTATGCGACGGTGGAGGCTCAGCTGCGGATTTTGCAGGAAGGGGTCGCCGCGCTCAGTCCCCAGCGGAAAAAGGTGTTTCAGCTTTGCAAGCTGGAAGGATATAGCTACGAGCAGGCGGCGGCCGAGCTTGGTCTGTCCCGCAATACGGTCAAGGAGCATATGCGGGACGCCCTGGAATCTCTCCGCGACTTTGCGGCGAAGCATTCGGGGGACGCGGCGATATTGGCCGCTTTGATACAAATCTTGAGTTTTTTGTAAAAAAATCTGTTTTTACATCCCCTCCTTTTGTAAGTTGGCTTGTTTTATAGACGAACATGCTTACGACTCAACAACTAGAAGATTTATTGGCGAAGCCCTCCTTGTCGGAGGAGGAAGCGCAGCTGCTGCTGGATTATCTCGAAGAGGGTAATGCGGGACAGCTCGTGGGCATCCTGCGCGAGCGATTCGCCGGGGCGCTGAATGGGGGCGTGCGAGTTGATGAGGCTAGAAGGGAGGAATTGCTGGCGAGGGTGAAGGAGAGGGTAGGTCTGCCTCGTCCGAAGGTGCGGAGGATTTTTGAGTGGAGGTGGGCCGCGGCCGCTGCGGTCATAGTATTGGCTTCGGGAGTTTATTTCTATAATCAGCGCAGGATGCCGACAAAGCCCATAGCTGCTGTGCCTGCGATTCACCCCGGAGGAAATCACGCGACACTTTCCACCGGCCAGGGGCGCGTTATCGTATTGGATAGCAGCAAAGGACAGCTCCTTGCCCAGGGAGGACTGAAGGTGACTAATGGCGACGGGCGGCTCGACTATGAAGGCGCGGCCGGTTCCGTCGAATATCATACCCTCACCACCCCGAGAGGGGGACAATATCACCTGGTACTGCCGGATGGAACCCAGGTCTGGCTCAACGCCGCCAGCTCCATTCGATATCCTACTGCCTTTGAGGGCAAGGAAAGGAGGGTCAGCATTACGGGTGAAGCTTACTTTGAAGTAACGAAGGACAAGAGTAAGCCGTTTCACGTCAATCTGCCTGATCGTTCGGAGGTGGAGGTGCTTGGAACGCATTTCAACATAGAATCTTACGACGACGAACCATCGGTTCAAACGACGCTGCTGGAAGGAAGTGTGGGCGTGAATAGCGGGGGGCAGCGTTTGGTCATTGCCCCGGGCGAGCAGGCGGTTGAAAAAACAGGCAGGCTGGAAGTGAAAAAAGACGCCGATCTCGAGGTGGTAATGGCCTGGAAAAATGGTATCTTCCTGTTCAACAGAACCGAGCTTAGAGAAGCGATGCGACAGATCAGCCGTTGGTACGACGTCGACGTAATATACGAAAAGAAGATGCCGTCCAATATTCGGTTTTGGGGAGAGATTAAGCGCGACCTGAACGTATCGGAAGTGCTCAGTATGTTCGAAAAAATGGGCGTCCGTTTTAAGATAGAAGGTAAAAAAATAATTGTACTATAACCCCGCAGGCCTGCCGGTTCTCAAACCTTTCCACTCCTTATTCATGATTTACACATGACTTAAAAAAAAGTCAGACATGCTAGAGACATGCCTGACGGTGTATTAAGTGATGTGAATAACGATTGCTGTTTTCAGACTGCTTAATTATTCATTCACCCAAACTGCTCGAATTTATGCAATTTATTCGAACGGCGTGGTCTTTTCCGCGCCGTATCAACCAAACTGTGCTGATCATGAAGTGGACGATGATCTGGATGACTGCTTTTCTGCTTAATGCCTCGGCGAAGGGGCTGTCTCAGACGATTACTTTCGATGGGAAGAATGTGGCGCTGGAGAAAGTGTTTCAGGTGATTAAGAAACAAACGAATTATTCGGTTATTTGTACGACGGATATTCTGGATGCGGCGCATCCAGTGACTATTCGGGCTGCGCGCGAGCCGTTGGATTCTTTTTTGACGAGGGTGCTTTCGGGTCAGTCGTTGCAGTATGCGATTACGAGGACGACGATCGTGATTTCGCGGAAGGCGCAGCCGCCGACGGTGCGGGTGGTGGAAACCAATGCCATAGTGGAGGATGCACCGGGGGATATTACGGTGTACGTATATAATGCGGAGGGACTGCCGCTGGAAGGGGCTTCTGTAATGGTGAAGGGGCAGAAGAAAGGGGCGTCGACTGATTTCAAGGGAAAGGCTACGGTTACCGGGGCCGACGGCGGGTCGGTTCTCGTAGTGTCCTTTACGGGGTATACGGGGCAGGAAGTTCCGGTAAAAAAGCGAGCCTCGCTGGCGGTAGTACTGCAAGTCAGCACTAGCTTGCTGGATGAGACGCAGGTCATTGCTTATGGTAAGACGAGCCGCCGCCTTAATACAGGTAACGTGTCCACCGTGAAATCCGCCGATATCGAAAAGCAGCCGGTGAATAATCCATTGATGGCGCTGGCCGGTCGTATGCCGGGGGTATATATTTCACAGGCATCCGGATATTCGGGTGCTGGTGTGACTGTTCGTATCCAGGGTATCAACAGCATCGCCGGCGGCAATGATCCTTTTTATGTCGTTGACGGCGTACCGTATACCTCACAGCTGCTGCCTAGCATAGGAAATGTTTTCGGCGCTTCCGCTTCCGGAAACAGCCAGTCGCAGCAGGGGAATCCACTCAGCTTCATCAATCCTGCCGATATCGAGTCTATCGATGTGTTGAAGGACGCGGATGCCACCGCGATTTACGGCTCGAGGGCAGCCAATGGCGCCATCCTGATCACTACCAAAAAAGGAAAAGCCGGGAAGACAAAGGCCGATATCAGCTTTCAACAGGGATTTGGAAAGGTTACCCGTATGATGCCGATGCTCAATACGCAGCAATACCTGGAAATGAGACGCGAAGCCTTTAGTAATGACGGCTTGCCTGTTCCGACCACAGCCACCGCTCCTACCAGCTCCAACTTCGATCTCACGATTTGGGACTCTACGCGCTACACTGACTGGCAAAAGGAATTGATCGGGGGAACCGCTCAATATACGGATGCCCAGGCGGCGCTATCCGGAGGGATGGCACAGACTACCTTTCGCCTCAACACGGGCTATCATCGCGAGACGACGGTGTTTCCGGTAGACTATGCCAATGACAAGAAATCGCTGGGGCTAAGTCTGAACCATCGTTCCGTCGATCAGCGTTTCAGCCTGCTGCTAAATCTGGACTATCTGAACAGCAAAAATAAGATTCCCCAAAAGGACTACACCATTACGTCCGTTAGACTACCGCCTAATGCCCCGGCGTTATATAAGTCCGACGGAACCCTGAACTGGGCCCGCATACCTTCGGGAACGGACAGCCTGACGACGTTTTTCAATCCTCTCGCGCAATTGCTCGGCCGGGTCTTTTCGGTAAATACCGACAACCTTATCTCGAATATGAGCATCGGCTATAAGCTCGCCAACCATCTGGAATTGAAATCTACCTTTGGATATACCAGCCTGTGGACAGATGAAATTTCAACAATTCCCCTTACCGGAGCCGCCCCCGAGCTGCGTCCCACCGGTACCCGATCTGCAAGCTTTGGAAAGGGTCGGTTGTCGTCCTGGATAGTCGAACCTCAGCTGACCTATAACCGGAGCCTGGGCGCCGGTAGACTGGAGCTACTCGTAGGGAGTACGCTGCAGCAGCGCCAGTCGAAGAATCAAATCCTAAATGGCTCGGGTTTTAGCAGCGATCAGGCATTGATGGACGTCAAATCGGCCGCAACCGTGACGGTTACTTCGACCATCGATAATACCTATAAGTATGCGGCCTTGTATGGAAGGATCAACTATAACTGGCAGGAGCGATACATTCTCAATCTCACAGCCAGAAGGGACGGCACCAGCCGTTTCGGGCCGGAAAATCAATACCATAATTTCGGCGCAGTGGGTGCGGCCTGGATTCTCAGCAATGAATCGTTTTTCAAGAAAATCCATTGGGTCAATTTTGCGAAGGTCAGGGTCAGCTATGGCACGACGGGTAATGACCAGATACCGGATTATGCATTTATGAGTCTCTATAGCACTTCCTTTGTCACAGTTCCGCTCACTGTGAGCACACCCTATCAGGGTATACCTGTTATTTCACCATCAAGACTCTACAATCCATTTCTGCAATGGGAAACGACCCGGAAATTACAGGCGGGCATCGATCTGGGACTTTTTCAGGATAGAATCCTGCTGGGAGTGGGCTATTATCGGAATGAATCCTCCAATCAGCTGATTGATTATGCCCTTCCTATGACTGCCGGTTTTGGCTCCATTTCCAGGAACTTCCCTGCAACCGTACAAAATACA
Organism: Bacteroidota bacterium; assembly: GCA_018267545.1. GTDB lineage: Bacteria > Bacteroidota > Bacteroidia > Chitinophagales > Chitinophagaceae > Puia. The sequence goes on from JAFDYG010000466.1 coordinate 141,176, forward strand.
GGATGGGAGATGAGTGTAGCCGCAACAGTCGTGAAAAGCAAGGGTTTTCAATGGAGGGCCAGCGCCAATCTGACTATCCCCCGGACCATCCTTACCTCATTCCCCAATATCGAAGCCTCTTCATACAGGCTCACCAAGGCAATCGGTAAGTCACTCGACGGGACCCGGGCATATCAATTCCGGGGCGTCGATCCCAACACCGGTCTTTATCAATTCCTGTCGAAAAACGGTTCATTGGTAAATGTTCCAGATGCTGTAAACGACCGGAATGGATGGGTACAGCTAGACCCCAGATGGTTCGGAGGCTCGCAGCATACCTTTATCTACAAAGACTTTTCCCTGGATGTATTCTTTCAATTTGTCAAACAGCTGGGCCTGAATAACGCGTTTGGCGCGGGAGGCGCTCCAGGCGCATTCTTTGCCGGTAACACCGGGGAACCCACAGGAAATCAGCCCGTCTGGGTAATGGACCGCTGGCAAAAGCCTGGAACCACGGCCCCAATTGCCCGATATACAGCCAATACAGCCAGCATCGTATCTCAAGGAAATGGCAGCGCGATAACCAGCGATGCAGGCTATTCGGATGCCAGCTTCGTCCGGCTGAAGAATGTATCCTTCTCCTGGCAGCTTCCAGAAAAATGGATAAAAAAGGCCCATTTCCAAAACATCCGTCTTTATACGCAGGGACAAAACTTGCTGACGTTCACGTCGTATAAAGGAATAGACCCCGAAACCCGTTCCTCCACCCGGCTGCCGCCATTGAAAGTGGTCACGTTCGGAATTCAATTCACGCTGTAAAAGGAAAGCTATGTTATTACTTAATCATAAATACAATCGACTTGCAGCAGGAATTATTTTTATCTCGCTGCTTCTACCCTCATGCAAAAAGCTGGTAACGGTAACCACCCCGCCTACGAGCTCCGGTACGGAAAATGTATTCAAAGATGACGCCCTGGCAATTTCTGCTGTTACGGGAATATATGCGCGGCTTTCCGGAACAAATACCCCGTCTTCTTCATCTAATTATCTCGGAACGACGTCTCTGTTTGCCGGACTTTGGACTGACGAGTTTTCAATATATGATGCCGTATCGCAGCAATATTTATCGATGCTTTATACAAACCAGATCCCTGCAAGCCTTTCGAATGGTCAGATCTGGATCGATATCTATTCGATGCTGTTCGTTGCAAACTCGTCTATCGAGGGCTTGACCGCATCGACCCAGCTGACTCCCGCTGTAAAGCAGCAGCTTTTGGGTGAGTCTTATTTTTTGAGGGCCTTCTTTTATTTCTATCTGGTCAATTACTATGGGGATGTTCCCCTGGTCACCACTACGGACTATACCGTAAATGGCAGTATTCCCCGGACGGCGCAGAGCAAGGTATACGAGCAGATGGTAGCGGATTTGAAGATGGCCAAGACGCTGTTGAGTCCCAATTATCTGGATGGTTCTCTTGTGAAGACGACCCCGGAAAGAGTAAGACCCACTCTATATGCGGCTACAGCCCTATTGTCACGGGTCTATTTATATCAAAAGGATTATGCCAATTCGGAGCTGCAGGCAACGGAGATATTTACAAAACCGGCGACCTATGATACGGTTGCGCTGAACGACGTATTTCTCAAAAACAGTAAGGAGACTATCTGGTCGATACCTTCCGTAGGAAATGGGACACAATCCAATACCGGAGAGGGCAAATACTATATCCTTCCCGCACAAGGTCCGAATTTCGCAAACCCCATTTACCTGAGCCCGCTTTTGATGAACAGCTTCGAGAGCGGTGATAAGCGAAAAACCAGCTGGACCAGCAGCGTTACGGCGGGGGGCATAAACTATCCCTTCGTCTATAAATATAAGATCGGATTGGTCAATACGGCTCCGGCGGAGTATAACATGATGCTGCGTTTGGGAGAACAATACCTCATCCGCGCAGAAGCCCGCGCGCAGCAAAATAAAATCACAGAAGCGACTGCAGACCTGAACCTGATCCGTAAGCGGGCAGGTCTTGGACCTGTGGGTGCGCTATCCCAAAGCCAGCTCATCGACACGATCATGCACGAACGACGGGTCGAACTGTTTAGCGAATGGGGACATCGCTGGTTCGATCTCAGACGGACCGGTCGCCTGGATGCGCTAATGACGGCCATTGCCCCGTCGAAGGGCAGCGTGTGGAAGCCTTACCAGCAATGGTTCCCAATCCCCGCAACCGAAATTCAAACCAATCCGGCGCTGGTTCAGAATCCCGGGTACTGACACTTATTCTTTCGAATTAAATTTTAAATCTATGAGACATTTATGGATACTGGCTCTTATTGCCAGTACGAACCTGCACGCGCAGTCCGGCATACGGTGGACCAGCCTGCAAAACTGGAAGGCCGTTTTAGAGGAAGCAAAGCGCACCAATAAATACATCTTCGTGGATGCCTACGCCACCTGGTGCGGCCCCTGCAAGCTGATGGACAAGAACGTCTACACCCAGGTAAATGTAGGCCGGTTCTTCAACAGCTCTTTTATTTCGGTAAAGGCGCAAATGGACAGTACGAGCAAAGACAGTCCTTTTACACAGGGTTGGTATGCGGATGCTGCGGCACTACAATCCGTTTATGCAGTGAACGCCTTCCCCAGCTTTCTGTTCTTTTCGCCTGAAGGGAAGCTGGTATATAGGGATAAGGGTTATCTGGATACGGACCATTTCATGCGGATAGCTTCTCTGGCCAAGAATAAAGACAACGCCTATCCATCTCTCGCGGATGCTTTTCGGAAACATCAGCTGGACCCTGACCAACAGCTGCTTTTGTATAACCAGGCCATGGAGATGAAGGATATGCTGCTGGCGGATTCCGTCAGAAAGGCCTACAAAAATCATTTCGACAGTCTTGATGACAAGGCGCTGCTGACGGAAGGAAATATGAGTTTTTTGCAGGCCATTGGGACACAGATTACCCTGCGGGACCGCATCTTCTGGATTGCCTACGATGCGCCGGAGAAGTTCAACCGTTTCGGTGATCCAACCTATGCGGCACGTTTTGTGGAGATGGTGGCGATCAATCAGATTATTAAACCACTTTTGTGGAAGGATTATGCGGGTAGAGTAGCTTTTGATGCGATTCCGCAATGGGAGGGTATCCGAGCCCTGTTGAAGACACAGCTGCCGAAGCTCAAGACGGACGTTTTGATCGGGAATTATCAGATAAAGTATTATAACTATACACGCAATTGGACCGAATTTGCAAAAGCGGTCGACCGGGACCTGGCCACTAATCCGCCTGATACCGCCAAGCACCTCGACGTTTATATGCGGTTGAACGACCGCGCATGGACCGTATTTCAGAATTGTAATGACAGCTCGGTGCTGCGCACTGCCCTCGGCTGGAGCGAATGGTCCAACAGGCTTCAACCCAATTCACAGCAGCTGGATACCCAAGGGAACCTGCTTTATAAATTAGGCAGAGTACAGGAGGCTATAATCAGCCAGGAGCAAGCCGTTCAACGAGAGAAAGACGAGCTTGGAAGCAGGGGCATAGAATACAAGGAAGGCGAGCTCGCCCATAATCTACAAAAAATGAAAAAAGGAGAACCGACATGGAAAGCTTCAAAATAAATATTCGCTGTCTGATCGTCGCACTATTGGTCGTCAACATGGCCATCGCCCAAAAGCCGGTTATCGATTCGTCGACATTCGACAATTGGGATAAAATAAGAGATACCCAAATCAGCGACGACGGAAAGTATGTCGCCTATGGCGTAAGCGGGTATTATAAAAAGGATTTTATCCTGGTTCTGCAAACAACCGGGAACAAAAACGAGCGGCGTTTTTCGAACGTCAAATTAGGGTGGAAGTTCATAACAGGAAAGAATCTCATCGTGTTTGTCGATCAGCAAAAGACCTTCCACTCTTATGACCTCCGGACCAATGTCGAAAAGACAATCCCGGAAATCGCTTCCTTTCAGTTATTAGGAGACGAAAATATGGACAGGGTACTGTTGAGGTCCACTGCCTCCGGTACGATGAAGCTTTACTCGCTAAAGGGTGAGCCCGTCCAGGAATTCGAACAGGTAACGAGCAGCTTTACCGGTTCGGGTGGAGAATTGATCGTGTCCATGAAAAAGGACGGTGAGCCCGGTGTCTTTAAAGTCAATATACAGGATGGGAGCGCTCAAAAGATTGGGTCTGGCCCCGTTACGTCCTTGCTTTTTAGCAGCAATAGACAGCACTTTGCCCTCCTGTCCAATGGAGCTTCTACAAAAGTATATCTGTATAATATTTCGCAGTCCGAACCCTATGCAGTCTTCGAAGTAGGGGAAGAGGCAAAGAAGCAAGCATTTGAAATTACCGGACTCCAAAAGCTCAATGACGACGGCCAGGCCGTGTATTTTAATATCAAGGACGTTGCGCCTGCCCGGAGACCCAAGTCTTCGCTGGGGGTAGATATCTGGAATTATCAGGATAGAAAAATTCAATCGCAGCAATTATACGACCTGACACACGTCGACATATTCAGCCTCGCACTGAGATGTGCCGTTTTAGTGCTGGAAAACAACCGGCCCCGAGCGATAAGAAAAATGCAGGGAGACGATGAAACGGTGAAGTTTATAACAGGTAACGACTGCTATGCAGTAATAGAGAAGACAGAAGGGAACGCGATGGACCTTTGGAGCAGGTACAGTAAAACACAGAACTTTCTGCTGGATGTCAGATCGGGTGAACGTATGCTCATACCGGGGGTGAGGTCTGTCGATACATGGAACTCGGTACATGATAACTTCATCACCGGCTTGGACGAGACGGGACAACAGTACTATTCCTATAATCTGACGACGAAAAAGATGTCCGATCTGACCCGGCGGTTTCCGGTTTCCCTCTTGTACGTAGACCGGGACAAAGACCCGAAAAATTTCGTCGTAGTCCAAACAAAAGGATGGGAGAAAGGAAATATAATGCTGCTCAATGATGAATTTGATCTTTGGGCCCTTGACCTGAACAGCGATGCGCCGGCCGAGTGCCTTACGAATGGGTTGGGCCGCAGCAAGGGGATCCAATTCCGGTTTATCCGCGACATTTTCGGAAAGATGACCGACCGTAAAGTCGTTACGGCCTATGATACAAAGACCGGACAGAACGGCTTCTACCGTCTGTCGGATAAGAAAGCAAGCAACCCCATTTTGCTCACGATGGGAGACTGTCTCTACTCGAGCGAAGGGATGGACCTGGTTCATGGAGTGACTCCCGTCAAGGCAAAGGGAACTAATGCCTGGGTCGTAAGCCGGGAAACTGCGGCCGAATCCCCGAACCTGTTCTTTACTACCGACTTTCGCCAATTTCAGCAACTGTCATTCGTCTACCCCGAAAAGAAATACAACTGGCTCACCAGCGAAAGGATCGATTTCAAAACGGTGGATGGACGAGACGAAAAAGGGGTGCTGTATAAGCCCGAGAACTTCGATTCCACGAAAAAATATCCCGTCATCTTTCACTATTACGAACGCCGGTTTACTACACTTCACCATTATATAGTGCCGGAGGCGATAGGCGACAACCTCGACATTCCCTGGTTCGTCAGCAGGGGATATATCGTGGTGGTTCCGGATATACATTATAAATGGGGGCAAACGGGAAAATCGGCCTTTAATTCAGTACAAGGTGCAGCACTTAAGATGAGCACGTATTCCTGGGTCGACAAGAATAGGATGGGTATCCAGGGGCACAGCTTTGGAGGATATGAAACCAACTATATCGTTTCCCATTCGAACCTGTTTGCTGCCGCTATGTCATCGGCTGGTGCTTCCGATCATATCTCCGGCTACGGAGAGCCATCCTTTGATGAACACTATAATGGTTCATTCTACGAATATCGTCAATATCGCTTGGGAGTCTCTTTATGGGAAGACCCGGCAGCCTATATCGAAAACTCGCCTATTTTCAACGCCGACAAGATAACCACACCTCTTCTGATGATGAACAATGTCAAGGATGGAGCGGTGCCTTTTCCTCAGGGCGTCGAGCTTTTCCTAGCCATGATGCGTCTTGGGAAAAAGGCCTGGCTACTGCAATACGACAATGGTCATCATACCTTGGGTACCGACCAGGACAAATGGCTCCACACACAATACGTCACCCAGTTCTTCGACCACTACCTCAAGGGTGCGCCGGCTCCAAGGTGGATGACGCGGGGGATTCCCGCAAAGGACAAGGGTTATGACTATGGGCTGGATTATGACACCGAGATCAAGACGCCGGGACCGGGTTTGATTACGGAGGAAGAGCAGCGGAAAATCGACAACTATTCGCGCGTACCCTTGAAGGCCAAACTGGAAAAAGGAAACTACTAAGACTATGCGACTCATTTTGCTGTTTTTATTAGGGGTGACATTTTGTGCGAGTGCGCAGACGCTGGACGACGGGCCATATGTCTTTTACAAGGGGGATTCGATTGAGGTTCTTTCGGTGAATGACGGGGTGTTGCGGAGAAGTGCGTTCTTGCCGACACCGGATTATCGGCTTGAATTGCCAGTGAATTTTCGCGAGCATACCGAGTGGAATTTTACCGTAAATCTTCAGGATTCGCTGCGGGTCGAACCGTCGGAGTTTCCTCAACCCGAAAAGATGCTGGTTCTGTCGGATGTCGAAGGCGAGTTCGAAGCCTTCCGCAAGCTGATGATCGCGAATGACGTGATGAACGAACAATACCAATGGACCTTCGGGAAGGGCCACCTGGTCATCTGCGGCGATCTCTTCGACCGGGGCGAACAAGTCACCGAGTTCCTGTGGCTACTCTACAAGCTTGAACCAGAGGCCCGCAAAGCTGGCGGCTATGTACACGTTATTTTGGGCAACCATGATATTATGAATCTGGGAGGCGACGTCCGGTACGTCCAGCCCAAATACATGGAATCGGCGGATAGGATGGGGACGGAGTATATCTATCTATATAGGGACCATTCAGAGCTGGGTCGCTGGCTCCGTACTAAAAATATTGTGGAAAAGATAGGCAGGGGTCTGTACCTGCACGCCGGAATTTCTCCCCAGGTGCTTCGGCTGGGTCTGACTGCGTCAAAGATCAATGCCCTTGTCCGGCCGTATTATGACAAGTCGCAGACCCGGATCGTCTATCAGGATACGACGCTGGCGGCTTTGTTCGACGGGAATACTTCGCCTTTTTGGTACCGGGGGTATTTTGCGACGACTCCCCAAACGGAACGGTTGGTGGATGAAACGTGTAAGTTTTTCGATGTGGGGCTCATCGCCGTGGGCCATACGATCGTGTACGATAATATCTCGTTTTATTTTGGCCGGAAGGTCCTGGGATTGGACGTCGATCAGCACGATGGCGACCATCAGGCAGTACTTTGGGAAAACGATGCCTGGTACAAAGTCAATGACCGCGGGGAAAAAACCGCCGTCCCAGGTAAATAAAAAATAAATGTTTGTTTTCTCATGTGTGTGGGGGGTATTTCTATATCCCCCTTTTTTTATTCTATTAACGTTGCGATAACAATTGACGGTTATTTTTGGGGCGAACGTGTCTAACACAATCGACCATAAACAACTGTGGCTGCGAGTCAAGGAAGGGGATAAGTCTGCCTTCGACCGGCTTTACGACCTGCACGTACAGGCGCTGTTCGCGGTGGTGCACCGGCACATCGACAACCGCGCTGATGCGGAGGATATCGTACAGGAAGTATTTCTGGATTTTTGGGAACAGAAGGAACAGATTACGATCGAGCGGTCGGTCTTCAAGTACTTGTACAGAAAAATCTAAAATAAACAAATTTGCCACCTGTCACCGACTTACATCCTGGTCTGTCAAGTTTTCACCTATTCAGACCATACAGCGGGAATGGGCACAGCCTGCAGGTTTTCCCCAAATCCGCTAACGACCTGATCTCCCCCATATAAAACTATTCCCCTTTGGAATTTTTCGCCTGCGATTGCTGCCAGTTTTCTCAACCCATTAAAATCACTTTGACTGACAGAGGCGGTCGATTTTATTTCGATGCCGTAAAGTTGTTTCTTCCGGTCTTCTAATATCAGATCAACCTCAGAGCCGCTGTGAATACTAAAATGGTAGGGCTTTAAGAAAAGGTCGGACCAGCTCAATTGTTTGATAATTTCCATAACAATGAAGTTCTCCAGAAATGCGCCGGCGGTGGTTCTATTTTCTACCAGACTATCGAATCCCTCACCGCGCAAATGACAGAGAAGCCCGGTGTCGTTGATAAATATCTTAGGCGATTTCACAAACCGCCCCTCTTCATTAGGCGTCCACGCCGGGATCCTCAAAATAAGAAAGACATGTTCCAGAAGCGCCATGTATCGCTGTAAGGTTGTGTTCTTTACTCCTGAAAGTCGGGCGATGTCGGAGAGATTTACTGTGCTGCCGATCCTCGTGCCTATTAGATGAAGGATATTGGGAATCTGTGTCAAGCCTTCTATATTCGCCAAATTACTAATGTCCTTTTGCAATACGGCATCAATATAAGACTCAAACCATTTCTCTTTACGCCCTTCGCTTTCGCGCTGTAAAGCTTCGGGGTATCCGCCGGCCCGGATGGCGGCGATAATATCTTCCCAATTGCTCTTATGACTTTTATTGGGCTCGAACCGGCCGCCGGGTGTCACCAGTTTATTCAAGAATTTTGATCTCTTTCCGAGAATCTCGGACTGTGAAAGTGGCCAGAGATGGTGAATTTCGATCCGGCCGGCCAATGAGTCCGCAACCTGGGGAAAAGTCATGACATCCGCCGAACCGGTTAGAATCAGTCGCCGTTCCTTTCTATTTTCGTCAACCAGCTTTTTAATACTTAAAAACAGCTGGGGCGCTCTTTGCACTTCGTCAATAATGGCATGATCGCTCAGCCCCTGCAGGAATCCTAATGGATCAGCCTGGGCTGCAGCGAAAGTTGTAGGGTCGTCCATTGTCATAATCTGTCCGTCGAATACTCCTTCCTTTACCAACTGCCGGCATAATGTGCTTTTGCCTGTTTGACGGGCTCCGTTAATAAGGATTACCGGGGTATCTTTTAGCGCTTCCGTAATAGGGGATGCTATATATCTCTGATACATAAAGCAATATTACTGTTTTTTAGTTAGGAATGTAGCTTTTAATGGGTAAATTTCACCCATTTAATGGGTAAATTTCACCCACTGAATGGGTAAATTTCAATCCCTATTTTCGTTTATTTCGTTCCTCTAACTTTACAGGTTATAGAATAGCCACGAAACGATACGGTTGCCAAGAAAGGCGATAAGCTTACTGAGTACCATCCTTTCCAATATGGCAGCTGGCAAATCGATGGCGCTCATCTTATCTGACACGGCCATCGGGATCCAGGAAGCCGCCAATTTTCTGGAAGTATCCAGACCGCATTTGGTCCGCTTGTTGGAAAAAGGGGAAATTCCATTTTCCAAGGTGGGGACTCACCGGAGGATCAAAGTGAGTGATTTGGTTGCCTATCAAAAGAAAATGAATTCCGCTCGGAGGAAGCAATTGAATTTCCTGGCCCGGCAAGCGCAGGAACTCGACTTAGGTTATTCTAATGAGTAGCCCCAAATTTCACCTTGCTTTTTCAGTGGTTAATAAAGCCCATTAAGTCCATATAAGCCTTTTTCTCGCCGGCGGCTATCTCCTGATATTCAATCCTCAAAAAATACCTATTGGCTGGGATAGTTCTGCCAATGTCAACTTTGTTCATATATTCCGCGGCCCATTCCTTGTTCGCCGCAATCGCGTTATTGAACTTTATCATTATAGCAAGAATGCTATCAGGAGGGCGTAATTCGTTTATTTCGAAGATGACCGTTGAAGGCCGGAATACCGAATCCACAAAGCCGAACGCCGCGCTCCCCGCGCTCGTATCCTGCTGTGAAAACGCCAGCTTTCCGATCAGTAAAAGTGATACAAGGGCTGATAACCTCGTCATTTTTAAATAATATGATTAAATAAATTGTTCTCTACAGACCTGGCCACAGACCATTCATAGCGCCTTTTCGTCCGTGAATGCGGCCAACACCTTTTTCGTCCCGAGTTCACTCTGCCCTGGACCGGGCATGAAGAAGGATGTGACGATTCCTGTTATGGGGCTTGAGGATATTGCTCCGCTGGTGGCGCGGCTGCTGGGGATCGAGATGCCATCCGCGGCGGGGAGCTTATATCCGGGGGTATTGGATGAAGTGAAGCATTAGGTTTAGGTATTCTGATATATGGCCACGATCATTCGATCGTGGCTTTTTTTGTTATGATTAGTGCTGGGAGTGAGATTGCTAGTAGATAGTACCACTCGGGGCTTTTGGTAAAACCGTTTTCGATAATGATGATGTTGGTGATGATAAGCATCAAGAAAACCAATCCTTTTACGGATGTGTCCTTCCGGGCCATATAGCAAGATTGAAATGAGGAAATGGGTTGACTTAGGCGGGGAGGGAAGTCCGAAAGTCTTTGAAGTTGGAGATGCAGTAGAGGGCCTTGCAAAAAGGAAGGAATTCGGTGAAGGAGTCGATATAATAATTGCAAGCGATCACGGGACAAACTTATAAAATAAGGTAGTAGATTTACTCATATTTTTTGTTAAAACTTCAGAAGGGTGCCTAATCTTTATATAATAGCAGGATGTAATGGAGCCGGGAAAACTACTGCCAGCTTTACGATTCTACCTGAAATGCTGAATTGTAAGGAATTTGTCAACGCGGATAGCATAGCGGCAGGACTTTCTCCTTTTAATCCTGAAAGTGTGGCGATAGAAGCCGGTAGGCTAATGCTTTTGAGAATTCGGGAATTGATGAAGGCCGAGCTGGATTTTGCGTTTGAAACAACTCTGGCTACGCGGAGCTATGTTTCTTTGGTTCATGATGCTCAAGGAATGGGATATAAAGTCACATTACTCTATATATGGCTCGATTCACCAGACACGGCTAAACGAAGAGTTGCAGATCGTGTCTTTAAAGGAGGACATAGTATCCCGGATGACGTTGTTGAACGACGTTATTATCGGGGTATTTTCAATCTGGTTAACTTGTACATTCCTATTTGCGACCGTTGGATGTTAATTGATAATGAAACGATTACACCCCGACCGGTGGCGGAAGGCGGACTGAAAATGGAGAATGTTGTCGTTAATGAGTATATTTGGAATGTAATTAATAATCAAGCCAAACGAGATGGAGGCCAATAAATTGCAGCTTAGTGAATTATTTAATAAAATCCTGGAAGGGATGACTATTGCTTCTCGTAAGCTGGTAGAGGAAGCTGCATTGCAGGAACGTTCCCTGGTCATTTCGGAAAACGGTGAGGTTAAAAATGTCCCCGCTAAAGACCTCTTATCGCAAGTCAGAAAATAGCTGACTTTACCATTCCCACCTTTGTATATAGTGCTATCGCAGCCGCGTTGGTTGCCTCGACTTTTAGGTCGACGGATTTTGCTCCGCGCTTTTGGAAGGTGGAAAATGTGTGGAGGAGAAGGGCTTGGCCTATGCCTTGTTTGCGGCGGCGCGGGTGGACGGCGAGGTCTTTGATGAAGGCGCTGGTCCAGCACTGGGCGACGCCGACGAGGCCTTGCGGGTCCCAGGCGAGGAAGCAAAGGGTTGCGTCGAACTCGAAGTCGGTCGTTAAGGATGACCACCATTCGGTGCAAGGGGCGACGGAGCCTCCGCCATTTTGGTAGCTGAGGGCGATGAGGTCGTGGACTTGGTGGGAGGTGTCGGGGGTTAGGGTAGTAAGGTGGATGTCCTGCGGCCAGGAGGGCGCCGGTAGGGGAGTGTCGAGTGTTTTGCGCATTAGCAGGACGTTCATGCTTCTTCGGTCTTTACCCTAAAGATAAAGCCTACGCCGTATACATTGTCGATGCTGACGCAGTCGGAGCCGCCAAGGTGTTTTCGGAGACGGGAGATGAAGACGTCGAGGCTTCGGCCGAGGAAGTAGTCGTTTTCTCCCCAGAGCTGCGCCAGGATTTCCTCCCGTTTTAGGATTTTGTTTTCGTGTTCGAAGAGGTAGACAAGGAGCTCGGCTTCGCGGGGAGTGAGGACGATGTCGCGGCGGTCGCGGATGGAGAGGCGGAGGGAGTCTTTGTTGAATTGAAGGTCGCCGCGGGTGATCATGGGGCGCTGGGGCTGCTCGCCGGCGGAGCAGCGGCGGATGATGTTTTTTATTCGGAGGACCAGCTCGTCGACGTCGAAGGGTTTGGAGATGTAGTCGTCGGCGCCGATCTTCAGGCCGCGGAGGCGGTCGCCTTTTTCGTTGCGGGCGGTCAGGAAGAGGAAGGGGAGGTGCATGCCGGAGCCGACGATGCGGGAGGCTAGCTCGAAGCCGTCCATTTCGGGCATGGAGACGTCGATCAGGGCGAGCTGAAAGCCGGCTGGATATTTTTTTAGCTGGTCGAGGGCGCCTCGTCCGTTGTAGGCCCACGCCACTTCAAAGCCCACGATTTCCAGGTACTGCTTGACCACGTTGCCGAGGTCAATCTCGTCTTCGACCAATAGTATTTTTGAGCTCATAGGCAGGTTTTTTATGTTTGATAGGGTGGGGGCCGCTCGGGCGGCGGGGCATTCGCGGCGGGCGTGCGCCGCGGCGCGTTAAAACGGCATGCTGACCGTAAACACGCTTCCTTCGCCTTCTACACTTCGAATATCGATCTTCCACCGGTGCGAGTCTACGGCCTGCTTGACATAATACAACCCCAGCCCTAGTCCCTTGATGCCGTTTCGGGAACCGTTCATGTCGCGGTAGAACTTTTCGAAGATGTGCTTCTGCACTTCTTTCGTCATGCCGATCCCGTTGTCTTCTATCGCGATGTGCAGGGCCTTCCGGTCGCTAAAGGAGGTCACGACGATCTCTTTGTGCTCCCGCTGGTTGTATTTGACCGCATTATCAAAAATATTTAAAATTATGGTCGTAAACCAGAACGGATCGAGCAAAACATCATCCTTCAGTGCCTTTTTATCCAGCTTCAGTGTCACGTCGGAGTCAGTGGCCTTTAAACGGTAGTCTAGCAGCAGCTCGTCGAGGAGGTGATGTACCGAATACACTTCTTTATTCAACGAGAGCTTGTTCATCGTGGTGATTCGAAGGGTATGGCTGATCAGGGTTTTGAGCCGGTCGGCTTGTCGCTGGACGACTTCTGTCAGCGGCAGCAGATTTTCGCGACTGGCCAGGATTTTCTCGTTTTGCATCGTACGGTTGGCTACGATTATGGCCGACAAAGGCGTATGAAACTCGTGGGTGATGCTGTTGATAAAGTCGGATTTCATCTCGGACAGCTTCTTTTGCCGCAGCCAGTTTCGGAAGGTGATGAAATAGAGCAGGACTACTCCTGCAACCGATAGCACAGACAGTAAAAAAGTAGGCATCATCAACTTTAGGATCGTGCTTCTCCGGTCATAGGTGTCGACGTGGAGGCTGAAGGAGATGCGATAGCTATAGTCGGTGGGACTGCTTACGATGATGTTTTGCGCCAGGTTGTTGGGATGCAGGCTCTCCAGCGTGCCGCCTATCCTGGCCCCTTCGGTGGTACGATAGAGGGGGATATACCGGTCGTGCTCGAAGGCGACCTCGACGAATTCGATGGTCGTGGCGTAGCGGATCTTGGTGTCCAGCCGGTTCCGTTTTATGATGGCGGCGAGAAGGCTGTCCATGTTGTTGGCGGCTCTCAGGTCGAGGAAGGCGCTGTCACAGACCCGCTGGCCGAGCTGGTTGAAGGCGGTGCGGTTCCGTTTGTAGGCTGTTTCGAGCGGGACCATGTTTTCGGTGATATATTTATCGAGGATCCGCGCGCCGCCCGGCATCACTTTATCGTTTTTGATGGCGTCGAGATACTCGTTGGTGATGGTTCTTTTTTCGGCAAGGTAGTAGTGGTCGTTCTTTAGCTCATAGGTATTGTATAGGAGGAAGAATTGCACATAAGAGAGTACAAGCAGGCTGGCAATCGCGATGACATTGTGTACAGAAATGGTATATCTCAAAAGCAGTCGGTTTAAATTCTATTAACAGTCTGTTTGAAGTTTGTTGACAAGGTCAAGGTCGCGCGTGCTATAACTTTAGCGCATGAAACTACTATTGATCGCTTTAGCTTTTAGCACGCAGACAAACACCCCAGCCGATTCCATTACCCGCGACGGCTACACTCTCATCGTCTACAACAACGAACCCAGCTTCGACACTACGACCAAACGCAGGCTGATCGAGGCCTTTTTCGAGGTTTATCCAAAAGAGGCGAACCGCTTCAACCCCAAGACCTCGAAAACGGTTACTTTCACCATCGACCCCTCCTACAATGGAGTTGCCGAGACCGGCGAAGACAAGGTCCGCTATAACCCCCGCTGGCTAAAGGATCACCCCGAAGACATCGACGTCGTTACCCATGAGGTCATGCACATCGTCCAGGACTATCGCTATCCCGTTCCGGGCTGGCTGACCGAAGGCATCGCCGACTATGCCCGGTACGTTTATGGCGTCAACAATGCAAAAGGGAACTGGAAGCTCCCCGAGTACAAGGAGACGCAGCACTATACCGATGCCTACCGGGTGACGGCCCGTTTTCTTCTTTGGGTAGAAAAGAAGAAATGTCCGGGGATTGTTGACAGTTTGGACAAGGCCGCGCGAGAGGGAAAATATACATACCAATTATGGGCCAAATTAACGGGCATGTCGGTCGAAAGCCTTTGGGAAGAATATAAAAAGGATCCGATTATATCGGATCCCTTGTCACGTGGGGTAAGCGGATTGTTACCAGATACGTCCCGCCCTGCCAGAGCCGGAAAGTAAAACGAGGATTTACGCTATACATTCGGTCCGGGGTAGGAGTAATCCCCGGATCGACTTTAGCAATATTGCTCGGTATGCGATAATAGATGGTATAACCCTGTGCGCCCTGGATCAGCGGGAACGGCGTCAGCTCGAAGTCACAGATCAGCGCCGTGTCCGTCACGATCAGCGGATGAAACCGGGCAAAAGTCTGGAAGCTGCTCCTATCTCCCCTCGGTATATACTCGTTCTTCGACGGCTTAAACGCCACTCCGTTCTGATCGACGATCTTCAAAATCACGCGCACCCCATTCGTCGACTGCCGCTGGATATCCATGTTCGGTGTGCCGATGTCTCCGCTCGTCGTGGTCCCGTCGGTAAACCAGGCGCAGGCCGCACCGTCGTTCTCATACGGAAGCCCGTCGAAGAGCGTAAACGTGGCGATATTCTTATAAATCTTGCTCCCCATCTCGTTCGTCGCCTTGATATCGTAGGTATAGGTGCCGAGGGGCACGCTGTCCGTTGTATTATAAAATGTAAAAGCACCGGTATGGCTGTTGAAGTCGAAGCAGGGGGAGTCGATCAGCTTGCGAACGGAATTGAGCAGGGCGATCGTGGTGTCGACGTTCGGGTCGAAGATGCCGGTGAAGACGTAACGCTGGTGGTTGGTGAATAGTGCGTCGGCGTGTTTCTGCGTCGCCGAGTCGCGGATGTCCAGTAATTCATATGTCACAGGTGCGCTGGAGCCGTCGGCATCGACCGGGTTGGTCTGGGTTACGATACCGCGGGCGATTTGAATCGGATTGTCGGCGTATCGCACCTGGCTGCTCAGGTATCCATTTGTCACTTTTTGGCAAGCAGCGATTGTGACCGATGCCAAAAGAAAATATTTATATAAGCTCTTCATGGTTTGTCCGTTTTAAAAGTTGTCGCGATAATAGTTGAACGTATGAGAATTGGCCAGCACGTGCAGCACGCCCGTGGTGGTCAGGATACCCGTGGTCTGACAAAGGGTTTGCAGCTTTTGCGAGGGGTCGACCGAACCCAGCTGGGTCGAGTCTGTAGGCACGGGAAAACCCGGCTGGGCAATGATCTTGGTCAGATAGATGTACTTGGGGTCGGTGGTGAACACGTTCTGGTTCGTATAGTCGGTCGTAGGTATCAGCTGAATCAGCCTGGGATCGCCCTCCTTTGAGTTTCGCCATTCGCCGATCTGGCTGATGTTATCGCGGGTGAGCCGGTCGGCGAACATATAGGTCCGTAGCGTGTCTTTCAGCGACGGCAGGTCCAGCGAATCGAAAGTATAGACCAGGTTCTCGTCGTTGCGGATGATCCGCAGATAGTCTTGTTTCGCCAGGACATAATTACGGATGGAGTAATTGGAGATGGCAAAGAAGGTGCCCGCCTTGTTTACCTCGTCCTTTAGTCCCATTTTGTCGATCATGATGACGAGGGTGTCGAAGAGGTGATTCGTCTTCAAATAGTCGTAGGTCGTGACGTTGACCTGGGCCACGAAGGTGCTGCCGCCAATCGTATAGTCTTTCTTGCAAGAGAGGATCGAAACCAGGAAGAGGGCCGCGATCGGTATAAATAATTTCATAATAAACAGATTTTAAAGTTTACCGCGCCAGTAGGGCGTTTGTACCAGTGTAAAGTCATCCTTGAACATCGAGGGGTCGATCGGCCACATCCAGCCGCCGTTCTGATACTGGCTGGCGTTGAAGTTCTCGTTGTAGTCGAGGATTTTACCCGTTCGGATTAGGTCGTAATAGGCCTGTCCTTCGAAGAAAAGCTCGCGGAGGCGTTCTTCGAGGATTTCCGTGGCAAGATCGTCCCCGCCTGCGCCGGAATAAGGAACGATACCGGCCCGGGTCTTGACGGCGTTCAATAAAGGAAGAGCGTCTGCGTCGCGACCCAGCTTGTTCAGCGCTTCGGCTCTTAACAGCATAATATCCGGCAGCCGGAAGATGTTCAGGTTATTGGACAGCCGGGGATCATTGTGGGCCGAACCATCCGCGTACGTGATATTGGAATACTTGATCGTCTGCCCATTGTTGGAATAGGCCTGGTAGAAGAATTTATAATAGCGGATGTCTGCCGTATCCCGGAAGATGCGATTTACGTAAGGATTGCTGATCGGCCAGTTGACGTTTACCTGGTTTTGGATGAAGGGCCGGGCGAGAGTAGGAAGGTAGCCTCCGTCGCCGCTGCCGTCGTCGTTGTTCAGACCGACGCCTTCGCTCTGTCCGTAGTTGATATTCACTTCGAAAATCCCTTCGGTCGATCTGCCCACGAACACCTCGTTATAGTGAGCGGAATCCACCAGGGTATATCCGCCCTGGCTGATCAGCGTATCCGCGGTCTTCTCGCAGGCGGCATAGTCCTTCTTCCAGGCCTGGATATGTGCTTTTAGCGCCAGCACGCTGCCCTTGTTGGCCCTAACGACCGCTTGGGTCTGGTCAGCGTAGCCAAAGGTCAGGTTGCCCTCGGCCGTCTGGCAGTCCGCCAGGCATTGGGCCCAGACGGTGGCGGCGGGAGTCCGGGGGATATTTATCGCCTGGCTGACGTCCAGGTCCGGCGCGAGTTTTAACGGCACGTCGCCCCAGATTCGCGTCATATAGAAATAGGTATACGCGCGGAGGAAATAGGCTTCCCCGATGATTTGTTTTTTGAGATCGGGGTTGGTAAACGAAGAAAGCGGGATATCGGGAACCTTCGTGATGACCAGGTTGATCTGCTGGATCAGCTGGTAGTAATTCTGCCAGTTCCATTCCCAGGAGCCCACGTTCAGACCGATAAACTGGCCGCTGCAGATGGGCTGGTTGAAGGCGTCGAGGCCGCCGTTGACCTCATACTCGCCGGAGGGAAGGTCGCCATAGACGTGCCAGGAATAATTATTCATCAATACCTGTCTCAGCAGGGCGTATGCTCCAGAGATGGCGCTGTTGGCGTCGGTGCCGGTCTTGAAGAAGGCTTCCGTAAAGGTCGAATTGTGTGGCTCGAGGTCCAGGATCTTCTTGCAGGACACGCCGCTCAGCGTGATCAGGAAGAGCGCTATGATGGTTATTTTGGAAAGTTGCATAGTGATTGGTTTGAATTAGAAGCTCATATCTACTCCGAGGGTGACTTTTTTAGGTATCGGATAGCCGCTGCCATTGTAGACACCGAATGGGTCGACCTGCTCGGCATCGGGCAACAACGCCTTCTGGAAGATGTGCAGGTTGTCCACCATTCCGTATACGCGCAGGCGGCTCATGTGTATACGTTGAAGCAGCGAAGGATTGAACACATAGGACAGTGAGACCGTCTTGATACGCATATAATCGCCGTTCTCCACCCATTGCGAGCTGACCGCGGCATATTTGTATCGGGTACCCAGGAATGAACTGAGTGAAGGATACTGCGCATTGTCACCTGCGTTCCGCCAGTAGTTGACGTTGCTGAGGTCGGGTAAAGCGTTGTTCGAAATCGCATGCAGGGGATTGGCGTCGCCGTCATCGGTGGGAACGAGCCCGGAGAGCCTGCCGACGAGATAGTCGTTATAGATCTGTCGTCCCATCGTATAGGTACAGAACACGGAGAGGCTAAAGTTCCGGTAGCTAAAGGTATTGTTAAACCCGCCGGTAAATTTTGGGTTCGGGTCACCCGCCGGCGCATAGTCGTTCTGGTCGAGCACTCCGTCTCCATTCAGGTCCTTCCAGATGGGGTCGCCTCCTCTGAACTGATAGCCGTAGAAATTCAGGACGCTTCCGGTGATGGGATTGAACGGTACATCTTTATCACTCTTGTAGATGCCATCCGCCTGGAAGAGGAAGAACTGATTGATCGGATGCCCGCGGCGGAGCAGG
Organism: Bacteroidota bacterium; assembly: GCA_018267545.1. Taxonomy (GTDB): domain Bacteria; phylum Bacteroidota; class Bacteroidia; order Chitinophagales; family Chitinophagaceae; genus Puia. Next base: position 159,757 of record JAFDYG010000466.1, read on the forward strand.
TAGCTCGTCGAGCCCTGGTTGACCACGATATCTCTTCCGCCATTGGGTAAGGAAGTGATGACGTTTTTGTTGTAGGCAAAATTGAAATTCGTCTCCCATTGGAATTTACCCGCCGGTTTGAGCCAGTGGGCGTTTAGCTGCACTTCAACTCCTGAGTTGCGGGTTCCGATGGCGTTGGTCGTAATGGTGTTGAAGCCGGTCGTGATCGGCAGGATCAGGGAGAAGATACCCTGGCTCGTGTTACGGATATAGATATCCGAGGTCAGGTTGAACCGGCCGTTCAGGATGCTCAGGTCCACGCCGATATTGGTCTCCTTGGAATGTTCCCAGGTCAGATTTTTGTTGGCGAGACCCGCGGAGAAGTTGGGAGAGATGGCGGGGACGCCGTTATAGGTAAAGGAAATGTTTTGAAGTGTCTGTGGGCTATTGCTGCCGTCGAAATTTCCCGCGCCAATGCTATACGTATTGAACGAGAGATAATTGTTCCCGTCGTCCGGCTGCCGGCCCGTTATCCCATAACTGCCGCGAATCTTCAACATCGTCAGCCAGTCGGAGGCGGAACGCAGGAACTTTTCGTCGCTGATGATCCATCCGGCGGAGACAGAGGGGAAATAGCCTACCCGGTTGTTACTGCCGAACTTCGAGGAGGCGTCCGCATTGAACACGGCGGAGAGCAGGTACTTTCCTTTGAAATCGTAGTTGACCCGGAAGAAGCCTGACTGGATGCCGCTTTCGATGAGATCGGAATAGGTCTTCGATGCAGCCTTATTTAAAACCGTTACCACCGAAATCTGGTCGTTGGGAATCCCGTCGGCCTCGGCGTCGGTCGATCTGTACTGGTGAAACTCGGTATTCTGTCCCAGCAGGAAGTTGAGGTGATGATCGGCACCAAGCGCAGTCGTATACTGGAGCGTATTGCTCATCAGGTAATTCGAGGAGTTATCGACGAAGCTGATGGCGTAGCCGAGGCCGCTCTGCCGGTACTTGCCGGGCGTGTATGTGTCGCGTCTGCTATTGGCCATTTCATAAGAAAGGACCGTATTGAAGGTCCACTTATCGGAAATCTTCCACTCGATCGTGGGGCTGATCGTAAGGCTGTTGTTGACATTGGCGTCTGTCTGATTGCTGGAATTGCCGAAGATAAAGTCGCGGCTGGTCGGGCTCAGATACAGCGTCGATGCGGGAAGACGGCTGGAAGCATAATAACCGCCGTTGAAGGGGCCGTAGCCGCCGGTGATATCACTAAGGGACCGGGGTCTGTTGAGCCGGTTGTACCTGATCTGCGTGCTGACGTTCAGGCGGGGAGAAAGTTTGATGCCCACATTGGTATTGAAGCTATAGCGCTGGAGACCCGACTTCTTCAGGATGCCCTTCTCATTATAGAAGTTCAGCCCGTAGCGATACGTCACCGCGTCGCTGCCGCCCGTGACCGAGAGGTCTACGTTGTCTACGAGCCCGGTCTGGAACATGCCGTCGCGATAGTCGTTGGCGTTGTTGAAGGCCGGGTTTAGTGTATCGGTGAGGATCTGGGGCAGGTTATTGAGATCGTTGTAGGGACCGTAGTGATTGATCAGGTCCATCTTGGCGCGGGTCTCTTCTGCTCCGATGAGCACTTTATCCAGGGTAGGCCGCTCGGTAACGCCATGGTACGTGCTGAGGTTGATCTTCGTTCTGCCGGGCACCCCCTTCTTTGTCTTGATGATGATGACCCCGCTGGCGCCGCGGCTGCCATAGATGGCGGCGGCCGATGCGTCCTTTAGGATCGTGATGCTTTCGATGTCGTTGATGGGGATACCTGCGAGCACGTCGGTATTGGTGCCGTTACCATAATTAATGGCGGCGATATCGTCGGTGGACTGGGGAACGCCGTCGATGACGAAGAGGGGGCCGCTGACGGCCCGGGCCAGGCTGGCTTTACCGGCTGTGGTGGTGGGGTCGTTGCTGATCGAGCGGCTTACCGAGGTGTTACCTCTTAGTACGACCGAGCTGCGGACGCCGGGTTCGCCGGAGAAGTTCTGGACGTTGAGACCCGCTACGCGGCCTTGCAATAGTCCATCGAGGGTTGGCGTGGGGACGTCGGCGATTGTCTTGGGGTCGATGGAAGTAACGGCGGCGCTGACGTTGCGGCGGGCGAGGGTTTGGTAACCGATGATCACCGCGTCCTTCAGTCCTTTGGGGTCCTGTTTGATCGTGATGATCAGGCCGGTGGTGGCTGCTGTGACCTTATACTCCCTGGGGAGGTAGCCTACCATGTGGAAGGTAAGAGTTTCCCCTGGAGTGGCGCGGATGAGGAACTTGCCGTCGTCGTTGGAAACGGTGCCGCGTTTCGTGCCGGAGACTTCGATGGAGGCGCCGCCGAGGGGTTTACCGTCGCCACCGTCCTTCACTACTCCCGACACGGAAACGCTGCCCGCGGGCGGCGCTTCCTGGGAGAAGCTGCAAAAAGACCTGAATAGCAATAAGATTTGTACCAGCAGGATGACCTTTCGCCAGGCGATCCCGCTGACCAGGAAAGATCTAGTCATAGCAGTAGTTTTTGGTTAGGATGATAGCTATGACTAAATTAAACCGGGGGTCTATTGAAACTTGTCAACAGAGATCAAACGGATTGTTAACGGAAATTAAATCCGTTGGGGGACAGGGATCTATGCGCGTGGCCTGCGTGGCGGCTTAGGCGTCCAGTAATGTTTGGATGTCGAACTTCGACATTTTCATGAAGGCCTGGACGACTCTCGGTGCTTTTTCGGGGTCGGCCATTAGTTTTTGGAGGATGGTAGGCACGATCTGCCAGGAGAATCCGAATTTATCATCGAGCCAGCCGCACTGGTCGTAGCGTCCGCCTTCACCCAGCTTTTCCCAATAGTAGTCGATCTCTTCCTGGTTGGCGCATTCGATTACAAAGGAAGTGGCGGGGGTGGGTTTGTATTTTGGACCGCCGTTCAGGGCCATGAATTTATTACCATTGAGCTCGAAGGTGACGACGATGGGGTTTTCTGCGGTGATTTTGGCGTTTTTGAAGATGGAGCAGTAGTAGCTGGCGGCTGCTTTGGCTTGTCCGTCGAACCAGAGGCAGGGATACATTTGATTGTTCATGTTTTAATGATTTATGTATGACAAAGGTAGGTGGGGGGTGGTGGGGGAAATAGAATGGAAACGACATTATGGGCTGTGGGGTCTAGGGGCGGTTGCCCAGATTCAGATATTCGTTGGGAGTAAGGTTGGTAAATTCTTTGAAAGTGCGGATAAAGTGGCTTTGGTCTGCATATCCGTTGGCAAACGCGAGATCGGATAGTTTGGTGAAGCTTCGATTGTTTAGCTGCTGAAAGGCGGAATTGAACTGGCGGATTCTTTTGTAGAGGTTGGGGGAGATGCCTACCTGTTTCTCGAACATTCGTTGGAAGGTTCTTAGGGTGAGGTAGAGATCCTTTTGGGCCAGGGAGGTGATATTGGCAGAGGGGTGATCTGTTAGCTGGGTGGAGGCGTATTTGATGATTGCGCAGTCGGTCTGGGTAGTGTTGATCAGGTTGATTATATAGGTGTCGAGGAGGTCGAGTCGGGCTTGGGTGGAGGGAGCGTTTAGCAATTGATCCTGGAGGCTGATCGTTTTTTTGTAGTCGAGGAGGTTTAGGTCGATTGGTCGGTCGGTCAATTCGGTACCGGTTATGCCGAAAAGGGAAGCCAGGGCGTAGGGTTTGAAGAAATAGGCGATCAGGCTGAAGTCTTCGGTAAACGTAAATGTTTCGGGAAGGATGGTCTGTCCGAAGAGGGTGAGATAGGTGGTGCGGTTATTTTGGATCGTTCCTTTTGCGGTGGCAAACACGAGAGTAGGCGAGCCATTGGCGAATAACGGCAAAGAAAAGGGGCTGACAATCCGATGATCTTCGATTATCAGCACCCTTTCTACATATTCGGCGATAATGCCGGTTGGCGTACCGTTCGTTACTTTCATGTCTATGAAAGGTAACGAAAAACTATTTATCCCTTGATAAAAGCGAGTAGATCTTTATTGATCGTTTCGGCTTCCGTCGTTGGCATTCCGTGCGGGAAGCCGGGATAGGAAACCAGCTTTCCGTTCTTTAAATGCGTCATGCTCTTCACCGCGCTGTTGTGGTAGGGAACGATCTGGTCGTCCTCGCCGTGCATTACGAGCACCGGGATATCCACGCTCTTCAGGTCGTCGATAAAATTCGTCTCGGAAAATGCCTTGATGCCTTCGTAGTGTGCCTTTACGCCACCCATCATTCCCTGACGCCACCAATTGTCCCTTACACCCTGTGAGATCTTTGCACCGGGGCGGTTATAGCCGTAGAAGGGGATGGTGATGTCCTGGTAGAACTGGGCGCGGTTAAAGCCGGTTCCTTTGCGGATGTCGTCGAACACGGCCAGGGGAACGCCATCGGAATTGCTGCTGCTCTGTACCATGATCGGAGGTACGGCGCTGATCAGGACCGCCTTGGCGACGCGGCCTTTGCCGGGGCCAGCTGCATAGTGGATGACCTCACCGCCGCCGGTGGAGTGACCGACGTGGATGGCGTCTTTCAAATCGAGCGCCTTGGTCAGCTCTGCTACGTCTGCTGCGTACGTATCCATATTGTGTCCTTCGCTGACCTGGGTCGAGCGGCCGTGACCGCGGCGGTCGTGAGCGATGACCCGAAAGCCTGCCTGAAGGAAAAACATCATCTGTGCATCCCAGTCGTCTGACGACAAAGGCCAGCCGTGGTGAAAAACGATCGGTTGACCGGTACCCCAGTCCTTGTAATAAATTTCTGTCCCATCCTTTACTTTAATGAAGCTCATTGTTTGGAGATTTAATGGCCCTAAAGTTGACGATTCCATTTTACCAGTATGTTATCTAAAGGAGGGATTTTGATGTCTTTTTCATTTATTTGAGAATACTTCTTTTTTAGGGGTAATTTCTGTAGTTTTCCCAATGATCTTCAAAAACGGTCATTCATTGCCTTGGCGATTCTGCTTGCCAGCTGCGGCGGGTCCGGCATGGACAATCTCGCCCGCACCGCCAGTCCGGCAAAGGACACGCTGCAGGCGCCGGAACCTTTAAAGCTCAATCTACCGAGGGAATCCAACGAGCCGCCACCGGTTATCGCAAAGACGGATTGGGTGCTTCTCGTCTCCGGCAATGGGGACTTTTATATTTGTACCGGAGGGCCGCTGATGAGCAGGAAGCGGCTGTCCGCACTGCCGATGAATGCCATTTTTTCATCGGTGTCGGCTGCGCCGAAGGCGATCGCTTCGTTTGGGCTCACGCTGAATGCGGCGGGAGCGAGGACAACGGTTCCGGAGAGGACGTAAATAGTTCCATTGTTGCCAGCGGGTAATGTGTAGTCAAAGGTTTTTGCTGTTTTGAGGGTGACGTCGAGAAAGGTGACAGGCTCAGGGGTTGTGACTGGGTTTTCTGGGCCCATTACTACTTTCACGGATACGCCGTTGTTGGAAAGAATCGGCATCTTTTCGACCGGGATAAAAACGCTTTTAGGTGGCAGGGACTTGTTTTCCGGGGCGATGTCCAGGAAAAGCTGCAGACCGTGCACCTCGCCTTTAACGGTAGGTGTTTCGTGGTGGACGACTCCGCTTCCTGCCCAGGTCCATAGGAGGCTACCCGGGGTGATGGTTAGGTTGGTTCCCATTGAATCTTCATTGTGATAGGGGACGGAGTCCTCGAAGACGTAGCTTATCGCGCTCATACCAGCGTGTCTGTGTGGTCCGAAGACGTCGGACGTCAGGCGGAAGTGGTCGAAGCCAAGAACCGGGTTCATCAGGCCATCGAAGGAATGGTTTCGGGCTTGAAAGGCGGAGAAGCTGGTGTTGCCCTGAAGATTCGACCGGCCGCCTGTAGGGGGGATTTTTACAAGGGAAGAATATTTCATTTTGCTGGTTTTTTAAGGAGTATGCTGTCCAGGCTGGCTGCGCCGGCGCCGGAAATGACGAGGGTGGTCAGGATTCCGAGGGCGAGCAGGTGGTATTCGAAGCCTTCGCCTTTCATGTTGCCGTACCAGTTCATGAAGAAGCCGTTGTGCAGGTGGACGGAGGTGACCATGCCGATGAAGAGGATGATCATGGCGGCTGCTGTTAGGCGGGTGAACAGGCCAAACAGGATGAAGAGGCTGCCGAAGAACTCGAGGAAGATGACGAGGAAGGCGATGATGGAGGGCAGGCCGGCCTGGGTGGTGAAGTATTGCATCGAGCCGGTGTAGCCGTATCCGCCGAACCAACCGAGGAGCATTTGGGCGCCGTGGGGCCAAAGGACGATGGCGAATACGATTCTTAAAATAAGGGGTGTTTCTACTGTTCTCATTTTTTATCTTTTATGAGAACAAAGTTCGGATATGGGGAGGCGGGTGAAAATGACCTTTCTTAAGCGGGTTTCTTGATCTATCTTAAGATTTTGGACTTGACGCGGCTGAAGAATTCGGGGGTTACGCCCAGATAAGAGGCGACAAGATATTGGGGGACGCGGTTTTCGAGCTGGGGGTATTTTTTGAGGAACCTTAAATATCGCTCTTCTACTTTCGTGCTCAAAACATTTAGCAGGCGCTCGTTGAGGCCAATGATGGCGTTGGCGTATAATGACCGGAAGTAGCTGTTGAGCGCCGGTATCCTGGTCAGCAATTTATCATACGCCTCCTTTGTCAGTACCAGGAGCTCGCTGTCTTCCAGCGCCTGAACATGATACTTCGATTCCTGCTTAGTTAGGAAACTTTGCAGGTCGGTCATCCACCAGCCTTCGGGAGCGAAGACCAGCGTGTGCTGTATGCCGTCGTCGTCGAGATAGTATTCGAAGAGGCAGCCGCTGAGGACGAAGTGCTCGTGATAGGCGATGTCGGGCGGTTGAACGAGGTATTGGTTCTTTCGTACTTTTTTGTAACGGAATGAGGACGTGATGAGCTGCTCGTCTTCTTCCGTCAGGTCGATGTGTCGTTTTAGCTCTTGTATGAGCGTGGTATGCATAGTTTTACAAATATAATTTATATATTTCGGTAAAAAATAATGGGAAGGAATATCGTCTTCTTTCTGGGCGCCGGTGCGAGCAAGACATTCGGCTATCCGCTCACCGGAGAGATCATGCCGCAGATTTTAAGCAATCTTCGGAACAACGACCTTTTCCAGCTCGGCGGTACTAAGACGAAATTGGAAAAGTCGCAGGAGCAAGACCTGAACAAATATTTGAATCAGCTCTATCCGGGGATGAAGGCGATCGACCCTGAGCAGGAGCCCGATAAATGCCCGGGAATATTGGAGATACTTTCGTTTGTCGAACACTCCCTCTTATACGACACCCCGCCTCATCCTCAGATCGCGGGCCAAAAGCTGGCGCACTTCCGCTATCTCGTCAACCGGGCGATCGCCGAGCTGCTGCTGGACTATGAGGTGGTGGGTTATAACAAACCTGAAAAGGAGCTCTTAAAGAAATTCATCCAGCTGATTCGTCAGCCTTCCTCGAATCCAGTGACGGTCATCACCACCAACTATGACCTTATCATCGATCGCGAATTCAAGAAAGAGATTGGTCGCCACGAAGTCGATTATGGCATCACCTATCGCAATATCGTTACGAGCAAGCTGGTTCCTCCTCCGGCGGCGCCCTTGCTTCGGCTATATAAGCTGCATGGGTCGCTAAACTGGCTTCGTTGCGAACTGTGCGGGCAATACTACATCAACAGCGAGGGAAGCATTACGGCGCGAGCTTTCGACGAAGAAATAGGGGATTTCAATACCTGTGACTGTAGCCAGGATTTGCAGCTAAAAGCTGTTCTGGTAGCGCCTTCGCTGGTGCGCGATATCCGCGATGCAAACCTGTTGCAGATTTGGAATAGCGCGCTGGAAGCGATCCGGACCGCGCATAAATTGGTCTTTATCGGTTATTCGCTGCCTGGGGAGGACCTGGCGATCAAGTCGCTTATCCTGCGGGGGGTTAATGGGCGGAGCCACACGATGCCGCCTCTTGAAGTGGAAGTGGTGCAGAAAGGGACTTCTTCGCGGCAAAATTATCTTAATCTTTTTGGTGCTAAAATCAGCTATAACGAAAACGGATTGGAAAGCTACTTGTAGTATCCGTAATTTCGTTAGCATGAAAAATCTCTTTTTCGTTTTTCTGACCTTTCTTTCCATTCATCTCTGCGCCCAGCAAAAAACAGCCTTTCAAACGAGCAGTCCCTGGATACCCGAGATCGACGTCCGGTCGGACATGGCCATTGTCTATGGCGTAAATGATCGCAAGGGCTCGACCTTCGAGCAGCGGGTGCAGTCGTGGAAAGACAAGGGGTATTCCATTGCCTTCATGACGGGGATCGCCTGGGGGCAGTACTACGATTATTTTCTTGGCGAGTGGGACGGACACAATCACCTCGGGGTGGGGCAGGTCACGCAAAAGGGAGATACTATTTTTCACGGCAAGAACATGCCCTACGTCGTGCCCGTCCAGTCTTTTATCGATTATATGAAGACGGCGGTGGTCAAGCGGGTCATCGACGCGGGTATCAATACCATTTTTTTAGAGGAGCCGGAGTTCTGGGCTCGCGCGGGTTATAGCGCACCCTTCAAGGAAGAGTGGCAGAAGTTCTATGGTTTCCCCTGGAGACCGCAGGACGCCTCGCCCGAGAATACATATTTGTCGAGTAAGCTGAAATATCATTTGTACTACGACGCGATCAGCCAGGTGTCCAGCTACGCCAAGCAATATGCCGCTGGCAAGGGCCGGAGCGTGAAGATTTATATCGCTACGCACTCGCTCGTAAACTATTCGAGCTGGCAGATCGTCAGTCCCGAGGCCAGCCTGGCTTCGCTGCCGGGTATCGATGGGTATATTGCGCAGGTTTGGACGGGGACTTCGAGGGAGCCGACGTATTTCGACGGTCAGAAGAAAGAGCGGGTCTTCGAGAATGCGTACCTGGAATATGGGTCGATGCTGTCAATGACGGCGCCGACGGGGCGGAAGGTTTATTTTCTGACGGATCCGATAGAAGACTGGCCGCGGGACTGGGCCGATTACAAAAAGAATTACCAGGCGACGTTTACAGCCAAGATTTTGTATCCGTCGATCGATAACTATGAGGTGATGCCGTGGCCGGAGCGGATTTATACGCGGCCCTATAAGATAGCCGGGAGTGATTCGGCCGTACTGATTCCTAAATATTACTCTACGCAGATGCAGGTCATGATCAATGTTTTGAACGATATGCCGTTGTCCCGGAATACGGTGTCGGGGAACAATGACATCGGGGTATTGATGAGCAACTCGCTGATGTTTCAGCGTTTTCCGACGCATAATGGATATGAGGACCCGCAGTTTTCCAATTTTTATGGACAGACGCTGCCGCTGTTAAAGCGGGGTATTCCGGTTCAGACGGTGCATATGGAGAATCTTGGTTTTGCTGCCACGCTGGCTAAGATTCGGGTGCTGATCATGAGCTACTCGAATATGAAGCCGCACTCGCCGGAGGTTCATCAGCAGCTGGTGGCCTGGGTTCGTAATGGAGGAATTCTCGTGTATTGCGGCAAAGATGAAGATCCGTATCAGTCGGTGATGGAGTGGTGGAATACGAAGGGAAATTCTTATGCTTCGCCTTCGCAGCACCTTTTTAAACTATTGGATGGAAAGTATGGGAAGGGGAAGGTGTATGTTATTAAACAGGATCCTAAAGAGGTTGTGTTGCAGCCTGGTGGTGACAAGGCGTTTTTCGAAACAGTGCGTCGTGCGTATGAGGGGCCTTCGAAGAAGCTGATGGTCAAGAATAATTTTTATCTGGAGAGGGGTCCGTACGATATCATCTCGGTACTGGACGAGAATGCCAACGCTCAGCCTTATACGGTCAAAGGGCCGGTGATCGATCTTTTCGATCCTCAGTTACCTGTGCTTACCGAAAAGACTGTTCAGCCGGGTGAGCAGTCGTTGTTATACGACCTGCGCCGGGCAGGGGGCGGGTCGACTCCGAAGGTGCTGGCGACGGCGGCGAGGGTCTATGGGGCGGTGGTTTCAGGGCGGACGTTTGCGTTTGTTGCGAAGAGTCCGGTGAATACGTTGAATAGCATGCGGGTGCTGTTGCCGGGCAAGCCGGTGTCGGTTTCTGTTTCCGACAGTAATGGACACGCCGTTGCGGACCTGCAATCTTCATGGGATGAGGCCTCGCACACGGAGTATCTGGGATTTTCCAATAGCCCGGATGGGATAAAGGTTTTGATAAAGTATTAGTCTTTTTTGGGTTCCTCGCTTTCCTCGGGGGCTTCGGCGTTGTTTTTTTCCACTTCTTCCCTGACTTTTTGGACGATAGAGGAGATAGGCCCCTTCATGTGCTCGGGGGGATCTGTGGTGCCGAGGGTTTCAGGGTCGGGTTGGCGGGCGTTTTCGTTGCCTTTATTGGGGGGGTGCTGTGGATCGGGCTGATGTTGTTGATTTTTTTCCATATCGGTAGCTTTTATTGGTATGATTAAAGAATTGTGCCAGCATCAGGGATGGGGCCTGGCGCTTTCAGGGGTGCGGGCTTTCCGGGTCTTCCAGGGGTGGGCCTGGCTTTGAAGGAATATCCGGGTCATTGTCTGGCTCCACGGGGTGGGGCTTAGGCTTTTCCGGTGGCGGTTGCTGGGGCGCCGGGGTCGGCAGAGGTTTGTCAGGTTTTATTGATTTGCCCATCAAAATATCTACTGTGAATATTATGCCACCCCCTCCCTGCATTATCCTATCTTCGGAAGATGAATAACCTCTACATCTTATCCTTCTTTTTGCTTCTTTCTTTTAGTGCTGTATCGCAGACGACGGTCTGTTTGGTGAAAGGAGACAGCGTCCTGGCTGGCAGCACCGATAAATCACGGATCAATTCTGTCAAACAATTCAACTTTGTCTATGATGGCCCGCTCGACACGATGGTTGTCAACGGGATGCGCTTTTTGGCAAGCGTGGCGCCCGACTTCAAGACGTTTGCCGATTCCTTGATCTCGTCGATGAAGACGCTGCAGACCGAATTTTTTACGCGTGTTTTGCAAAAGGAGCCCGATTATTTCAACAAAGAGATCATGGAGGGGAAGACGAGCGTGGGCTCAGGCCAGCTCTGTCTCTTCGGCTTCGAGAATAATAAACCTGTAATGTTCAGGATCAATTTTTATATGAACAAGGGGGTGAAGCACCCTATAGTGATCAGTAGCAGTAAAGAAGACGAGTCCAATGTGCTGTTTTTGGATGGTCCGCCCAAGTTGAAGGGGCCGCTTACGCATTTAGAACGAGGCGGCGCCATCATGCAAGTAAAGCGAGAGGTCGACGCGTGGGCTGGGCTCGACGAAAGCCATCTTGTCGATATCCTCATCTTGACGAAGGGCGGAAAGCAATGGCTTCGGAAATAATCCGAATCCCGATCGTGAGCCAGGCTGTCAATAAGACGCCGAAGGCTGTAAGGAGGAAGTAACTCGCGCCCAGCGGGATTCGATAGGCAAAGCTTTGGAGCCAGTGGTTGGTGAGCCAGTAGCTTAGGGGCAGGCCTATCAATATTGACAACAGCACGATACGGGTGAAATCTGCGGAAAGCAGGTGGATGATGCTGAGACTGCTCGCGCCGAGCACCTTGCGGATCCAGATCTCGTCCGTACGGCGTTCGACCGCGAAGGTAGCCAGTCCGAACAGGCCTAAGCAGGAAAGGAGCATCGCCAGGCCGGTGAAGTATTTGGAAAGCGTGCCTACTAATTTCTCAGAAGCATATTGTTTCTTATAGTCGTCTTCGAGAAACTTATAATCCAGGGTGTAACCGGGATTGACACCTTTATAGTACGATTGGATATTTTTAATCCCCTCACCTCCTTTGGCCAGCCGGACCATGACGAGAAAGGTGTTTTGGGCTTCCAGCAGGAAGATAAACGGACGGATCTGCTCGTGCAGCGAATTGAAATGGAAATTTTTGGTCACGCCGACGATATGCCGGTCTCCTCCCCCGACTTTGATCGTCATACCGATGGGATTGGAAAGACCCATTGCCGTTACGGCGGCTTCGTTCAATACAATGGCTGTGGAATCGGCGCCGAAGTCGCGTGAAAACGAACGGCCCGCCGCCATCTTGATGCCGAGGGTCTCGATCAGGTCGTAGTTGATGAACATCTTGTAGAAACGGATTCTATCGTCGGTATTTTCGCCGTTCCAGGTAACGCCGGCCGAGGGCGTATAGGTCGGCAGGACGATCGACTGTATGATGCTCGAAGCCTGTACGACGCCGGGGACGCGTCTTAGCCCGGCGAGGAAAGGTTCCAGGTTATTTTTCACCCCGCCTTCCATTTCGAAGTAAATGATATTCTCGCGGTCATAGCCCGGGTCCTTTTTCTGAATAAAGTTGATCTGATTGTATATGACGGCGACCGACAGGATGAATATAACGGAGAGGGTAAACTGAAAAACCACGAGCCCTTTTCGGATCCACAATTCCTGGAGACCGGATAGGGGAGCAAACTTTCCCTTTAGCGTGATGGCGGGCTGGAAGCGGGAAAGATACAGGGCGGGATAGCTGCCCGAGATCAGGCCTGTGATGACGGCGAGCAGGAGGATGGACCCCAGGTGGCCGGCGATCATGCCTAGCATAAGATGCTTATCGGTAATCTCGTTGAAGGTAGGGAGAAACAGGGTGACGATCAACAGGGCGATGACAAGCGATAGGAGGCTCATCGCCACCGACTCGGTCAGGAACTGGACGATCAGCATCCGCCTGCTGGCGCCGAGGGCCTTCTTTAGTCCTACTTCCTTCATCCTCGCGGCGGCTTTGGCCGTAGACAGGTTCATAAAATTGATACAGGCGATCAGGATGATGAAAGCGGCGATGATGGAGAAGAGCCGCACGTATTCTATGCGGCCTCCGGACTGGACTCCGTTTTCATAGCGGCCGTGCAGGTACGCGGCCGAATATTTTTGGAGGAAGAATGCGTCTTTGGGGGATGGGTCGAACTGGGTGGCGACCACGCTCGCCAGCTTCTTCTCGAACCCTTCGGGACTCGTGTGCTCCTTTAGGGCCACAAAGGTCTTGAAAGGGCCGGTGGTGGGGCCGTTGCCTTTGCCGGGCGGTACCACGTCCTTCCACAAATCCAGCGGCAGCACGAAGTCGAAGCGGTACGTCGAATTATAAGGGAAGTCTTCGTAAATGCCGGTGACGGTGCATTGTTTGTTTACGGTTAGCCAATTCCATTTGATCGTTTTACCGACGACGTTGCTGGTGGTCCCGAAGATTTTTGTCGCCAGGGTCCGGGATAGGACGATGGAATATCGGCCGGCGAGGACGCTGTTTTTATTACCCTCCAGCAGCGGATACGAAAAGACGTTGAAATAATCCTGGCCGACGAAATCCCCTGCGGCTCCAAACGTATTGTTGCCATAGGTGATATTGAACTTCATGAACCAGTTGGGCGGGGCGATGCTGACGGCGTTTTCTATGTCGGGGATTTTTTTTGGAAGGAGCTCTCCCATGACTCCGTTCGTCTCCTCCGAGGTAATGATCTTGTCGCCCTGTTTTTGATTGACCATTATCTGGTAGAGGCGCTTGTCGTTTTTGTGGAAGCCGTCGAAGGAGCGCTCGTCGCTGACCCATAAAAAGATCAATAAGGCGCAGGCCAGGCCGGCGGAGAGGCCGACGAGGTTGATGACGAACGTGGACTTGTAGCGGCGGAAGGTCCGCAGGGTTATTTGGAGGAGGTGTTTGAGCATATAGAGGCCGGGATGCGGAAGGGGGGAGATTCCATAAAAGAAAAACACATTATTATTTAATAATATACAAATTTTCGTACCTTTTAACCGTCTTACCTGACTGACCCGCCTTACCTACCTTATCAGTCATTATTCACCTTAAATATTGCTCAACATGAAAAAGCCCCTGATCATGGCCGCTATGGCCCTGTTTGCTGCGTGCGGCAGCAATGCTCCTGCACCTTCTCCCGACTCTACGATGACCAAGAAGGATTCGAGTATGGCGATGAGCCCGATCCAGTCTCCGTATCCGGTGATGTATTCTTCGAGCTTTGAAATGGACGGACCTAAGAATGCCGAGAGCGTGCTGGCGCTCTGGAAGGCCTATGACAACGGGAATGTGGTGGCCGTGAAAGATCTCATTGCGGATACCATCGAAGTGCACCTGGCGGACGGCCTGGTTATGCGGGCCGGCAGGGATACGATCGTGGGGATGATACAGTCGGCCCGGAATACGCTGACGGCGGCTGTCGACGAGGTGGACGCGGTCATGGCGGTGAAGAGCAAGGACAAGGACGAGCACTGGGCGCTGATCTGGGGGATGGAGAAGGACACCCATAAGGATGGGAAGGTGGACTCGGTGTATTTACAGGAGACCTGGCGGTTCAATAAGGACGGGAAGGCGGACCTTTTGTACCAATTCAATGCGAAATCGATGCCGGCTAAGAAAAAGTAGTGTTTATGGCAGCCGCTTACGCGGCTGCCAACCACTCAGTAAATTTCGCCAATGGCTAAATGGCTGACAGGCAGGTTTTGAATTGGTTTTATCTTTCGCCGTTAATCATTCGCTTATGAGCATTAAATCTACTCTCTTTCTCTTTCTTACTCTTTTTTCGTTAAATATGATGGCTCAGACTCCGCGTGAGCTGGGGGTTAAGCTGTTAAAGAAGAATCTTCGTCTTACGGGGCTCAACCAGGCCGCGCTGGACAGCTATATCGTTACCGACGCCTACCCCGACCAGAAGAACGGGACTTTTATGGTCTATCTCCAGCAGACCTATCAGGGTATTCCGGTCTATCGCCGGATCGGAACCTATACCTTCAAGAACGATACCCTTGTTTCGAAGACCGCAAACTTCTTCCCCATCGAGAAGAAGGCGCCGGGCATCCAAACGACGCCGGCCGTCGACGGGATTCGGGCCATCCGGAGCGCTGCGGGGCATCTTTCGATTGCCCTTTCGCAGGAGCCACGGCTGCTGAGCAAGGACGATTTGAAGAAGCGGTTCGTTTATAGTTCGGTCGCTGGACTCGCCCGGCATAGTATTCCTTCGGACCTGGTTTGGTCGATCTCGCCGGATGAGCAGGTGAAGCTGGCGTGGAATGTGCGGATCGGGACGGCCGATGGGAACCAGGATTGGGTGGTGCGTGTGGATGCACAGACGGGAGAGGTGATAGAAAAGAGCAGCCTGATTGTATCGGAGAAGAATCAGAATGATTGCGTTGAGCCTGATGAGGTTTCGGCTCGGTCGGCTCCGTCGGCGCCGGTTGTGGCTGTGCCTATGACCGCCGCCGTTGGCGGCATCATGGGTACTCCTTCGGTGAACGATGTAACTTACCTGGTCTACCCCTTTCCGCTGGAGTCGGCTAACTATGGCTCCCGCGTGACCGACCCCAACCCCTGGCTCAGGGCGGGTTCGGGCAATAACGCCACCACGCTCGGCTGGCACTACGACAACACCAACAACTATTCCTATACCAGGGGTAATAATGTCTGGGCGCAGGAAGACATGGCCGGTCTCGATAATACCACCGGTCTGGCCGATACCTCGCTTACGTCCATCCCTTCGCTGACGTTTAGCCGGGCCCTCGACAATACCAAGAGCCCCATCGAATATTCGAACCTCCGCGCGGGGATCGACAACCTTTTTTATTGGAATAACCTGATGCACGACATCAGCTATCAGTATGGCTTCGACGAAGCGGCCGGCAACTTCCAGGCCAGCAACCAGGGCCGGGGTGGTGCGGAAGGCGACTATGTCGATGCATTCGCCCAATCGGGCGGCGGTATCAACAACGCCAACTTCGGCACGCCACCCGACGGTGAGAATCCGATCATGCGGATGTACGCGTGGAATACGGGGCTGACCTATACCTTCCACGTCAACGCGCCGGCACCGGCGATAAATAACTATACGGTCTACGAAGGGTCCCTCAGCTCGAACAGCCGTCTCGTCGACCGCGGCCCGATAACCGCCACCGACATCGTATACGTCAACGACGCGGTCGGCGGCTTGCACCAGGCCTGCGGAACCATCAGCAATGCGGCTGCCCTCTCCGGTAAGATCGCCCTCATCGACCGGGGCGGAACCAGCTGTCCCTTCACGCTGAAAGTCAAAAATGCACAGAATGCCGGCGCGGTCGCCGTTATCGTAGCCAACAACGCCAACCCCATCGTTACCATGACGGCTACCCCCGTCGATACTACCATTCATATCCCAGCGCTCATGATCTCGCAGACCGATGGCAACACGCTAAAGGCCAACCTCACGAGCCTCAACGGCACGCTCTCCACTTCCGGCGTCCTCCTGGACGGAGCGCTGGACAATGGGGTCATGTCGCACGAATACACACACGGCATCTCGAACCGTCTCACCGGCGGTCCGGGCAATACCGACTGTCTCGCCAACGCGGAGCAGATGGGCGAAGGCTGGAGCGACTTTATGGCGCTCATGGTGACGACCGACTGGTCCACCGCCACTACCTCCGATGGCCCCAATCCCCGGCCGTTGGGGACCTACGTTCTCAAACAATCTTCAACGGGAGGCGGCATCCGGACGTATCCCTACTCGACCAATATGACTACGAACCCCTGGACCTATGGTATGCTGGCGGGCAGCACCGGCGGAGAAGTACACACGATCGGAGAGATCTGGTGCGCCACCCTTTGGGACATGACCTGGAATATCATCCAGCAGGAAGGTATCGACGGCGATCTCTATCATGGGGTAAAAGGGAATAACATCGCGCTGCAGCTGGTCATGACAGGTATGAAGCTGCAACCCTGCAGTCCCGGCTTTATCGACGGACGCGACGCCATTCTGAAGGCCGACTCGATCCTCTATGACAACCGTCACAAGTGCGCCATCTGGCAGGCTTTTGCCCGGCGCGGGATGGGCAAGAGCGCGTCGCAGGGAAGCTCCAGCAGCTACACCGACCAGACGGCCGCTACGGACCTGCCTACCGGCGTCGGTATCAATATCACCTCGAACAAGACCATCCTCGGTCAGGGTGACAACGTCACCTATACCATCAAGGCTTCCTGTAACTGTCAGGCGCAGACGGGCGTAACCATCGTCGATACCCTCTCGTCAGGTCTTTCCTATGTCTCCTCTACCGGTGGCAGCGGCGGCGTTTACAACGCGCCTTATGTTACGTGGAGCGGGAATGATTTTACCGCGGGGGAAACCAAAACCTTTACCGTCCTTGCCAACGTCGCCGGCGTTTACAAGACCCCGGATACGGCCGTCAATGATACGCGCGAAGGCACGACCCTTCCTTCCTGGACGCAGACCATCAGCAACGGCGCCAATCAGTGGAATGTGTCTACTACGCGTGCGCATAGCGGCACCCATTCCTGGTATGCCGTAGACATCGGCTCCAAGACCGATTTTGCGATGACCACGACCAATAGCTATGTGCTGGATACGGTTTCTACCCTTTCTTTCTGGCACTACTACGAGACCGACCCGTCCTATGACGGCGGTGTCGTGGAGATCTCGACGGATGCGGGCAGCACCTGGCAGGACCTGGGGCCTTATATGACGCAGAATGGCTATAATACGACCATCTCTCCGCTATATACCAACAACCTCGCTAACCGTTCCGCCTTCTCGGGAAGCAGCGGGGGAACCTTTGTCCTGACCAATGTAGCGCTGGACGCATTTGCCGGAAAGACGGCAAAGATTCGGTTCCGTTTCGGCAGCGACAACGCCGTATCCGACGATGGCTGGTATGTCGACGACATCGTCCTGACCAACGAAAGCGGTACCCGCAGCATCTCGCAGGCCTTTAGCGGAGCGACGCTGCTGGCGAGCAAGAGTCTGACTACAAAATACGCCGTTACGCCGCTGCCGGTGAACTTCCTGAGCTTCGAAGCTAAGAAGCAGGGAGCGGTTGTCGGATTGCACTGGGTGGTCAACAATGAAATCAACGTCGATTCTTATGTCATCGAACGCAGCGGTGACGGCAGTGTTTTCACCGCCATCGGTACGACCGCGGAAAACGCTACGGGGGACTATGCGTTTACGGACGCGCAGCCGCTGTCGGGTCGCAACTTCTATCGGATCCGTGAGCTGGACAGGGACGGAAGGCCGACCTTCTCGGCGATACGGGTGGTGCAGTTTGGCGATGGGGGACTTGTCGTGCGGGTTGTGCCGGTGCCCACGTATACGAATAGCGTGCAGCTGGAGATAGAGACGGGGAACGCGGTGGCGGTGAAGGCTACGCTGATGAATACGGTGGGAGTGTCTTTGAAGACGTTTGCTGTGAAATCCGGTGTCAATCAGCTGTCACTGGCAGGTCTGGCGAAGGGAGTTTATTTCCTGAAGGTAGAGACGAGCGCGAAGGATGTAGAAATCAAAAGAGTGATCATTCAATAAGGCTGCGGCTGGTCAGCGAGCGGAGGAAGGCTTCCAAATCGCCTTTCTCCGCTTCATTTAGGTGAAGGGGCTGCGACAAAAATACATCACGCCCCACGGGTTTCGAAACGACCTTGTCCGGGTCGTTATAATAATCGATCACTTCCCGAAGGCTCCTGAACATACCGTTGTGCATGTAGGGCGCTGTAAGGGCGATGTTGCGCAGCGGACCAATCTTGAACTTACCCAGGTCACGCGGGTCATGGGTAATGGCTGCCCGGCCACTATCTATCAGCTTCTTCCCGTCGTAAAGACCGATGTTCCGAAATTCTACATTATTGAAGTTCGTGCCGAAGTGGCAGCGGACGCAGCCGGCTTTACCGTTGAAAAGGGCGTAGCCGCGTTTGGCGGAGTCGTTTAGTTTGGCATCGTTTATCTTCCATTCGTCGAAAGGTGTATCGCTTGTTTCCAGCATTCGCTGGAATGCGGCAAGCGCTGTGGCGAGACCTGCGGAATCGGGATTGCGTTGAAAGACCGATCGAAAGGCGTGGATGTAGAAGCTGTCGCTGCGGAGCCGTTCTATTGCGAGATCTACGGGCAGGTCCATCTCCATTGGATTGGCGATGGGCATCAGGGCTTGTTGTTCGAGGGTTGCGGCGCGGCCATCCCAGAAGAAGTGGGGTTGCTGGTCGACGTTCATGACCGAGGGGGCGTTGCGGGTTCCTTTTCTTCCGAACACGCCGATGCTCACGGCTGAAGTATCTGCAAAGGCAAATTGGGGGCGGTGGCAGGAAGAGCAGCTGATGCGGCGGTCGGCGGAGAGGATGGGGTCGAAGAACAACCGCCGGCCGAGCGCGGGCACAGGTCCCATGCTTCGAGACATGACGGACGACGTTTGGGTATCGTTACAAGAAAGGGCCGCCGCCGCAAGGGTCAAGACGAGGATGCAGGCGGCGACCCGGATAGGACTCATTTATTTCTCAGGTATTTGAGTCCTACTCCATCCGTTCCTTCGCGCCTTAGGGTGCAGGAGTCGGAGAGCAGGCGGAAGTAGACAGAATCATTCACATATTTGAGCAGGTACTGGCCGGTGTAGGAGATATTGCAGACAGGGTCGTGGAAATTCACGGTATCGCCGTGTTCTTCGTAGGTGCCGCCGCTGACGAGGACTTTGCCGTTGAGGACGCCGTCGTAGGAGCCGTCGGGCTTGAAGCTGGCGACGAACTCGTAGGTGACGCCTTGTCTTCTGAGTACGTTGTTCCATTTGCCGAGGAGGTGGTGAGCGGGCGGGATGGAGCAGCTCGCGAGGAGCAGGAGCGTAAGCAGGCAGGGAAATTTGGTCATACGACAAATATAGTCGGGGCCGCCAGGGGGAGGGGGACAAATGAGCCAATGGGGGGATTGGATGAGCAAATGGCGGTTCTAAAGGCCGATCAGTCGGAGGAACTCGTCCTTCTTTTTGCGCGACACGTCTACCAGCTCGCCGTTTTGCAATTCGATCTGGCCGCCGTCACCTTTGATGTATTTTTTGATATACTTGAGATTGATGATATGGGAATGGTGGGGCCGGAAGAAAAGATCGGCGGGCAATAGCTCTTCGAACTCTTTCAGCGTCTTGCTGACCGTGAGGCGTGGCCGGTTGACAAAACTAAATACGGTGTAATTGCTTTGCGCCTCTATGTGTACGATATCCTGCAGATCGAAGAAGAGCAGCCCGTTCATCGACGGAATGGCGATCTTGTTGAGGCTTGTCAGCAGATTGTGCGCAAGGGTTTCGATGCGTTCGCCGGTGTTGTCCTGGCGGCCTTCCTGTCTGATCTTTGCTATGGCTCCTTTCAGCTCCTCGATGTCTACGGGTTTGAGGAGGTAGTCGAAGGCGGAGAACCGGATGGCCTTTATCGCATAGTGGTCGTAGGCGGTGGTGAACAGCAGGTGGAAGTTTTTGCGGGGCAGCTGTACCAGCATCTCGAAGCCGTTCATGCGTGGCATCTCGATGTCGAGGAAGACGATATCGGGCTGGTGCTGCGCGATCATGCGCAGGCCTTCTTCTCCGTCTTCGGCTTCGCCGAGCAATTGTACATCGGGACAGTAGTCTTTGAGCTTCTGTCGGAGCGCCAGCCGGCCTTTTGCTTCATCGTCTATAATAATGGCGGTCATCATCAGTCAATTTTTGTTAGGGTGGGCATGGCTGCCCGGTCAGTCAATTTTTAGGGATACCCGGACGCGGGTGCCGGCGGGGCGGCCTTCCGACATCAGGTCGGTGATTATGACGGGAAACTCTTGTTCCCGGTTGAATAGCCGGACGCGGTCGCCGCTCATCTCCATGCCATAGGAGCGGTGCGGGGATGTGCCGGCGGCGGTTCTTCCCACGCCATTGTCCTCGATACAATATACGAGACAATCGTCTTCCTTGCGGATGTCGATCGTCAGGCGGCCGCCTTTGCCGGGGCGGTTGCGGAGGCCGTGGAGGATGGCGTTCTCGACGTAGGGCTGGATGATCAGCGGCGGGACGCGGCAGTCTTCGTCGAGGAGGGCGGGGTCGACGCGGATTTCGGCGATAAATCTATCCTCGCTTCTAAACCGTTCCAAATCGATGTATAGCTGAAGCGTCTCCAGGTCTCGTGCGAGCGTCACCGTATTTTGTTTGCTGCTATCGAGGATATTGCGGATCAGGCGGGCGAATTTATTCAGGTATACTGTCGCCAGATATTTATCGTCACTCTGGATCAAGGCGTCGATGCTGTTGATACAATTGAAGATAAAGTGGGGGTTCATCTGGGCGCGCAGCGCCATCATTTCGGTTTGGGCGATCTGCTGCTTCATGCCGGCTTCGCGGCGGAGCCTGCGGTCGTGCCAGCTAATTACGAGCAGCAATACGAGGGTGAATACGGCGAGCACTGCAATCCGGAACCACCAGGTGGCCCAGAAGGGAGCGTCGATGTGCAGCCGGAAAGTGGTTGCGCCCTCTTCGCCGCGGGCGTTGCTGCTACGCACGCGGAAGGTATAATTGCCGGGAGAAAGATTGGTGTAGCTGGCGGAGCCGCGGGTGCCACCGTCGACCCAGTCGGGGTCTACGCCTTCGAGCTTATAGAAGTACCCGGATTGTTCGACCCCGGAGAATTGGAGACTCGAGAAGTCGATGTCGATAAAATTCTGTTTGTACCCCAGCCGGACGGGTTGTCCCTTCGCCAGTGAAGAATCGATATACCGGGGCGTGGAGAAGACGCGGAAACCGGTGATCGAAACGCCGGCCTGTCGCTCGTGTACGGCGCGCAGCTGTTTGGGATAGAAGCCTACGATCTCGGTAGAGGTAGCGGTTAGCCATTTACCGTCGGGCTCGACCAGGAACTGGCGGGACTGGAAGGAGCTATTTACCAGTCCTTTTTGCGGTTGGCTAACAAAACATCTTCGCGTTGCAGGTTCATAGCGGCAGATCGTATTGTCGGTGCTAAACCAGATATCGCCCTGATCGTCGACGGCGATGGCGTAGGGCGACCAGTATTCCTGTTCCAGATGGATGGGCAACTTGCTGAAGGTCTTGGCCCGCCGGTCGAACAGGTAGAGGCCGTCGTTCTCGATGCCGACGATGAGCAGCGAATCGCGGTATGGACAGATGCCCCAGCAGCGGAGGTCGATACCAGTCTTGGGGCGGTACAGACCCACAAAGGCTCGCTTCTCTTCGTTGAACTCCGCGAGTCCCTTACCTGTGGAGGCCCAGCAGGTGCCGTGTCCGTCGTCGTATAGCTCCTCGATGGGGGAAAATCCATCCGGTGGCGGCGGTGCGGGATAGGGTAGAAAGCGGGCGGCTTGTTTATCGTACACGATTATCCTGCCGCTGTGCAGCCCGAGGAGGGTATTGCCACGGGAGTCATTCGCCAGCGCTTTGATCGTGTGTCCTTCGACTTCGGGGGGATGCAGCTGGCTCAGGACACCGCCTTCGCCATCGATAATCTGGATTTCGCCCCCCTGACAGCCCGCCCAGACGACGCCGTCTTTCTGTTCCAGCAGCGCCCAGACAAGGTTCAGATCGTACTGCCCCTTATAGAAAATGTGTTTTTTGAGATGCCCGAGTGTGTCGAAAATCTTTATGCCGGCTCCCCAACTACCGGTCCAAAGGTTTCGTTTTATCAAAGCCGCGGGGATTACGTCGCTCACTACTTTCGACGGAGAAGCGCTATCCTGGTTGCTCTGGATACTGAAATACCGGCGATAGGGATTGATGATGCTGATGCCGCGGTCCGAGCCGATCCAGATATTCTCCTCCTTGTCCTGGAACAGCGTATTGATCTGGTCGGTATACTGAAGCCCCAGGGTATTGCCGGGCTCGCGGAGCAGGTAGATAAAGCGGTCCTGCTCATAGTCGTATCGAAGGAGCCCGGCCTGTCCCGTGCCGAACCAAAGCACGCCGTGGTTGTCTTCCAGGATGGAGGCGGCCCAGACGGGCATCGTGCCTTCGTTGCCTTCTGCGCGAAGGATGTCGGACAGGGAATAGGTATATAGCTTGCGGGTATGGCGGTTGAAACGATAGAGAAGATGGGTCCAGCTGTTGATCCAGATATTGCCGTGGCTGTCGGACATCAGGCCGCGAAATTCGGTTTGCGGTAAACGCAGGGGCTGGAATGTGATGGTCTTGCGGGCGTCGTCCAGTAGCAGCAGCTTGCCGCGGGAGTCGAGCATCCAGGTCTCGTGGAGCTGGTGGTCGATGACGCAGAAGCCGCTGCGGTCGAGCTGTTCGTCGCGCCGGTCGACCTGTTCGCCGGTACGTTTCAGCATCACGATACCCCTTGTCGTGGGGCTGGCTTTTCCCAGGTCTGCGTTTGCGGTGGGGCCGACGCTGTCCGTCCAGATGAGCCGGACGAGCCAGCTGGCGCCATCCGAATCGTGATAGGTAATGTCCTGGCCGGGTGAGTTGGCTCGGTTTACCGGTACGGATTCGTGCCGAAGGATATCCCACCCCTGTAGCTGTTTATTGGGCAGGTCGTATAATATTCGACCCCTGGCGTCGTCGGGGATCACTGCCTGCACGTTTAGCGACTGGGGCGTGCGCTTGCCGTCGAAGCAATTCATAAAGCGGAGCCCGTCGTAGCGCTGCATACCGACGCGGGAGCCGATCCAGATATAACCATGTCGGTCCTGGGCGATGGAAAAGACGTCGTTGCAGGCCAGGCCGTTGCTGATATCGATGTTCCGCGTGACATAGCTTGTGGAGGAGGGAACGGCCTTTGTCGGCTGGGCGAGGGCTTGGGCCTGGGTCAGGGCTGGGAGGCCTGTGAAAAGACTGAGCAATAGATATAAAAGCCTTGACCCTCGGTGCATTTTTAAAATTACGGCATATTTAAGGAATGTGTAGGGAATTGGTGGTTTATGGGGACCGCTATTGAGCGGTGGGTTGTTTTGATTTAGCCGTTGGCGGATGTGTATAATGCAGCCGATGAGGGAGGGCAGATAACCGTTGGGAAGTCGGTGCGGAATAGTTTAACGTTTGCGGACTACTTTCCGGTATGACCATGATCTCACCTACTTCGATTTTGGCCCCTGTTGGGGCGAAAATTTCGGCTCCGATTGGGGCAAATCAACGGATACAATTTCTCGATGCGTTAAGGGGCATGGCCGTCTTTGGCATCCTCATCATGAACATCATGAGCATGGGCCAGCCCGTTTACTTCTATGATATGATGGATATGCGGCAGCCGGTGAGCGGAGCCAATCTGTGGGCCTGGCTGTTGGAATCGGGTCTCTTCGAAGGTGCGATGAGGGGTATGTTTTCCCTGCTCTTCGGCGCGGGTACCATCCTGCTGCTCGAGCGGCTGGAGCGTACCGACAGGGGTACGGGTCCCGCGGATGTATATTATCGAAGAATTTTGCTTCTGATCGGTTTGGGTCTGTTCAACTCATGGGTGCTGCTGTGGTTTGGAGATATCCTATACCTGTATGGAATATCGGCTTTATTGATCTTCCCTTTCCGAAAACTTTCGCCGAAGCAGCTGCTGATTCCCATCAGCATTGTGCTGGTGCAGGGAGTTGCGCAGGAATCGATGAGGCTGCATTCGAGCCAGGAGACAATTACCAAGGGCCGTCAGGCGGAAGCATTGAAGGCCCGGAAGCAAAAACTTACGGAGGCACAGCAGGCGGACCTGGATAAATACGAAGGTTTTGTAAAGCAGCACAGCAAAGAAGGCGTTGCCCAGTCTGCCGAAAAGATGACGGGTAAGCTACAAAGCCGGAATCTATCTACCATCGTGTCCTATATATGGGGCTGGAATTCGACCTTCGACAAGGTCGCGATCTATGACCTGAGCGACATGCTGGTCTTCTTTTTCATCGGCATGGCGCTCTTCAAATGGGGTTTCTTCGAGGGACGATTGCGCAACAGCACCTATTGGGTCATTGCTCTCGTCGGGGTCGGGATCGGACTTGGGATAAATTATTTCAGGATTAGCGACAACTACAATAGCCGGTTCGACTATGTAAAAATCGTCGAAAAGAGCTGGCCGGTGGCTACCTATCAATTGAGAAGAGTGTTCCAGGTGGTCGGGTATCTGAGCGTGCTGGTCCTGCTTTATAAAAACAATATTTTCCGCCGCTGTTTCGACCTGCTGGCGCCCGTAGGAAAGATGGCGCTGACGAACTACCTCCTGCAGTCTTTGATTGCGGAGATCTTATTCTATGGGTGCGGTGTGTATGGCCGGCTGCAGCGGTATCAGCTGCTGGAGGTGACTGCGGCGGTTTGGGTATTTGAGGGTGTGTTAAGTCATGTATGGATGCGGTATTTTTATTTTGGCCCGGTGGAGTGGGCCTGGCGGAGCCTTACTTATCTTAAAAAACAGCCGATGAGGAAGGCGGCAATGCCTTAATTTAGGACCATAATTCAAACGAATGGTCAAGCGGTCCCTGTTATTTTTGTTGTTCTTCCCTGTACGCATTTTATTGGCCCAGTCTTCCGGATATCATAGCTCCGACTACGACGACAGCACGTTGATGAGGGAGGGCGCTTCTGCGCTCATGCCTTACAACCGGCTGGTGCAGTCGGCGGGGAAGGTGATTACGTTTGGTGAACCCGCAGCGGAGAATCATGCGCTGGATGTGGCGATCATGCCGGACAGCCAGCACGTGGTGGTGGAGGATCGTTATGGCGTGGTCGTGCTGGATGGGAAGGACGTTGTCGCTCGATGGAATTATACTTCGGAAGCCTCGGTCCGGGGGTGGATGAGCACGTATTCGGGTATCAAGAGCTTTGTTTACGAGGGACATACCTATATCGTCTGGGGGGCGGACCATCTTGCCGATGGCGCCGTGATGATCGCCGAATGGGATGGGAAGAGCGTGTCTTATGTTTCGAAAATCAACGTCAAGGCGCTGCATTTGCGTGAGGCGCCGTTGCCGAACGATATTGCGGTCCGGTTCGAGGAGGGAGCGCCATACCTGTATGTGGTGCTGAATGGGAATAATCAGCTGTTGAAGATACGGTTTAAGGAGCGGGAGGTTGTTTGGTCGGCGGTAACGGGGGTGGCTCCGTTTGGGGTCCGTGTCCTGGGCGATCGTGTCTATGTCACCAACTGGGCGGGCGAGCAGGTTAGCGACAGCAGCCGGGAACATGCGGGGACGCCCTGGGGGAGCGCTTATACCGACCCTCGTACGGGCGCGACGGCGAGGGGGAGTCTTTCCGTGTTCGATGCGGGCAGCGGTTCGCGGCTGCAGGAGGTTTTGCTGGGATTGCATCCGAATGCCATTGTAGCTAGTCCGGATGGAGCCTATCTATACATCGCCAATGGGAACAGTGACTATGTCAGTGTTTTCGACGTGCGGCAGGGTGTAGTGAAGGACTCCATTGCCGTGGGGCTTTTCTCGGGAAGCATTACGTATTATGGGAGCAGTCCGAATGCGCTTGTGCTGGATGGGGATATGTTATACGTCGCCAATGGAATGGACAATGCGGTATGTGTGGTTCGGCTTGGAGAGCAGGGGAAGGTGCTGGGGTATATTCCGACGGAAGCGTACCCGGGCGGGCTGACGCTTTTGAACGGCGAGCTGTATGTGGCCAATATCGAAGCGAAGGGCTCGCGTGTCTTGTCGAGCTATGGCGGGACCAGCGCCTACCAGATTCACCAGGAGCTGGCCTCGGTGAGTGTCATACCGCTGCCGAAGAAGCGGCAGCTTCGGTCCTTTACGCGGGCGGTGCGGCAACATGGGCTGTATTTCAGACTCGCCGTGACGAACCGGCTGCCGAGGCGGGGTGTGGCTCCGCGGCCGGTGCCGGAGCGGATCGGAGAGCCTTCGGTATTCAAGCATGTCGTTTATATTATTAAAGAAAACAAAACCTACGACCAGGTATATGGAGATATGCCGCAGGGGCGTGGGAGTGCGAAGCTGTGTGTCTATGGCGACAGCGTGACGCCGAATCAACACCGGCTGGCTAGTGCCTTCTCGCTCATGGATAATTATTATGCATCGGGTAAATGCAGCGCAGAGGGGCACCAGTGGGCCGACGCGGCTATGGTGTCGGACTATATGGAGAAGAACGTGCGGGCCTGGTTCAGGAGCTATCCGCACCGGCAGGACGATGCGCTGGTATACAATAAAAACGGATTTATCTGGAACAACGCGATGGACCATGGCAAGAAGGTAAAAGTTTACGGCGAGGCCTGTACTACCGTCTATGACCATTCGCTTCGTTGGAACGATATCTATCAGAAATACGTCAATCGTATCGACCAGGGGTTTACCAATACGACTACGATCGGCCGGATTCGACCCATTATCCATCCCAGCTATCCGGATTGCGACAATCTTGTCTTTACGGACCAATTGCGCGCGGAGATTTTTATCGCGGACTGGAAACGCGCTTCGGATGCTGCCGGCGATAGTCTGCCGGACCTGATGGTAGTCTCGCTGCCGAACGATCATACGGCGGGAACCTCTCCGGATTTTCCCGTGCCGAGGGCGATGGTTGCCGATAACGATTTGGCCGTGGGGCGTATCATCGATGCGATCTCGCACAGCCGGTTTTGGGATAGTACGGTGGTCTTTGTCACGGAGGACGACTCGCAGTCGGGCTGGGATCATATCTCGCCGTATCGGACGACGGGGCTTGTGATCAGTCCTTATTCGGTTTTGGGCCGGGCGGTTCATACGAACTATAACCAGACGGGCATGGTCAGGACGATCGAGCAGATCCTGGGGATACCGCCGATGAATGTCATCGATGCGACGGCCTTGCCGCTCTTCGATTGTTTCACCGACAAGAAATCTTCCTTTGTCTATACGCATGCGCCGACGAATATTCCGTTGGATTTGATGAATAAGCCGCTTGCGGGACTGCAGGGTAAGGCTGCTTACTATGCAAAGCAGTCGCGTAAGGTGTTTAAGGATGTGGATGGGGGAGAGGATGAGCTGATGAATCAAATTTTGTGGTTCGATGCGATGGGGGAGGCGGAGTATCCGGGACGTTAATGGGGTTTGTGCGTTAGCGGGTTGTTGGTGGGATCCAGGGCGCTCCGATTTTTTCGCGCTGCCAGAAGTCGGGGCTGCCGGGGGGTGCGAAGCGGTAGCGGTAGAGGATGGCGCGGATATAACGGGGTGGGTGGTCTGGGAATGGATTGCCCGCGAAGAGGCTGAGGGTCTTGGGGTCGTTTTTTAATAGTTTTTGGATTAGTGCCTGGGTCCATGGATAATCGTCGGGTGTCGACATGGCGGCAAACCAGAGCTGCCAGTCGAGTCTTAGCTGATAGGGGGCGATCTGGGCCGGGCGTTCGTTGGTGGCTACTGGGAGCCCTTTGTAGGAATAAGCTTGCCAGTGTGCATTTTCATCCGGTGTGGTGTCGTTAGTTCCTTCGAAGACGATGTTGAAACGTTCCTGTCCTACCGAGCCAAAGGCTCCATAAGTATTCACAAGATTTAGCGGGTCGTAAGACGTATTCATCACCTGGCTGGGTGAAATCATGTTTAAGATGGGGTTGATGCTCAGCAGTGCTACGAGCAGGGTGATGACCCAGGCCGTTGTGTTCATGGCGCGGGAGGGTTCTGCTTTTTCTGCTGCTGCTATAGCTCTTAGGACGAGGGGTTTGGGAAGTATTTTGGCCCAGAAGCCGTCGTCGAAGCAGGCGAGGGCGGGGATGATGGTGAGCCAGTTGAGGAACGAGAGATTGCCACTTAGGATTAGGATAATTTGAAGCGTCACCATGATAACGCCGGCGATGTGGCGGCCGATGCGCGGCCAGAAGGCGAACCAGGGGGCTATTAGCTCGGCGAGCCAGTTGAACCAGACGCCTGTCTGGAGGATAGTTTTTGGCAGGAAGTGGAACCAGCGGCTTAGCGGGCCGGGGATGGGTTGTGTCTCGAAATGATAATAGAGGGCGGTGGCCTTGGTCCAGATGGCGTCGCCGCGGAGCTTGATCAGTCCCGAGCCGAGCATGATGCGGAAGATGAGCCAGCGGAATAGTATGATGATGGGCAGTGGCGGCGGACGTTTCGGAAAGGGGCGTGCGTCTGTTAGCGGGCAGAGGAAGATCGCTAGGAAGCCGGTTTCTAGTAATTGAATCTCCCATCCGTAGCCATACCATTCTTGTCCGATGTTGGCAAATGAGGTGTAGAGAACCCATAGGGCGGCCATCATCCAGGCGTTGGCGTATCCGGCGATGACAAAGCAGGAGAGGAGGAAGCCCAGCCAGGCGGCGATCATCAGAGTAGTGTCGGAATGGTTTAGCCAGAATAGGGAGGGGAGCTTCAGGAAGCCGGCTGTTGAGCCGATGCGATCGCTGATGAGGTTTAGATATGTGCTGGCGGGGGTAAGGCCTTCGGAGCCGAAGAGGGGTAGGGATTGATCGATGGCTACGGCGAATGCTATGGCGTATATGAAGCCTAGCAGCCGGAGGATGACGAAGCGTGTCAGCCAGTAGCTGTGGTTTGTGCCGGTGGCGGGAGCGCCGCCACCGGCCGAAGAAATTATTGTCTTACCATCTTCCGTATGGTGTGATTATATGTATCTGCAATATACAACGCTCCCTGCGAATCGATGTTGATGCCCCAGGGGGTATGGAATCGGGCGACCGAGCCGAGGCCGTCGACATTGCCGGCTGTGGTGGAGCCTGCGATGGTTGTTACTACGCCGGCCTGGGTGACCTGTCTGATCTCGTGATTTTGGGTATCGGCTACGTAGAGGGTTCCGTCGCGGGCGATACAAATGGAAGCTGGGGCGAAGAACTGGGCGGCGCGGCCGACTCCGTCTTTGGAACCTTGGCGGACGGTGTCGCCGGCGATAGTGCTGACCATACCGGTGGAGATATCGTACTTGCGGACGGCCTGGCTATAGGTATCGGCTACGTATGCGTTGCCTAAGGAATCAGCGCAAATGCCAAAGGGTGTCTGGAAGGTGGCGATTCTGCGGGGTCCGTCGGAGTGACCGGAAATGCAGGTGTTTCCAGCGAGGGTAGAAATGGTTTCGCCGCTGATGAAGCGAATATTGTTGTTCCCCATATCGGTGAAATAAACGCCGTTTCCGTCGGGGTTTACGAAGATCCCGTTGGGCTCGTATAATAGGGCGTATGACAGGGGACCGTCTACGTTTCCGCTTTGTGCGCCACCGGCGATGGTGGTTACTTTTTGGGTTGCGGGGTCGTATTTCTTGACGCGGTTTGCGTAGGAATCGCTGATATATAAGAAACCATTCAAGTCGACGGCGACATAGGACGGCATCTGGAACTGGGCCGATGTGCCGACTCCATCGGCGGTGCCATAGGTTCCGCCGGCGAGGGTTGTAACGGTTCCGTTTTTGGTGATCTTACGGATACGGTAGTTCGCCATGTCAGCGACATACATATTGCCGTCTTTATCTACACATATCCCATTGGGTTTGTTGAATTGTGCAGCGCTGCCGTTACCATCGGCAAAACCTTTGACGCTGCCGGCAATTGTCGTGACGAACCAGGCGGTGTCGTAGGTCAGGGTTGGGCCGGTGATCTTTGCGCCGCCCGTGGCCAGGGTTACGAGGCCGGAGCCTGCTTTCATGGGGATGGTTACGTCCAGGCTGGTATCGGTCGCCGCGGTGATGACGGCGGATAGGCCGTTGATTTTCACGGTGTCGTAAGCGATAGTCGTGTTGAAGCCGGTTCCGATGATGTGGACGGAGGTTCCTCCGGCTCCGTGGGTGGGGGAGATGGAGGTTATGGTAATCTTTTTAAATGGGGTGTCGTTGGGGTCGGTGTGGGTCTTGGTGCAGCCGTTGGCTGCGAATAGTGCAGCGGCTGTGATAAGGAGTAGGGGGTATTTCATAGTATTGACAATGTTGTATATTGGATAACGTTTGGAATGGACTTATAGTGCGCTGATGGTTGTTTGAAAAGATATTGAAAATGAAAGATTTGCGATTTCCTGACCTGTTGTTGCTTTTTTTGTTGGTGCCGGTTCTTTTGTCTAACAGATATGGAACCTTCGATATTCAGGTGCATGATACCTACTTCGTGATTGCTCACGTCCATTTTCTTACGATAATCACGGTGATTTTGGGGGTGACGTGGATTGGTCATCAGCTGTGCAGGAAGTATGATCTGCTGGCGAAGGGGTGGAGGTGGATGCAGGTTGTTCTTAGCGTTTTAAGTCTTGGGACTCTCCTGGTCGTATCTTCTTTTGTACTCAAAGAGCCATTGAGCTATCGGAATATTCAATTAATGATGTATTGTGACGAGGCGCGGGAGCAGAGCATACTTATTTTCGTATTGACCCAGCTGGTCTTTTGGCTAGTCGTTGTTGTAAAATTTGTAGTGCGCGCTGTTCGTATGTAATTACGATCTTTTTGCATCAGGGATAAAATTTGCTGCTATGAAATCTCTTTTCCTTACGATGAGCCTGATAACAATCTCGTTGTCAGTGATGCTGGGGCAGCCGGACCCGCGGAATGTCATCATGTTCAACAGCTATAGTGCTTCTCTCAGCATTACGCCGGACCGGAGGGTATGTCTTCTGACGAAGGCGGGGGAAGTGGCGATTCCGGCAGAAAAGGCTAACACCTGGAATCTGGTAAGTCCAAAAGATTATACGCTCTCTGGCCCTATATTCGAAAATATCAACTTCTTTAATCGGGATACGGGTTTTGTGTCCGGCTTTATCTATGAAGGCAAGCAGGTGTACGACGTTTATTATCGCACGACAGACGGCGGTAAAAAATGGGAAATGCGTCGTTTCCCCGATGCGGGCTGGGCGGACAAGGCGGTTCATCTCGATAATGGCGAGGCCTGGGTTGTTATTGCCGGTTCGGGTCATATCGATTACTCGAACGATTATGGAGTGAGCTGGCAACGGATCAATACTCCTGAGCCAAAGCAACGGTTTACCTCGCTCTTTTTTAATAAGAGCGGGGAAGGATTTATTGGCTCGCTTTGGGATTATCTTTCCTATACGAATGACAATGGACAAACCTGGCGAAACGTTCCGACGCCGCTCGATCAGCGTGCTTACGAAAAGACCGATATCAATGCCCGTCCTGAAATCGATCGGACGGCTATTTTCAAAGACTATCTGATTGTCAAACAGAATGGATTACTATTCTTTACAAGGAAGGATAGTATTCGTTGGCGGCCTTTGCTGGGATATCGGGACTTTATCGCGGACAATAATACAAACGCCTTATTTCTTATCGATAAAAAGACGGTCTTCAAGGTTGACGATGACCTGCAGCCGATAGCTACCTATCCGATAGATGGCGACCTGTCTACAGGAAGCTTCAATGCCGGTCTGTTGGCCTTTTGGGATGGCCGGCAGCTGGCTACTATCGATGAGAAAGGGGTGGTATCGAAGACCCCGCTTTATACGGATGAGGTTAGTGAGAAAGTGATTAAGCCCTGGAGTGTCGGTTATTGGGAAAACGGAGAAGAGATCGGATATCTGAATGGAAAGCTTTATGTGAAGAAAAACTTCGATGATAAAAACTGGGAGTATCTGACTACGCTTCCTTTCAAAGCAGGCCAGGATTCGTTGTGGATGATCGGTAAGGATTCTCTTTTGTTGAAGGGCCGGCTGGATACGTTGACCTATTACGATCTAAAAACGAAGAGGCTCACCGTTACGACCGAAGCCAACTCGATTAGGACTTTTTGTCAGCAGAAGATCAGTAAGGTTGTCTTTGAAACGGGCAGCCAGGGTTGCTTCCATTATTACAAAGACTATGTTATCTATAAGCGAAACGACGAAGGTGTCTTTGAATTTGAGAAAAATGGAACCAAGGGGATGGACCATAAAGGGGGCCTCTACGGATATCCCGATGAAATCAGCGGCGGGAAGGTAGAGTCGTTTGTCCAGGGTTTTCCGGCTGCTCTGAATGAGCTACCTTCTATCAAGGCCATGACATTTACACCTGCGGACTATGAAAAAGCCAGGAAGGATATCAGAGAATTTCAGCAGCGTATAAAACAGAATAAAACCAGCAGGGGTATCGAAGAAAAAGGATTTTGGATGAATGAAAACAACCTTGACTTCAACCGGTTATTGTCTTTACCCGACAGCGTAGCGCGTCTGGATTCTATGAGGGTCGACAAGCTATTAGACAATATGTCCCCGAACTTCAGCACGACGACGAACTGGACGGCGATAAATCTTATTTCTGAACAGGGTGAGGTATTGACGATACGAAACTCCTATGATTGCAAACCCAACTCTTTTCTTTTCCCCTGGGTGGTCTCGTTAAATGGCTTTCGCATAACCAGGAACTCGATAGCGGTCAATCGGTTTATCGGTGAAACCTATCCGAGGTTTGTCGCCGATGAAGGGCATGCCGACATTATCGAGCACCTGGTGCAAAAGCTGTATAAAAAGGCGGATTAGTGGTCGGTGCTAGTGGAAACGGTTTCCCATTCTGCTACTTCCTTCGTCATCTGTTCGGTTTTCTTGCGGAAATTTTCAACGGCGTCTTTACCGATGGGTAGGTGGAGCGGGGGATTCTCGCTGTTTGCCAGCTTGACGATTACGTTTGCGAGCTTGACGGGGTCGCCGGGCTGGTTACCGTGGAGGGTGGTGACGAGTGTGCGTATGCCGCCGACGGTATCTTTATAAGCGTCGAGGATTTGCCTGGAGCTTTGGTAAGAGTCGGTCGAAACGAACTCGGTGCTGAACAGGCCAGGGGCAGCGGCGGTCACGTGGATGCCGAGGGGCTTGAGCTCGAGGGCGAGGCCTTCGGTGATTCCTTCGACGGCGTACTTGGTCGAGCCGTAGAGGCCGAAGCCGGGGGCGCTGTTCAGGTAGCCAAAGAGCGAAGAAATATTGATGATATGACCCGAGCCTTGTTTGCGGAGCTGGGGCAGGATGGCCCTGGTCACGTTGAGGAGGCCGAAGACGTTGGTGTCATATTGTTTCTTTACTTCTTCATCGGTGGCTTCTTCGGTGGCGGCGAGCAAGCCATAGCCGGCGTTGTTAACGAGGACGTCGATGCGGCCGAAGCGATAGAGGGCGGCGTTTACGCCAGCTTTTACTTCTTCTTCTTTGGTGACGTCGAGAGTGACGACGAGGGCATTTTCTTCATTGTTCAGGCGGGCGCTCAGCTCCTGGGCGTTCTTTCTTACGGTAGCTACTACCTTGTCGCCGCTGGCGAGAGCTGCTTTAGCGATTTCGAAGCCAAATCCTTTGGAGGCGCCGGTGATGAACCATACTTTGTTTTTCATGACTTTTGTTTTAGTGTGTTATATTTAAATATGACCGATCGGTCATATAATGGGCAAAAAAATTAGAGGAGCTGATCCCCGATCATTTTTTTCAGGTTACGGCCGATGATATTCATCTTGTCGATACTCTTGGTGGTATTGGTGATCAGAATACCGCCTTCGATCATGGCGAACATCAGGGTGGCAAATTCTTTGTAGTTCCATTCGGGTTTGAAGACGCTCTGGTTGATACCTTTTGCGATGATGTCGACGATCAGCTGCTGGCTGATGTCGATGAATTGGGCCACTTTTAGCCGGACGGTCTCGTTGAGGTCGTCGGCTTCGACGCCGAAGTTCATCATGGGGCAGCCGCCTTCGACGGGGGGCGCCAGGGGGTTACGGAAGGTATCGATATAGGCGAAGAGCTGGTCTTTGGGGTTATCGAAGCGGTTGATATGGGATAAGACATTTTTGCTCAACAGCTGCATATTATAATCGACTACGGATTCGGCGAGGACGTCTTTGTTGTCGAAGTGGACGTACAGGCTTCCTTTGGAGAGTCGGGTCGCTTCCATGATATCGCTCATCGCGGTCGCTGCTATTCCTTTCTTGTTGAAGATCGGGGCGGCGCGTTCGATAATCATTTGTCTTGTTTCTTCTCCTTTAGTCATCTTGTTTCGATTTCTGATGTAAAATTAAATGACCGATCGGTCATATCCAAATTTATTTTTTGGAAGGGGGTGGGGGGCACCCCCGGGGAGGTTGTTTAAACCGATGGGTAATTCGGGTCCTTACTGCCTTTTCGATCATATAATTTTGCTGTTGTTAATAATAATCAATGCGTTACAAGGTTATACCCCTTATCCTATTTGTTCTTCTTTTTATTTCCTGTCATAAAGAAGATAAACCCGATCATAACTTTCTTGCGATCGATAAGTCGGAGATACGGCTCGATACGGCTGTGGGTTCGACCCAGATGGTCACGATCAATTCGTCCGTGGCCTGGACGGCGGAGATTCCGAGCGGTTCGGTGGCATGGCTCAAGCTCGACACGATGGCTGGGGCTGCTGGCAAGACCATTGTCAAGGTGAGCAGCATCAAAGGTAATCCGACGCCAACGACTGCGGCTATTACGTTCCGTGCGGCGGGTAGGAGCTTTCCAAGACCGGTTGTGCTGATGGTAACACAGAAGGCGTATGGCTTTTCGATCGGGCTGAACAAGCTGCTTGGAGGGTCGGGAGATGAATCGTCGAGGATGGCGAAGACGGCCGATGGCGGCTTTATCATCGCGGCTACTACCAATAGCGCGAATGGAGATGTGCATGGCAATCATGGCGGTGACAACGATGCCTGGATAATCCGGCTTAATAATAATGGGGATACGGTATGGACCCGCGCCCTCGGTGGGTCGGGGGATGACGCGGCGACTGCCGTACTCCCCAATTTTGACGGCAGCAGCGTTGTCGTCGGGTTTACGACCAGCGACAACGGAGATATAACGGACAAACGGCCGGGGTTTTACCAAGACCTTTGGGTCGTGAAGCTCGATCCGAATGGCCGTGTTGTTTGGTCCAGGACCTATGGGGGCAGTAGTGTCGATGGGGGATACGCTATTACCGCTGCGCCGGATGGAGGATATGTGGTAGCGGGTTTAACGGCCAGTGAGAATGGTGATGTCGCGGGGCTTCATGGTTATGCGGATGTATGGATGATGAAGCTGGATGGGAATGGACGTTCAGTCTGGTCGAGGACCTATGGGGGAAGCGACTGGGAGGAGCCTCGCGCTATTGTCGCCACGACCGATGGGTATGTAGTAGCGGGTCTTACTTTTAGCAGCGATGGGGACGTGAAGGGTTATCATGTGCCGACGTATATCGGAGCGGACTTCCTGGTTTTGAAGGTCGATCTCAACGGCAACAAGATTTGGGCGAGGGCTTATGGAGGCACGAATGATGAAGTGGCTACATCGCTTACTCTGTTGGGTGATGAATACGTGGTGGCGGGTTATGCTACCAGCACCGATGGGGATGTGACGGGCTTGCATGGTAACAGTCTCTCCGACGATATGTGGGTGGTGAAATTGAACAAGGACGGAAATATCGCCTGGGAGAATACTTTTGGGGGATCGTCGCTGGATGCGGCGGTTTCGGTCGCGGCGACGCCCGATGGCGGGATCCTTGTGGGCGGGGCGACCTTTAGTAATAATGGCGACGTGAGCGGACTGCATAAGGGAGATGGCGCGGATGGGTGGCTAGTCAAGCTGGACGGTGCGGGGAACAAGCAGTGGACGAAGGTGCTTGGGGGAAGCGGCGATGAACAGATTTCGGGTATAACGGTTAGCGGAGATGGATATTGTCTATCGGGTTTTACTACGAGCGGCGACGGAGATGTGGCCGGGCACAACCACGGAAATTATGATCTGTGGGTGATGAAGCTGGTTGTGCAGTAATGGTTTTGTGTGGTAAAACGCTACCTTCGTCCGTGCCAATACATATCATCTATGGACAATCTGAACTTGTATCTCGAATATCATCAATGGGCGAACAATAAGGTGCTGGAAAAGCTGGCTTTAGTTCCGAAGGAAGATTGGTCGCGGGATGTGGGGGGAAGCTTTCCGACGTTGCGTGAGCTTTACCAGCATGTTTTGGGCGGTGACTATCGCTGGCTGATGCGGTGGAAAGGGGTGCCGATTGCTGAAATCCCTTCTCACTTTATCGTCGATGACTATGACAGTCTCGTTGCGTTGTGGCGACCGATATTGGAGGAGACGTTGGTTGTTGGCGCGGCGTTTTTGGCCGGGAAG
The DNA here is from genome assembly GCA_018267545.1 of Bacteroidota bacterium. Taxonomy (GTDB): domain Bacteria; phylum Bacteroidota; class Bacteroidia; order Chitinophagales; family Chitinophagaceae; genus Puia. The sequence goes on from JAFDYG010000466.1 coordinate 196,480, forward strand.
GCCGAGCAGCCGATCAACTTTATAACGGCGCGGGGGCTGGATGTTACGCAGCCGTTTTGGCAGACGTTGTACCAGGTGGTTAATCATGGTACTTATCATCGTGGGCAGGTTACCAATGCGCTTCGGATTCTGGGACGTGAGGCGGTGTCGACGGATATTTTCTTGTTTTTTAGGGAGAAGGCTTAGGTAGTTTTGATGCGGATGTCGTAGACGAAGTCGCGAAGGTCTGTTATTTTTATCGTGTTGATGTCTGCATGTAGCGGGTTGATCAGGTAATTGAACTCTGCGGGGATGACGGCTGATGGAAGCTTGATGATGAGGTGTTCTGCTGCTTGCAGGAGGCGGGTCCCGAAGGCCTTGGCCGATGCGGGCGCCGGAGCCTGCGACCAATCGCCGGGAAGTTCCGTTACCGCCACTTCGCGTATCGAAGTATCGGGCAGCTCCAGTGTAATGATGCTTAGTGCGCGGGGGATATCGTCCTGGTTGACGTTGACGGTATATTCGAGCAGTGCGAGGGCGCGGCTTTCGGATGCGTAGAGGCAGGGAACTCCTTTTTGGTTCCACCGGCCTCCGAAGAGACGGGCGCCTTCTCCCGATAGATCCTTTGCATGTCGAGTCCGACCAATCCGGTATACGATCACGAGAAGAATTTAAGAGTAAACGCCGTAGTCGATTCGGCCAATGACATTCTTTACTTCCTCGCGGCCGTATTGTGTATCCAATAAGTCATAGGGCGCCTGTCCTCCGAGCGCTTTGTTGGGGCGGAAGATCCATTCGTTGAAGCGGATCTCCTCTTCGAATACTTCATAGCCATACGAGTAGATCTCGGCAAGGCCAAGGATCTTCTCGCTTAGCGTAAGATTGAATTTGTCAGCCGCTTTTTTATTGATGAGAGTAGCTCGCGCAACGGAGAGGATGTCGGCCAGCTGGTCGTAGTCCAGACCGGTCTTTTGCTTGAAGTGCTCCAGGGCCTTTTTGGAGATGCCTTGCCGGATCAGGTCTATCTTCTCGAAAGAAGTAAAGTGATATTCTGGCTTGGCTCCTCCGTGGATGGCCAGGAGGACGGGGGGCTGCTTTCCCTTGGCTATGAGCGGCATGGGTATAAAATTTATGAAGTACAGTGTAAAATTATACTTTTTTTGGGAATAAGGCAACTTTTAGCGAGATTGTAACCGATTGCATAACTAAAAAGCCGCCATGAAAAAGATTCTACTACTCCTTCTCCTGCTGGTCTTCGTCTATTTGGGCGTCCAGGCACAGCACTACCGCAACTTCAAGTCATCCATCTACTGCCGGGCCTATGAGGTCAAGCTGATGGAAGATACCACTAATTATCTAAAGCCTATCTGGAACGAGATCACCCGGCAGATGAAGGTGGACAAAATCTACCTGGAAACGCACCGGGACCTGTTGATCGTCGACCAGCGCACGCTGGATATCGCCAAGAAGTTTTTTAAAGACAGGGGTGTGGAGGTTGCGGGTGGCATTACCTTAACGGTCAGTGAGCCGAATCGTTTTCAGACCTTTTGCTATAGCAATCCCGATGACCGGAAGAAGGTGCGTGAGCTGAGTGAATATACGGCGAGGAACTTCGATGAATTTATCCTGGACGACTTCTTCTTTACCAACTGCAAAGACGATGGCGCCATCAAGGAGAAGGGCAGCCGAAGCTGGACGCAGTACCGGCTGGATCTCATGGTGGAGGCGGCGCAGTCGCTGATCGTGGGACCTGCTAAGGCCGTCAATCCCAAAGTGAAAGTAGTCGTCAAATATCCGAACTGGTACGAGCATTTTCAGGGGCTGGGGTTCAACCTGGAGAAAGAGCCCAAGATCTTCGACGGGATCTATACGGGTACGGAGACGAGGGATGCGGTCATGAGCGCGCAGCACCTGCAGCCGTACCTGGGCTATAACATCGTCCGGTATTTTGAGAATATAGCGCCGGGCAGGAATGGCGGGGGATGGGTGGACCCGGGTGCAATGGGAACCGCGGACAGATATGCCGAGCAGATCTGGATAACCCTTTTCGCCAAGGCGCGGGAGCAGACTCTGTTCGACTTTCGTCAGCTGAGCCGGCCGATCTATCCTTCGGACCGGGCGTCCTGGCAGGGGGCGAAAAATTCGCTCGACTACGACGAAATGATGCAGCCGGTCAACTACAATGGCGGCGCGCCATCCAGGCCCTCTTCGATTGCGGCCATTGCGGGCTATACCTTCAACAAGGTGGACAGTCTGCTGGGATTTTTGGGCAAGCCGGTGGGCATCAAGAGCTATCGGCCCTATCACTCGACGGGGGAGGACTTTTTGCAAAACTATCTCGGTATGATCGGGCTGCCGATGGACATGCGGCCGGAGTTTCCGTCGGAGGATAGCGTGATACTGCTGACGGAGGAGGCGAAATTCGATTTGGCTATCGTGGATAAGATAAAGCGTCAGCTTGTTTCGGGCAGGACTGTGGTGGTTACGTCGGGGCTTCTTCGGGCCTTGCAGGATAAGGGTATCGGGGACATCGCCGAGCTGCGTATGTCGGAGCGGAGGGCCATGGTGCAGGACTATACGGTGAGCGGGGCATTCCGGCTGATTCATGCGGATAAGGCGGTGTTGATTCCGCAGGTGCAGTACCTGACGAATGATTCGTGGGAGATCGCTTCTGCGGTTAGTGGACCGAATGGGTGGCCGGTGCTGCATGAGGCGGATTATTCGAAGGGGCATTTGTATGTGCTGACGATTCCGGATAATCCTGCGGATTTGTATAATCTGCCGGCTCCGGTGCTGAATAAGATTCGGGAGGTTTTATGTAAGCCGCTTCGGTTGCAGATCGAGGGGCCTTCGCAGGTGAGCTTGTTCGTTTATGATAATCATACCTGTGTGGTGGAATCGTTTTTGGATAGTGAGACGGAGGTGAAGCTGGTGACGCCGAAACAGTGGGGGAGGATTACGGATCTGGTGACGCACCAGGTGATTGATGGGGAGGTGAGGAAGCCGGGGTTTAGTTATATAGAGCGTGGGTTGCAGGAACGGAATGTGTATTCTGTGACGGTCAAGCCGCACTCGTTTAGGGTGTTTAGGGTTGAGTAGTTAATTGTGTGATTTTGGGGGGATAATCTGATTTTATTCGGTTTTCTTATCAAAAAACGTCAGGAGAAGCTGATCAGCTTTTTTACGACGGCGATTTTTATGAGCTCGGCGGTGTTGCGGGCGTTTAGTTTGAGGAGGAGGTTTTTGCGGTGGGTGTCGACGGTGGTGGAGGAAACGAAGAGGCGGGTGGCGATCTCCTGGTTGGTGAGGCCTTCGGCGATGAGCTCGAGGACTTCTTTTTCACGGCGGGTGAGGACGGGGGCGTCGGGAGTTTGGTCGCGGCGGAGGGTGGAGGAGGCCTCGTCGCTGAGGAACAGCTTGCCTTTGATGACGGTGTTGATGGCTTCCATCAGCTCGTCCCGGGTGGCGTTCTTTAGGAGATAGCCGGAGGCGCCGTTGTCCATGATCTTGCGGATAAAGCTCTGCTGGTTGAACGTGCTGAGGCCGATGATAAATATAGAAGGATAGAGCTCCTTTACCTCTTTGCAGAGGTCGATGCCGCTGCCATCGGGGAGGTTGATATCCATGAGGATGACGTCGGGCTGGTTGATGCGGAGGGAGGCCATGCAGGAAGCGATGGTGGTGGCGTGGCCGGTCCATTCGATTGCTGTTTCGTTTTGCAGGAGGGAACGGATGCCCTCGATGACCATATAGTGGTCGTCTATGATAAATACTTTAATTGACATGTGTTAGTGGTATCTCGATGAGTACGGAGGTTCCCTTGCCTGGAGTGGACTGGATGTCCCATTTTCCTTTTAAAAACTCGACGCGATTGGTAATACTTGTCCAGCCGATGCCGCCGGAGGTCTTGAGGGCGGTGGTATCGAAGCCCTTTCCGTCGTCTTCGACGGTGATGGACAGGGTATCGTTGTCACCCCTGGAGACCTGTACGATGGCCGTCTTTGCGGAAGCGTGCTTGAGGCTGTTGTTGATCAGCTCCTGTACGATTCGATAGATGGTGATCGAAGTAGTCTGATCGATGGGCTTGCCGTCCTCGAGTCCCATCGACTGATAAGTCACGGTGAGGGCGCCGCTGCCGGTGATATCGTTACAGAAGTCTTTTAGGGCTGTATTCAACCCAAACTTCACCAGGGCTTCGGGCATCATATTGTGTGCGACGCGGCGCATCTCGCGGATGCTGCTGTCGAGCATGTCCATGCTTCGTTCGAAGGCCTGGGCTGTTTCGGGAGTGAGGATGAGGTTGCCTTTCATATTATTGAATCCGTATTTTATTCCGCTGAGCATGCCGCCGAGGCCGTCGTGGAGGTCTTTAGCCAGGCGAGTCCGTTCCTGTTCCTCCCCCTTGAGAACGGCTTCCGTGAAGTGGAGCTGCTTTTCGATCTCGAGCTCGGCGATGCGTTGCTGCTGGAGGGCCCTTTTCTGGCGGAAGTTCCAGTGAGGAGGGCCAGGAGCGCGAGCAGGACGATGGCGCCGCCGATGAGGGCGTAATTGGTGATGGTTTTTTGTTTGAGCTCGAGCAGGTGAAGCTGTTGCTCCGCTTCGAGCTGGGAAATGCGGTATTGTTTCTTTTCGGTCTCGTATTTCTTTTCGAGCTCGGCCGAGTTCTTGCTGACGATATCTGCGACCATGTCCTCGAGGGTAGCGCTGCATTCCTTCGTCAGGTCGAAACCTTTGTCGCGATTGCCGGTGGCGTATTCGATATCGGACATAATCAACAGGAGGGGGGCCAGCTCTTCCCGGTATTTATTAGTAGTATCGATTATATAAGATCTTTTAGCGTATTGCCTGGCGAGATCATATTTGCCCTGCTGGAGGTAACAGGTTGCGAGGGCGCGGGTGGCGGTGGCCTGGCCGTCCTGGGAGCCGATGGATACCCAAAGGGCCAGGATTTTTTCCTCGAAGCCGATCGTGGCGGCGTAGTCGTGCCGGACGAGTGAGGCGTCGGCCATATTGGACAGGGTAGTAGCGATGAGCCTGGGGTCTTTCAGGGCGACGCTAAGGGTATAGGCCTCTTCGAGCAGGGGCATGGCTATCGCGTGGTCGTTTCTTGATTCGTAAGCCCGGGCGAGATTGACCAGGCAACGGGCGATGAGGGGCTGTTTGCCCGTCAGCCGGGCCAGAGCTACGGCTTTCTTTCCATAGTTGGCGGCGACGTCGTTCCGGTTCATGGCTGCATACAGGTTGCACAGGGCGTCGTTGACGTCGGCTTCGCGGTCCTTGAGTCCCCTGCGTTCCATGATGGATAGGCCCTGGAGACAGTATTCGATTGCTTTTGGGTACTCTCCTTTGTCACGATAGCCAAGACCAAGATTGAACAGGGCGGTGCCGATATAGATGGAATCCAGTCCGTGCTGGGTTGCCTGCAGGGCCTGCTCCATAAAATACAGCATAGAATCGTACTTGCCCTGGACCCGGTAGTTTTCGCCATATGTATTGTAGTACCGCCACCAGCCTATGTTGTAATTGTGTTTTTTTAGCAGGGGCGGGATTTGGTCGAGGTAGCTGCGGGCCTCTTTGGGGGAATTGTTTTGAACGACGTCGGCAATGTCTACCAGCAGCTGGACCCTGGAGGTATCCTCTTTTGTTTTTTGCAATAGGTTTAGCAGGCTGTCTTGTCTGGGATTTGACTGGGGTTTGGCAGCGGAACTAATCAGAATTGTCAATAAAGCTATATACCAACACTTATGCATGCAGGAAAATAATCATTTTTTTCGACAAACATAGGCGAGAGGGCGGCTGGGGGCAATCCTATAAAAAGGGGATATTTTACCAAAAAGTTATCAAGGTGAAGAGGAAACCATAATTTTGAAATATAGGCTACATTTAAGCTGTTCACAAGGCTTCAAATCTAATATCTGATAGTAGTGGTAATCGCCAAGAAAATTAAAAGCTTTATAATCAAACGGACTGTACGGTCCGAGGAAGGGCTGTTGAAGATTGCTGTGGGTTTTTTGGGTACGAATAAATACAAGAAGGCAATCGAGCTCTTTACGCAGGTCATCGAAATCAATCCTGCCAGCGCCATAGCCTATGGTCATCGGGCGCTCGCTTTATTCAAGGTGCTGGACGTAGAGGCTGCCTTGAAAGACGTGGGGAGGGCGATTGTACTAGAACCTCACTATCATGATTCCTGGTTTACGAAGGGGGAGATTCACCGTCACCGTAAAGAATACGGGGAGGCGGAGGAGTGTTATAAACACGCGGACCGTCTGTGCCCGCGCAGCTTCTATTATTTGATGGGGCTGGTAAAGGCGACTAGCGCGCAGAAGAAATATGGGGATTCCATCGCTTATTGCAACCAAATCCTGGAGCAGCGACCGGATGATCATATGGCTTTGCACTACCGGGGGCTGGCTTTTGCGCGGATGGGGAAGTTTCAGTCGGCGATCAACGACTATTTGAAGCTCCTCGAAATCGGGAAGCAGACGGCTGGCAACTACAACTATATCGGGTTTTGGTATAGCGAGATCGGGGATTTTAAGCGGGCGGACAATAATCTGAGCGTGGCCTTGCAAATGAATCCGAAGCATCCCTATGCTCTTGAAAATATGGGTCGTGTTTGTTACCTGAGGGGGGAATATAAGCGGGGGTTGGAGCTTGTCAACCGGTCGCTGGAAATAGACCCGTCAAATTCGCATGGTTATAAGAACAGGGCTTTGATCTACCTTAAGATCGGGGAGCGGCAGCTGGCGATGGAGGACCTGAAGAAGGCCAGGGGTATGGGGTATGCGGAGGACTATGACCGGGAGGTGGAGGCGCTGCTGCAGATAGAATTTGGGTTGTAAGTATGTAATTTGGCTGGCTGGCGCATCTTATGATAAAAACCCCTAATTATGAAAAAGCTCATCCTGGCGTTTATGGCCGTCCTGGCCATTGCCTGCTCATCTTCAAAACATAGTACCGGAAATAGCACGAGGGATGGGTCCTCGTATGAAAATGCGATAGTCATCAAGGAGACTAGCGAGAAGAAAGGTGTCGATGCGGAGTATGACTGGCTGCGTGAGCATTATCCGGGTTATAAAAGGGGGAGGCAGGCGCTGACGACCAAGAATGGGAAGCCATATGATGTATTGTCGATTGAGACTGCGGATGGAGTGAAAAAAGATGTGTATTTTGATATCTCGAAATTCTTCGGGAAATGGTAAAATGTCAGGTTATACTTTTTGTTTTTCTTTCGAATGTGGTGCTGGCTCAGGGGCCGGGGAAGGATTCGGCGAGGGTGAGGAGGGCGGATTCTGTGAAGGTGGCGGCCTCCGCGGGTGTGAAGGGGAAGATTTTGGCGGCGGTGGAGGTGAAGGGGACGAAGCCGGTTATCCAGATGGAGACGGATCGGCTGCGGTTCAATGTGGCGGGGAGCGACCTGGTGGCGGGCAATACCATCTGGGGTGTTATCGAGAAGACGCCGCTGGTGCGGGCGTCGGAGGATGGGGCGATTCAGATCAGTGGGACTTCCGGTGCGGTAGTCTATATCAATAACAAGAAGAAGGTGCTTTCGGGAATGGCGTTGAAGGCGTATCTCAGCGCGATGCCGTCGGACAACCTGGAAGCGATCGAGGTGATTACTACGCCTTCGAGCAAGTATGATGCGGAGGGCGGGGCGGGGATCCTCAATATTATTACCCGAAAGAAGAAGGAGGAAGGTTTTGACGGGAATGCTACGCTGACTATGCGGGAGACCGCGGTGAATTCGCAGTCGGGGAGTGTGTTTTTGAATAATAGGAGCGGGAAGTGGGATATTTATTCGAGTCTTTATCTTGTCAATAGGAGGAGGAAGCCGGAGTCGAGTCAGGATATTTATTTTCCCGGGGTTGGCGGCGCAGGGGGTTCGTCGGGCGGATTGTTGAGCAGGGAGATTAGTACGAAGGAGATGACCAGGTCGTTTTCTTCGGGCGCCAATGTTGGGATCGACCATCAGATCAACCAGCGTCATGTGGTGGGGCTTCTTTTTGACTTTGCGGGCAGCTGGGATAAAAAGGGCCGGGGCTCTTATAGCTATGATCGATGGAGTGGGGCGGATTCGCTTAGTTTTTCGGATAACCAGGACCGGTTGAATTCGCAGACTTATTCATTGAACTTGAATTACGAGGGGAAGCTGGATTCATCGGGGAGGAAGCTGAACGTGGATTTTGACGCTTTGCATTATGTCTCTTCCAATCATTCCATCAGCAAGACGGATGCATTGGACCTGCTTACGGAAAAGGACTTGTTCGTGCAGGATTACTTTAGGAGCCAATCCCCGCAGCAGGTCGATAACCAGTCCCTCAAAGCAGACTATCACTGGCCGCTGGGCAAGCGGATGTTCGTGGAGCTGGGGGCGAAGGTTTCCTATTCACAAATCAATAATGATCTTCTTTTTGAAAACAATACCGGGGGTATGACCTGGGTCAAGGACGATTTGCGGAGCAATTTGTTCAAGTATGACGAGCGTATTGGCGCCGCTTATTTGGTCCTGAATCAGAAGATAAGCGCCCTGTGGTCTTACCAGGTGGGGACGAGGGTGGAGAATACGGTTGCAAAGGGTTATCTGCAGGGCAATCTGGCTGTCGACCGGAATTATACCAATGCATTTCCGACTGCCTACCTAAAATATTCACCTTCGCAGCGGAAGTCGTATGGTCTGACGGTATCGAGCCGGATTACCAGGCCCAGCTATTGGGACGTGAATCCTTTCCGGACCTATACGACGGACAAGACTTACTTCGAGGGAAATCCTTTTCTTCGGCCTTCGAGGTATCACCGGGAGGAGCTGAGCCATGTATTGAATACTTCAAAGGCGACCTATACTTTCCAAGTAGCGGCCAGTCAGACATTGGACGAGTTTTATTCGCTGCCTTACGGCGAATCGGGGGATGTGATCGTCAACAAGCGGACCAACTATGGGAATAAGTATGGCTATACGGGCACGGCTATCTACTATAGCCGGATTCGGCCCTGGTGGCAGCTCTCCGGCACGGTTCTGGGGGGATATGTCGTCTCGAAGGGAGGATATGCGGGTATTCCGATCGACAATGAGACCTGGCTGCTGAGCGTATCGACCAATCAGACCTTTACGATTTCGAAGAAGGGCAGGCTTACCTGTACGGTAATTGCCAATAATACGCTGCCTGCTACGATCGTCAATACGCGTGTGGGGGATCGTTTCGAGACGGAGTTCCGGATTCGGAAGGGGGCGGGGCCATTCAATATTTCGCTGGCGGCGATAGATCTTTTCAAGAGCAATAAGGATAATTTTATGCGGCAGGCGGGGGATTTAAGGATGACGGAAAGTTATTATTACGATACGAGGAGTGTGCTGCTCACCGTGAATTATAATTTTGGAAAGTCTACGGTGAGGGAGAAACGGGATCGGGATACGGAATTCGAGAATGTGAAGAGCCGGTTGATGTGATATTTTCTTCCTATTTTGGCGGTATGAAGCTTATCCCCCTGTTACTGCTGCTTACCCTGTCCGTTAGCGCTCAATCGCAGTCGAAAGGAGCATTTTATGGATATGATGCCGACTGGCAGCCCACTGAAGACAAGTCTCCTCGTTACATGATTCATGTTCACCAAGTCAGCGATACTTGCTGGCAGCGGGATTATTATAACTTCAAGGGGTCGATACTCAAGTCTGAGCAATATTTGGATCAGGAAGGGAATAAGCTGAATGGGATTGCCTATTACTACGATGAAATGGGGTACCTCGATTCTGCGGGATTTTTTTTGAATGGCAAAAAGAACGGAGATTTTTTTAAGTATCGAAATAGAGATACTTTTTCTATTATAAATAAGTATGTATACAAAAATGACTCTTTGTTTGAAGTAGTGGATGTGAGCAAAGAAAAGCAGGATAGTATAGAGAGTGCAGCATTTCCTGGTGGACCGGAAGAGTGGCTTCGATTTTTAAAAAGGAATTTGAAATATCCTAATCGCGCTTTTAATCTCAAGGTTCAGGGTGTGGTGAGAATAGGTTTTATAGTGGATGCAAAAGGAAAGGTCGTGTACGCGCTTGTTATCCGGTCGGTAGAGTATTCGTTGGATATGGAGGCATTGAGAATTATACTGAAATCGGGAGATTGGCAGCCGGGGATTGCAAATGGGGTAAGGACGAAATCATATAAGATACAGCCCATTATTTTTAAATTGTAAAGGAGTAATTTTATAAATGGCTAGACAGAATGGCAGCGTCGAGAAGGAGAAATCCATGGAGTCGTGGATTTGGGATGCTGCGTGTAGCCTTCGGGGTGCTTCGGATGCGCCTAAGTACAAGGATTATATATTACCCTTAATTTTTTTCAAGCGGTTTTGTGACGTGTTTGGCGATTCGAAAGAATTGTCCTGGGATGTTATTCGCGGTAAAACGGGAGAACAAGTTACTCTTATCTTGCGTTCGGTTGCTGATAAGAATCCTGCTTTGAAGGGGATTATCGATCGAATAGACTATAATGCCAGCAATCATGGGCTGCGGGAGATCGACGACGAGCGATTGCAGCGGCTGATCGAGAAGATAAGCGAGAAGCGGCTTGGGCTGCAGGATGTGGAGCCGGATATCATCGGCCGGAGCTATGAGTATCTGATTCGGAAGTTTGCGGAGGGTAGTGGGCAGAGTGCCGGAGAGTTCTATACGCCGGGTGAGGTGGGGGCTATCATGGCAAGGGTTATGGCGCCGGAGCCGGGGATGGAGGTTTATGATCCGACTTGTGGAAGCGGGGGGCTTTTGATCAAGTGCGGGGAATATGGGGGAAAGTCTTTGAAGCTGTATGGTCAGGAGTTTACGCCGGCGACCTGGGCGATGAGCAAGATGAATATGGTCATTCATGACATGGAGGGGCATATCGAGATCGGGGATACGATGAATCATCCGAAGTTTCTTCGGGGAGAGGCATTGATGCAGTTCGACCGGGTGGTGGCCAATCCTATGTGGAATCAGCCCGATTTCGGTGAGAAGGTGTATCTAAATGATCCGTATGGCCGCTTTGGGTTTGGGATACCGCCTAGTGGGAATGCAGATTGGGGTTGGATACAGCATATTTTTTCTTCTTTGAAGGACGATGGGAAGGCGGCGGTGGTATTCGATACCAATGCTGCGTCGAGGGGGAGTAATGTCAAGACCTTGATACGAGAGAAGGCTATCCGGGCAGCTTTTTTGGATAGGGGATATATCGAGGCGGTGTTATTATTGCCCGAGAATCTGTTTTATAACACGGCGGCTCCAGGAGTTATTTTCTTTTTTACCAAGAAGGAATGTAAGGACATTTTGTTTGTGAATGCTTCCAAGGAATTTGTGAAGGGAAGTCCCAAAAACTATATTTCTTCTGCGGGTATCGATAAGATCGTGGAGACGATACAGACGCGGAAGGAGGTCGAAGGTTTTTCTGTCTTGCTTGGGATTTCAGCGATCAAGGATATCGACTATGATTTGAGTCCACAGCGGCATATTCCGGTGGATGCGGCTATGCCGGATTGGGATCTGGATCATTTGAGGAAGGAGATCGAGAGTACGAGGGCGAAGATCGAGGAGCTGCATGCTGTGACGGAGAGCTATTTGGGCAAGATAGGAAACTTGTTGCGGTCGGAGCCTTTGCCGGAAGGGTGGGCTTCCTGTTCCTTTAAATCGTTGCTGCTAGAGGACTTTAGCGGTGAGTGGGGGAGGGAGGTTCCTGGGCGGGGATTGGCGAGGGTGGCGGTTATTCGCGGGACAGATATTCCGGATGTGAGATTGGGCCGGGTTTCGGGGTGTCCGTACCGGTATATCAAGGAGGCTGTATTGGAGCGTAAGCGGGTTCGGGAGGGGGATATTGTTACGGAGATATCGGGGGGAGGGAAGCATCAGCACACGGGGAGGGTTCTTTATATCGATAGGGCGTTGATGGATGCGAATCCGCCGTTGCTGTTCAGCAATTTTACGAAGCTGCTGCGATTCGATGGCTCGGTGGTTTTACCGAAGTATGTCTATTATTATTGGGAATATCTCTATTTGATCGGGAGGATTGCGCGGTATGAAAAGCAGCCTACGAGCATCAAGAATTTTAAGCTGGATGATTTTTTGGCGAGTGAGAGGATTTGTTATCCGCGGTCGAGGGAAAAGCAGTGGGAAATCTGCCGGGTGCTGGACGGAGTGATAGGTGAGCAGCTGGCGATTAAGGGGTTAGCGAATGAATTGATTGCCATGCAGTTTACTCTTTTTAGGGATTTGCTGAATGGGCAGCGGATACTCGATTCCAGATTTTGAATTTTTTTTCCAGTTTTGGGAGTGAATTGGCCGTGCCGGGTTTTGTAGAGGGTTGATTTTTAGATTGTTGTGTATTGGCACGAGCATTGGATATACTTATTCGGTTTTTCATAGGATATTGGATTTAAAAACGGGAGTGTATTTCTATACTGCTCCTTTTTTTTTGCCCCTATGTGAAGGGCCTATGCAGGCGGTGAGGGGGATTATGTGAACGCGCGCATGGCGGCTGCGGCGGCGGGATATGGCGATTGTTGGGGGCTCTTTAATTTAGCAAGGCTGCTTTTTGTTTGTTGAATTCTTCGGTTGTGAGGACTCCCTCGTCCAATAGTTGTTTTAGCTGACGAAGCTGGTCTATTTTATCCTTATTATAAGATTGGTGTTGGTTTGTGTTGTTTACCACGATGGTGGGAGGCTGTTTATTGCTGGCGGAGAATGCCCAGATCAGGGCGCCGAGCCAGCCGAGAAATGTCCAGCCCAGGAAGAAGTTGAGAACGAAGATGCCGCCGGCGTTGTTTTTATTTCTGTTGAAGCCGATGATTGTGGGCAGGAAATAAAGGGGTAGGAGAATGAAGAGGATGAGAAGCCATTCAGAGCCGCCGGGCATTGCAATTAAAAAGGTGGTAGAGTTAAGCATAGCAAAGGTTTATGGTTATAGCACGAACGTGCTTGGGGAATCTGTTATTGCCGGTGGTATTTTGAAAATAGGTAAAAACACCTAGCAATATGCTTAGGTGAATGTAAGTTTATTTCGTGAAAAGTAGTTGCGCGGATAAAAAATATTCCGGTGCAGCTTGGGCGCGTTAGGAAAGTTTTTTGAAGTATTCCATGGGAGATAGTTTGAAGTGACGTTGGAAGTTTTTGCCGAAGACACTTTGGGAGCTGTAGCCGACGAGGCTGGTGATTTCGGCGAGGCTGTGTTCGTTTTGGGCGATGAGCTCGGCGGCCTTTTTGAGGCGGGTGATGTCGATGAGCTCTTTTGGTGAGAGGGAGGAGAGGGATTTGATCTTGCGGTAGAAGGTGGGGCGGCTCATGTTCATGTGGGCAGCGAGCTGGTCGATGTCGAGGTTGGGGTCTTTGAGATGTTTGCGGATATAGTCGTCGAGCTTTTTGAGGAATTGCTCGTCGGTTTTGGAGTGGGCCATGACGCGGACGTCTTCGAAGGGGGAGCTGGCGAAGTGGTCTTTTATTTTGAGGCGATTTTTGAGGAGGTTGGCGACCTGTAGCTGGAGGAGCTCGGGCGAAAAGGGCTTTTGGATATAGGCGTCGGCGCCGACTTCGAGGCCTTCGATGTGGGCTTTGTAGGTGTTTTTTGCGGTGAGGAGCACGACGGGGATATGGCAGTATTCGACGCGGGATTTGATAGTGTGGCAGAGCTGGAATCCGTCGATGCCGGGCATCATGATATCGCTCACAATTAAATTAATCATATGTTCTTCGAGGAGGGCGAGGGCTGCTTCGCCGCCCGTGGCGAGGTGTAGGGTATAGGTCTCGCCGAGGACGTCGTCGAGGAATTCCAGCATGTCTGCGTTATCGTCTATAATTAAGATGGTATCTTTTTCCATTTACTCAGTTTGAACTCGAATTTCTGGTGAATCGGCAGGGATAGGTTAAAAATTATGTTGTTGGTGTCGCCGGATATGAGCGTTAGGGTTCCGTTATGTAGTTCGGTTAGAGATTTGGCCAGAGAAAGGCCGATGCCGGTGCCGGGTTTTTCGGTGCTGCGAAGGCGGAAGAAGGGTTCGAAGATCTTTTGACGGAATTCTTCGGGGATGGCTTTGCCGTCGTTGGCGAATTGGATGGAGAAGGTTTCGGGGGATGTGGTAATTTTTATAGATGCGCTGGATGAGGAGTATTTGATGGCGTTGGATAACAGGTTGGTGATAATTTTTATGAAGGCTTCGATGTCGACGTAGGCGATGAGGTGATTTTGGGGGAAATCGGTATGGATGGTAATGCCGGCTTTGTCTGCTTCGGGTTTGAAGACTGCGATTTGCTCGTGAAGGATGTTGGTGATGTCGGCGTTTACGAAGCTGAGTCCGAACTGATCGGCTTCGGTCTTGCGGAAGTCGAGGAGCTGGGTGGTGAGCTCGAGGAGGCGTTTGCCGCTCTTGTCCATCATGAGGAGGGGCTTGCGGATGGAAGGAGTTTCGTCGATCTTCTTTATGAGGCGTTCGAGGGGGCCTAAAATAAGGGTGAGCGGAGTTTGGATTTCGTGAGCGATGTTGGTGAAGAATTCGATTTTTGACTGGTAGATTTCTTTTTCTTTTTCGTATTCGAATCGTTCGAGCTTTCTGCGGTTCTTTCGTTCGGTCGAGCGGTGATAGGACCGGATGCATAGCCAGAGGATGAGGCCGATGGTGTGGATATAGATGACCCAGGCCCAGGCGCTTTTCCAGAAGGGTGGGCGGATTTTTATAAAGAGCCGGGTCTCTTTGCCGGTCCAGCTGCCGACGTTGCTTTCTGCCCGTACGATAAAAGTGTAGGAGCCGGGAGAGAGGTCGGTGAAATAGGCTTTTCTGTTGCTGCTGAGGTAGGTCCAGTCTTTGTCGAGTCCTTTCATGAAATATTTGTACCGGGTTACGGCGGGGGAAGAATAGTTGAGTGCGGCGAACTCGATGCTGAAGGAGGACTGGTTGTGATCCAGGCGGATGCTGTCCGTATATAAGATGGATTTTTTTAGGGGGGAGGAGAGGGTATCGGGGACGACCTCGGTGTTGTTGACTGCGAAGCCTGTGATATAGGTGGCGGGTGTATAAGGAGATTGCGTGAACCGGTCCGGGTCGAAGGCGATCATCCCTTTTACGGAGCCAAAATACATCTCACCCGAGTGGTCTTTAAATGCGCTATTATAATTGAACTGGTCGGTAATGAGTCCGTTGGATTGGGTGTAGACCTTTACCTGTTCGGTTTTCAGGTTGAGACAGGCGAGTCCTTTTAGGGAGCTGATCCAAATATTTTTGTGGTCGTCTTCGAGGATGCGGAAGAGATTGTTGCTGGGGAGACCGTTTTCTGTGGTGAACTTCTTGATTTGTTTGCGTGTGGAGTCCAGCCGGATGAGGCCGCCGCCTTCGGTGGCGAACCAGATGGAGTGGTCGCTGTCTTCGAAGATGCCCTGTACTTTGTGGTCGCGCTCGCCCTTTTCTGCGAATCGGATATTGCCTTTTTCCCCGGTGCGCCGGTTGAAATAAAAACTACCTCTTTCCAGGCTTCCGGTGTAGATGGTTCCGTTGTGGTCTTCGAGGATATCGTATACGAATGAGCCCCAGGGAATCTGGCGGCAGCGGGTGAAGCGGTGGTGACTTGCGTCATAATTATAAAGTCCTGCGCCTATGCCGGTGGTTCCGATGAGGATGTTGCTATCCCTGGTCTGGTGGATGCACATGATGAAGTCGGCGTTCATGGTGTCGCGTTCGCCGATGAGCTTGAAGCGATCGATGATGCGTCCTGTTTTGAGATCCATGATCTCCAGGCCGTGCTGGAAGGGACCGACGTAGAGGCGGTTGCCTACGGCCAGCAGGCCGTGGATGTTTGGATAAGACAGACCCGAGGCGGTTCCGTCGGTCGTATAATTGGTAAATTTTCCGGTGCGGGTATCGAGCTTGTTGATGCCGGCGTCTTCGGTTCCAATCCAGATATTATTGTCCTTATCGCTACAGATTTCCCGGATAGCATTTCCCTGGATGGAGTTGGCATTTTGCAGGGGATAGTATTTCTTGAAACGGGCGTTTTCTGAGGAAAAATAATTCAGGCCGCCGAAGAAGGTACCTGCCCAGAGTCCGCCCTGGTTGTCGCGGCACAGAGAATAAATGGCATTGTCGGTCAGGGAGTAGTCGTCGCCTGCGCGTTTGCGCAGGTTTTTGCTCGAATCGGTATGGGTGTTATAGATATAAATACCCGATTCGGTGGCTATCCAGTATTCACCGGGGCCTGACTGGACAATGTCGCGGACGAAGATCTCGGTGTTGTCTTTGTTGCGGAGCAGGAGGGAGCGGATATTACCGGTTTTGGGGTCGTAGCTTTTCAAACCTTCCCTGGTGGTACCGATCAGGATGAGGCCATTCTCTGCGGGATATATTTTGCTGATCAGCTTTAGCTGGGGGCGCAGGGTTCGGTCGATGACCTGGATGGTAGGCCCATTCATTACGGATATGGAGCCGTCGTCGTGGCCCAGCCAGAGGTGGTTGGATGAATCGGCTGTCAGACAGCTGGCGAACTGACCGGTGCGGGTGAGGCGGTCTTTTTTGGGCTCGTAGTGCGATAATTCGCTTCCTGCGAGGAACCAGAGGTCGCCGGAGGGACCGATTTGGATATAGGAAATGCTGCTGGAGGAGAGTGCGGGTACTTCGGTGAAGGTCTCCTTTACGGTATTGTATTTAAAGAGTCCCCGTTCGGTCCCGACCCAGATCATCCTGTCCTGGTCTTCGGCAATGGAGCTGATGACGTTGTTCCCGATATTCTTATAGGTCTTAAACGTATAGCCGTCGAAGCGGTTGAGGCCTCCTTTTGTACCAAACCAGAGGAGCCCTTTACTGTCCTGGGTGATCGTGATGACAGTATTGTGGGCGAGGCCGTCGTCTGCCTGGTAGTGTTTGAAATAATAAGACTGCCCCTGACAATGGACGGTAATCAGCAGCACGAGACAAGCGAATATCTTTCGGAGCAGGCGGGACATAGATGATTCGAAATTAAGGAGAATGAGACAAAACGACCAAACTTTGATCAGTTGTTACGGGCGGGTTTAATTTATTTTGGCAAGGTAAACCCTAAAAAAAGCCAAATGAAAAAACTAACTTTTGCTTGCAGATGCTTTATGCTTCTTGCGCTGCTGGCTGCTACCTTCGACTTGAGGGCTGCTGCGATCGTCGTCTCCGGGGTTGTCACCGATAGCAAGGGAGAAGCTCTCTCCGGCGTATCTGTGACGCTTAAAGGAACGACGACTGCTACCTCTACGGGCGCGAACGGCAGCTACTCTCTCAATGTGCCAAATGGGAATGGCGTTCTTGTTTTTACTTATGTTGGATATGTCTTGCAGGAGGTGCCGATCAATGGGCAGACCTCTATCAATGTTTCGCTCAAGAGTGAGGATAAGGCTCTGAGCGACGTCGTCGTGGTGGGTTATGCGACGCAGAAGAAGGTGAGTGTCACCAGTGCGGTCAGCGTGATCAATGCGGACGATATTACGCGTCGCCCGGTAACGAACTCGGTTCAGTCCCTTCAGGGTCTTTCGCCAGGCGTGACCATCCTGGATCAGGGAGGAGCGCCGGGACGGGCGAATGTTACGGCTCGTGTGCGGGGGATTACGACGCTCAGCGGGAACAATCCTTTGATCCTGGTCGATGGGATTGAACAGGGTATCAACAATATCAACCCGGACGATATCGAATCGGTCTCTATCCTGAAGGATGCGGCGGCAACCTCGATTTATGGGTCGCGTGCGGCGACGGGTGTTATGCTGGTCACGACCAAGCGGGCGAAGAATGGTCCGCCTACAGTGTCTTATAATGGATATGTCGGGATGCAGAAGCTGGGGGACCACCCTACCTCTATCTCTACTATCGACTATCTCAAACAGCAAAATGTAGCCTATGCCAATGCGGGTCTTGCGCAACAGTATAGCGATGCGCTGATCGCCGGCTATTCTTCCGATGCTGCTTCCAACCGCCTCAAATATCCTTTAGCCAACGATTGGTACAACCAGCTCTATCATGCGGGTCTGATGACGAATCACAATGTCAGTATCAGCGGGGGGACGGAAAAATTCAAGAGCCTGGTTACGCTCCGGGATTTTCAACAGGATGGGATTGTCGATAATTTTAGCAATAACTCGAAGGAAATCCGGTTGAATACGGACTTTACGGCGTCGGATCATTTCAAGTTCAGCTTCGACGGGAACTATAGAAGACTTTATTCCACCCAACCCCAGGATGCCTACAATGTTTACTACAACACGCTGCATGGGGCGCAGCTGGTGGTTCCGCAATATCCCGATGGGAATTACGGGCTTAGCGTTCAGGGGAACAATCCGTTGATCAACGACCATCTCTCGGGTTATGACAACGACTACTTCGATAACCTTACGGCCAATATCCGGATGGAGTGGAATATCCTGAAGGGTTTAAAATTCAACACACAATATGGCGTGACCACCACCTTCGACCGGGAGAAGGTCTTTACGGCTTCCTTTAATGTGGTCGACGACAGCTTCCCTTCGCGTACCAAGGTGCGGGCTACGAACTCGCTGAATGAAATCCGGAACAATACCTATATCGAAACGATCAACAGTACGCTGACCTACAATATCGGTTTCAAGGACCACCACTTCAATATCCTGGGTGGTTACTCCCAGATCTATAACAGCGCCAGCAACCTGACGGCTTTCCGGAATACCTTCTACAACAATAGTATCCAGGCGATCTCGGCGGGGGCTTCCAGCTCGAAGGACAATACGGGAGCGGATGTTTCTTCGGGTTTGCGGTCTTATTTTGGACGGCTCAACTATGACTTTGCGGGTAAATATCTGTTAGAGGTGAATGGCCGGTATGATGGGTCTTCGAATTTTACGGGGAGCAATCTTTATAGCTTCTTCCCTTCTTTCTCTGCGGGATGGCGGGTGTCGCAGGAGAAATTCTGGGAGCCGCTGTCGGATGTGGTACAGGAATTCAAGCTGCGGGGTTCGTGGGGTAAGACGGGGAACCAAACGGTTTCGCCCTATACCTTCTACGAGGCCTTATCGACGCAGAATTATAATTTTAGCGGGGGTGCGGCGACGGGTTATGCGTTGTTGAACTATGCGAACAAGGATATCAAGTGGGAGACGACGAGACAAACTGATCTCGGGCTCGATGCGAGCCTTTTGGAGCGCAGGCTGGATGTTACTTTTGATTATTATGATAAGCTTACCTCTGGAATTTTATTGAGTCTTCCGATAGCCGGGGCCATCGGGCTGAATGCGCCGGTTCAAAATGCGGGGGTGGTATCGAATAAGGGATGGGAGCTGGGCGTCAACTACCGGAACTATGATCGTAAGCTCAAGTATAGCCTCAACTTCAATATCTCGAATAATGTCAACAAGGTAGTGGACCTGAAAGGGACGGGGCCGTATATCAGCGGTTCGACGAACGATGGTCTTTATGCTACCAATGTAGGGATGCCGATCGGGGTGCTTTGGGGTTTCAAGACGGCAGGACTTTATAAGGATGCGCAGGACGTATCGAGCTCGGCCAAGTATGACCCGAATACGTATCCGGGGGATATCAAATATGTGGATGTGACCAAGGATGGGAAGATTACGGCGGATGACCGGGTCAATATCGGGGATCCGTTCCCGCACTATACGTTTGGGCTGACATCGAATTTTCAGTACAAGGACTTCGATCTGTATCTTTTCTTCCAGGGTGCGGTAAAACAGGATGCCCGGGTCTCGGGGGCTTTTGCCGACGCGGGGAACAACCAGGGTTTTTTGATCGATATCGAGAAGGATTATTGGACGCCAACGAATCCGAATGCGAGGTTTGCCAGGCCACAGAAATTTACCGACAAGAATGCGCAGATATCCGATTTCTGGATCGTGCACATGGGGTATGTCCGTGTCAAGAACTTGCAGTTAGGCTATACGGTGCCGAGGGCTATCGCGAGCAAGCTGGGGGTAAAGAAGGTCCGGTTTTATCTGAGCGGGACCAATCTGTTTACGATCTCGAAGGCGAATGAATGGGGCATCGACCCGGAGTTTCCAACGGGAAGGGCGGACTACTATCCTCAGACGAAGGTATATACGTTTGGGGCCAATGTTAACTTTTAACCATCAATCAAGAAAGTCATGAAAACAAAATATATAATCGGACTTGCCGGCGGGCTTCTTTTCTTTTCTTCGTGCCGGAAGGATCTGCTAGTGACGGTGCCGACGGATCGGATTTCGTCCGAGATCTACTGGAAGACGGACGTCGACGCGACCAATGCGGCGAATGCGGTGTATACCTATACGGATGGGACGGTATTGACCTTTTGGGATGGCTTATCAGATATCGGTCACTTCAATACGACGGGAGCTGCCGAGGCGCCGATCGATCAGGGCGTGGCGGATGCGTTGAATTCCAGATTTGCCGAGCAGTATACCACCAGCTATAAGGGAATCCATGCGGCCAACTATTTTATGGACAATATCCAGAAGGTAACGGTATCGAATGCTGCGTTGGTCAACAGCCGGATCGGGGAAGTACGTGCGCTGCGGGCGTACTATTATCTGAAGCTGGTAGGTTGGTATGGGGCTGTGCCGCTTGTGACGACGAGTATCGGGATCGAAGATGGGGCGAAGCTGGTTCGTACCGATGTGGCGAAAATCTATGATTTTATCGCTGCTGACCTGGATACGGCGGTGACGCTGCTGCCTAATACCCAGACGGACAAGGGGCGGATTACCAAGGGGGCGGCGTATGCGTTGAAGGCCCGGGCGATGCTCTATGCGGGCCGGTACCCGGAAGCGGCAGCTGCGGCCAAGGCGGTCATCGACAGTAAGGTGTATACGCTCTATCCGAAGTATCAGAACCTGTTTACCTATGCGGCCGAGAACAATAGCGAGGTCATCATGGATAAGGAATTTCTGAAGGACCTTTATTCGAACAATGTGTTTTTCAGCGTGGCGCCTTCTTCGCTGGCTTCGGCTGTGGCGCAGGTGGTGCCGACCAAGCAATTGGCGGACGAATTCGAGATGACCAATGGGAAGATGATCACGGATGGGACGAGCGGGTTCGACCCCTACAATCCTTACGTTAATCGGGACCCGCGGATGGGATTCTCTATATATAGGCCGGGGGACCTGCTGGTCAATGGGAAGACGTATAACTCTACACCGGGCAGTGGAACGGCGGATGCTATCGGGGGTGGTAATCTTTATGCGACGACTACGGGATATAACTTAAAGAAGTATGTCAATCCGGAGGATGTGGGGACGCCTTCGAACTGCGGGATCAATATCATCATCATTCGGTATGCGGAAGTATTGCTCACGTATGCGGAAGCAAAGATCGAGGCCAATCAAATCGATCAGAGCGTCTATGATGCGATCAACCTGGTCAGGTCGCGGAGCGATGTGAATATGCCTGCGATCGCTACGGGGCAGACGCAGGCGCAGCTGCGGGCGGCGGTCCGGCATGAGCGTATCGTGGAACTGGCTTTCGAAGGATTGCATACCTTCGATATCCGTCGCTGGAAGACGGCGGAAACGGTGATGCCGGGGCCGATACAGGGTATTACGTATGTAAAGAGCGGAACGCTGACGACGGTGGTCAACAATAGCTTCATCCGGTCATTCAAGGCAAACCGGGACTATCTATGGCCAATCCCGCAGCAGGAAATTATTTTGAACAAGAATCTTACACAAAACCCAAATTGGTAATATGGTCAGATGGTTGTTAGCGATTTTTCTTTTTTCGAGTTTTGCGGCTATGGCGCAAAAGAGGCCGAATATCGTAGTAATCCTGGCCGATGATATGGGATTTTCGGATGTCGGCTGTTACGGGGGAGAGATACATACGCCGAACATCGATTTTTTAGCGGCGAATGGAATTCGATACCGGCAGTTTTATAATACTTCGCGGTGCTGTCCGACGCGGGCTTCGTTGCTGACGGGATTGTATAATCAGCAAGCGGGGATCGGGAAGATGACGGATGCAGAAGATGAGCCGGGCTATCTCGGGCATATTACGGAGAATGCGGTGACGTTGGCGGAGGTGCTGAAGACGGCTGGCTATCAGACGGCGATGTCGGGGAAGTGGCATGTCTCCAATACGAATGGCTTTAAGAATCCGCAGGAGCAGCTGGACTGGCTGAACCATCATAAGCAGCGGGAAGAGTTCTCTCCGTTGGAGCAGTATCCGACGAGCAGGGGTTTCGACAAGTTCTTCGGGACTATCTGGGGTGTGGTGGATTTTTATGATCCTTTTAGTCTTGTTAGCGGGACGACTCCGATTCGGAATGTACCGGCGGGGTATTATCATACGGATGCGATCAATGATACGGCGGTGGAGTATATCAAGGGCTTTGCGGGGTCGTCGCAGCCCTTCTTCCTGTATGTGGCGGAGAATGCTCCGCACTGGCCGTTGATGGCGAAGCCGGAGGATATTGCCAAGTATAAGGATACCTACAAAGGTGGCTGGGATGCGGTCCGGAAGGCGCGTTATGACCGGATGGCGAAGATGGGAGTGATCGATTCGACGAAGACGAAGCTATCCGGGCGTTGGAATGACAAGCTGAGCTGGGAGAATAACCCGGACAAGGACTGGGATGCGCTGGCGATGGCGGTACATGCGGCGATGATCGACAGGATGGACCAGGGGATTGGCCGGATTATTGAGGCGTTGAGGAAGACTGGCCAGCTGGACAACACCTTGATTGTGTTTTTGTCGGACAATGGGGCGAGTGCGGAGAATGCGGCAAACTATGGTCCGGGTTTCGACCGGCCTAGCGAGACCCGGGATGGGCGAAAGATCGTCTATGCGACGAAGAAGCAGGCGGACCCGGGGCCGGAGACCACCTATTCGTCGATTGGGCAGCGTTGGTCGAATGTCGCCAATACGCCCTATCGTTATTGGAAGGCGGAGTCTTACGAGGGGGGCATTCATACGCCTATGATCGCTTTCTGGCCTAAGGGGATTACCGTGAAAAAGGGTGGTTTTAGCGACCAGGTGGGGCATGTAATGGACTTTATGACTACGTTTGTGTCTCTGGCGGGGGCGACCTATCCGTCGACGTACAAGGGACATGTTATCCCGGCTTCGTCGGGTGTGAGCCTGGTTCCGAGCTTTAAGGGGGCGAAGGTCAAGGGGCATGAGGAATTGTTTAACGAGCACTTTGGCGCGCGGTATGCGAGAGTTGGAAATTGGAAGCTGGTCTCTCTTGCGGCGGATAGCGCATGGAAATTATATGACTTGTCCGTGGACAAGAGCGAGACGGAAGACGTGGCGGCGAAGTATCCTGAGCGGGTTCAGCAGCTGGAGGGGCAGTGGCGTCAGTGGGCGGATACGCATATGGTGCTGCCGAAGCCATCGAAGAAGAAATTGAATACTGAGTTTTAATTTTTTAAATACCTGTTGATGAAACATCTTTTGAGAAGACTATCGGTTTTGACTTTTGGCGGGGCGGTGCTTGCCATTTCCGCATCCGCGCAGGTTTCGAAGATGCCTGCTTATCCTTTGATAACGCACAATACCTATTTTAGCGTTTGGTCGAATACGGACCAATTGAACGAGTCGGTGACGCATCACTGGACGGGAAAGGACCAGTCCTTGCTGGGCGTTATTTCGGTCGATGGGAAGGCGTATCGTTTTATGGGGGCGCCTTCGCCGGAGTATAAGACTTTATTGGCCTCGGGTGATGAAGCGTCGTATTCGGCAAAATATAAAATGGAGACGGCTCCGGCGGAGGGCTGGAATCAGCCTTCGTTCGATGATAAGGATTGGCAGACGGGGAATGGGCCTTTTGGGGACAGCCGGGCGAAAGTAGGGGTTTCGTGGACGGGGACGGATATCTGGGTGCGTCGTCGCTTCGATTTGTCCGCGCTGCCTACGGGCCGGCTGATGTTGAAGGTTTTTCACGACGATGATGCGGAGATCTTTTTAAATGGCCAGCGGTTGCAGCGGCAGCGGGGAGCTAATGGAGATTATGAGATGGTTCCTTTGTCGGACGAGGCTAAGGCCAAGCTGAAGGTAGGGGAGAATTTGATTGCGATGCATTGTAAGAATACGGGTGGCGGGAGCTGGATTGACGCGGGATTTTCGGAAGAGGTATTGAATAAGGAACAGGCGGGTATTGCGCTGGCTTCGCAAAAGTCGGTGAATGTGTCTGCTACGCAGACGGCTTATACATTTGCCTGTGGACCTGTGGATTTGAAGGTGGTGTTTACTTCGCCGTTGATTTTGAATGATCTTGACCTTTTTGCTTCTCCCGTTTCTTATGTTACTTATTCGGTGTCGTCTAATGATGGAGCGAAGCATACGGTGTCGGTTACGCAGGGGGTGTCGACAAACCTGGCGGTGAATCAGCCTTACCAGGCTGTGCAGACTTCGGTTTATAGTAAGGAAGGCTTGACTATTTTGAAGGCGGGAACGGTCGAGCAGCCTGTGTTGCAGAAAAAGGGAGACAATTTGCGAATAGATTGGGGGTATGTGTATGTGGCGGCGCCTGCTGGTTCTGCGAAGCAGGAAGTCAAGGCGGATGTGGGGAAGACTTCGATGTTGAATACGACGTTGAGCTTTGGTTCCGTGGGGGCTGCGGCTTCGAGCAAGTATTTGATGGTAGGGTATGACGAATTATTTTCAGTTCAGTACTTTGGCACCAATCTGCGTCCGTGGTGGAGGAATGCACCGGGTGCGACGATGGATGGGATGCTGGGCCGGGCTTCGAAGAACTATGCCGCGGTATTGGCGAAGTGTGCGGCTACGGATAAGAAAATTTATGGAGATGCGCTTGCAGCGGGTGGGGAGACTTATGCGAAACTGTGCGTCTCTGCATATCGGCAAAGTATTGCCGCGCATACGTTGGTGAAGAGTCCGCAGGGAGACCTGCTGTTCCTGTCGAAGGAGAATTTCAGCAATGGTTCGATCAATACGGTGGATGTTACGTATCCTTCGGCTCCGTTGTATTTGTTATACAATCCTGAATTGTTGAAGGGGATGCTGAATGGCATCTTTTATTATAGTGAGAGCGGGAAGTGGGCGAAACCTTTTGCGGCGCATGATCTGGGGACGTATCCGCTGGCGAACGGACAGACATACGGAGAAGATATGCCCGTGGAAGAGTGTGGGAACATGATTATCCTGGCGGCGGCGATTGTTCGGAAAGAAGGAAATGGCTCCTATGCGAAGGCGCACTGGAAGACGTTGACGACCTGGGTGAATTATCTGGCGGAAATGGGTTTTGACCCGGGCAATCAGCTGTGTACGGATGACTTTGCCGGGCACCTGGCGCACAATGCAAATCTTTCGGTAAAGGCGATCGTGGCGATCGGTGGTTATGCACAGATGGCTAAGGCGGTCGGTGATGGCGCTACGGCGACGAAGTACGGGCAGATGGCGAGCGAGATGGCTGCGAAGTGGGTAGAGAAGGATGATGCGGGTGATCACTATGCGTTGGTCTTCGACAACAAGAATACCTGGAGTCAGAAGTACAATATGGTTTGGGATAAGGTATTACATCTGGGGTTGTTCCCGCAGAAGGTGTATGATACGGAGATGGCTTATTACATGACGCATCAGCAGGAATTTGGACTACCGCTGGATAGCCGGAAGACGTATACGAAATCGGACTGGATATTATGGACGGCGTCGATGTCGGATAAGAAATCGGATTTCGATCAATTGGTGGGACCAGTGTATAAGTTTGTTTTGGAGACGCCTTCCAGGGTGCCGTTGAGTGACTGGCATGAGACGAAGGATGGGAAACAGGTAGGGTTTCAGGCGAGGAGTGTGATTGGGGGGTATTGGATGAAATTGCTGCGGTAATTACGCGGGGTTAATAAGCGGTACGATTTTGGTACGGTAAGCGGTAAATCCTATCATATGGAAGCTGCTTACCGTATTTTTTCTATAGTAACTTTACTCACAATTTTTATTGGGTGTTCGAAGAAAGGAGACACGCCTTCGGCGGAGGGAGGAGCGGCGTGCTCGACGACGAAGGCGGATGCGGAGAGCATTGCTATTTTTCCAGCGGACAACGCGTGGCATCAGGATATTTCCGGGTCGGCTGTAGATGCGTATAGTACGCAGATCTTGTCGGCGTATTCGGGCACGGGGGTAAAGGCGGATTTCGGGAGTGGGTTGTATGAGGGGAAGATTATTGGGATTCCGTTCAATGTCGTGTGTGCGAGTCAGCCGAAGGTGGCGATAAAGTTTAGGGCTAATGACTATGACGATAATTATGGAGATGAGAGTGATCCGGGGCCATATCCGATTCCGTTGAATGCGGCGATCGAGCCTCCGGGGGATGCGCACGTGATCGTGGTAGACAAAGACAACAAGAAGCTTTATGAGCTATATAACGCAAGTGTGAATGGGGATCATTGGGAGGCGTCGAGCGGGGCGGTTTTCGATCTGGCCTCGAATACGTTGAGGAAGGATGGATGGACGTCGGCGGATGCGGCGGGGCTGCCGATATTTCCTGGGCTGGTGCGGTATGATGAAATGCTGAAGGGTACTATCAATCATGCGATACGGTTTACGCTGGCGAAATCGCATACGGTAGCGGCGCATATTTCACCGGCGCGTCATGAGGGAAATGGGACGGGGACGATGCATACGGCGTTGCCATTCGGGGCGAGGATAAGGCTGAAGGCCAGCTATGATATCAGTAAGTTTCCGGCGCATGTGCAGGTGATATTGACGGCGATGAAGAAGTATGGGTTGATTTTGGCGGATATCGGGAGCGATATGTATATCAGCGGTGCGCCGGATGACAGGTGGAGCAATGATGAGCTGCAGAAGCTGGGGCAGGTGAAGGCGTCGGATTTCGAGGTGGTGAAGTTTAATTAGATGGATAGAGCTGGTTCAAAAACCGAAAGACCGCCCCTTGCGGAACGGCCCCGGATGTTTGTCGAACCAAGACAAAACTGTTAGTCACACAGAAATACGGACCTCACCTTGTATAATTGCTAACGGACCAAGAGACGATGTTGATGATGGGGAAATAAATGCGTTCAGATGTGGTGTGGGAAGGGTAAGCTACCGGGCGAGTTCGCGACCGGGCGAAGGAAGGACGGGGAGAGGCAGAACTTCTGATTGCTGCGAGGGCGTAAAGCCCAGCCATCAGGAATAAGACTTTTATCATTGCTGGATGTTTCGATTGTTACGAACTCAAAAGTATATCAGGGCGATAGGGTTTGGGACGCTAGTTTCCCAACGGTGGAATTTAACAGACGGAAGGCGGGAAAAATCATAGCTTTGGATAAAACGAAATGTCATATGTCGTCCAAACTTTATTTAACCTTATCTGCGCTTCTTTTTTCCCTGGTCCTATTGGGGCAATCTCAACAATATGCTGTTTTTAATAGAACTCTTTCGATAGAAGGGGATCGCATTCATCTCGACGCGAAGAAGGGAATGGGTGTCGCCTGGGTGAAGGGAATGAGCTTTTCTACGGGGACTATCGAATTCGACGTGAAGGGTAAGGATGTGCTGCAGCAGAGCTTTGTCGGGGTTGCTTTTCATGGTTTAAATGATTCCACTTATGAGGCGATTTACTTTAGGCCGTTCAACTTCCGTTCGACGGATGAGGTGAGAAAGGTGCATGCGGTACAATATATAGCGCAGCCGGAGTATCACTGGGAGCTGTTACGGACGAAGTTTCCGGGCAAGTATGAGAAGGGGATTTCTCCCGCGCCGGATCCAAACGAGTGGTTTCATGTGAAGGTTGTGGTCGGGGATAAAAAGGTGGAGGTGTTTGTGAACGGACAGGGGACGTATTCATTATTGGTGGAGCCGACCCTGGTCAATGAGCGGGGGAGGATGTTGGGTTTTTGGGTTGGGGAGGGGTCGGATGGAGACTGGAAAAATCTAAAAGTCAAATAATATTTACACGAAAGTGGTATAGGATGGAAGAGAGAAGAAGCTGAGATTTGCAAAATTATTCTTCTAGCCTATGCAGCACCCGCGTACTCGCTATTTAGCGAACCTAACCCCTTTGCGTGGAATCGCAGCTTTGCTGACGGTGCTTTATCATGCCGATCTTATTTTTGGCCATGGGGGCAACCTGCTCCTTCCTTTCAAGTTCTCGCTGTTGTTTACGAAGCTGTATTTAATGGTGGATTTCTTCTTTATCCTGAGCGGCTTCATCCTTTGTCATGTATATGCACAGTGGTTTAGTATCGTAGTGAGCTGGCCTGCGTTCAAGAAGTTTACGCTGGCGAGGCTGGGGAGGGTGTATCCGTTGCATGTGGCCACGTTGTGGTATTTGATCCTGGTACGGGTAATTTTTTTATGTTTCGGGGGTGTGGATACGGAGCCTTTCTCCGGTGAGAGCTTCACCTGGGTGTCGATTCCTACGAATTTATTGCTGATCCAGAGCATGAATGTGCATGGGTGGTTTAGTTGGAACAATGCGGCCTGGTCGATCAGCACCGAGTGGTGGATGTATATGCTGTTTCCGTTGCTGGTGGGTCCGTTTTTGCGGTTCAAGCGTTGGTTTAGGGTTTTGGTAGGGCTTTTGTGTGTGGGAGGATATTTGTTTATCATGTTCTTTCTGCGATCGAGGGTGACGGTGCCGTCTTCGCTTTCTTTTCTTGGGACGAATGTCGTGCCGGATATCAACGTTGCGTATCAGTATGGGTTTGTGAGGTGCTTTTGTGGTTTTGTCCTGGGGATGGTCGTTTGGAGGGCTTATACGGAAGGATTTGCGCGAAAGTTTTTTGCGAATGGGGTGACCTTGCTGGCTTGGGTGGTGGGGATTGTGATCTGTCTTCACTTTGCGGTATATGACGTGCTGACCGTTTGTTTCTTTCCTGCGGTGATTCTTTCTGCGGCGTATGGAAGCAAGACTATCGACCGGGTGTTTTCGGGGCGTGCGGTGCAAAGGCTGGGGGATCTATCCTTTTCTATTTACCTGGTGCATCAGCCGATACTTTATACGTGGATGATGGCGCAGGCGCTGTTTCATCTGTCTGTTCCAGTGCCTGGGTTCTGGGTGGGGTGGTTGATTGGTGCTGTTTTTGTGGCGTTGACTATTTGGGTCGCGTCGGGGACCTACAAATATATTGAAGTGCCCGCTCGGAAGTGGCTCAATGGGTTATACACCTGTTAGCTTTATGGCACGAAGGGTTTACCCTGTTTATTGAGTTCGATTTGAATGCCTTTTTGGACGTCGGCCAGGTGGATAGCCAGGGGTTTTTGGGTGTTTCGTTCGAGGGCTTTAAGGGAGGCGTAGTGGACGACGTTGATAATGCTGCCGCCTGCCAGCTCGTATTTTTTTACTTCTTCGGGAATATCGACGGATGGGTTATAGACGGCTCCGTCCGGAAAAGACTTCTTCCAAATCTCTTTTCGTTCCCTGGCGTCGGGGAAGGGAAAGCGGAGGATGGCATTGAAGCGACGGATGAAGGCTTCGTCGATATTGTTTTTCATATTGGTGGCGAGGATGATGAGGCCGTTGTAGTCTTCGATACGCTGGAGCAGGTAGGAGACTTCCTGGTTGGCGTATTTGTCGTTGGAATCGCGGACGCTGGTGCGTTTGCCAAAGAGGGCGTCGGCTTCGTCGAAGAAGAGGATCCAGCCTTTGTCTTCGGCGCGGGCGAATAGGAGCTCGAGGTTTTTTTCGGTTTCACCGATGTATTTCGAGACGACCATGGAGAGGTCGATCTTGTAGACGTCTTTTTGCATCTCTTTACCGAGGAGAGCGGCGGTGAGTGTCTTACCCGTGCCTGGCGGTCCATAAAACAGGGCGCGATAGCCTTTCTTCAGCCGGTCGCTCATACCGAGCTCGTTCATCAGGTGGTCATTGTACTTCAGCCAATTGGTGATTTCATTGATCTGGGATTGAAGCTCGTCGTTGATGACGAGGGAGTCCCAGGAGCGTTTCTCCCTGATGAGACGGGCGGGGAAGCTGCTGTTGAAGTGAGGGGCGGAGGGGCGTCCGATGAGGAAGGTATCGATATAATCCTGCGAGATGATGATTCTTCCGCTCATGAGGGGCTCGCCGTAGGGGACGTCTTCGAGCCAGAGGATTTTCTTCTGGCCGAAGGTGTGTTCGGAGCCGAAAAGCTGCTGGAGGACGAGGCGTTGTTGTTTGTCCTCGCCGGCAAGTATAAAGAGAGCGGTTTCGCCGGTTGGGAGGAAGCTGCGGGAGTTCTTCCCGCGGACTCCGCCGAGCTTGGGGAAGTTGGTGTTATTGGGCAGCTTGCTTTCGATGGCTTCGTCGAAGAGGTGGGGGTGAAAGTGGGGGGCGAGGCCGATGAGCAAGAGGGTAGCTTCGAGGCCGTTTAGCTTATTGTCGGTGATGAACTTTGCGATGGGCAGCTGCCATTTTTTGGGTGGGGGAAGGACGGGATTGGCAATGGGGGTATCGGATGGAAAATATTGATCGAGCCGATAACGGATTAGCTGATCGAGGTATTGAAATTCGGGAACTGTGGACATGCTGATCAAGAGGGTATTTTATGGTCTATGAGATTGGGTTTTGTTCCTTTTTCTCCGCAGCAGGCCCAGTGATAGGTGAGCTCGTGTGGTACGGGGCCGGAGACGTCACCGCCGAGGCGTGGGTCTTGTGTGCTGGAGAAGAGACCTCCGGCTGCGGTCTTCGAATTATAGCGAACCATGTGATCGGGCAGGTCGTTTTCGCCTACGTTGTCATGGTAATGAGCAACGGCTTTCCAGGAGGCAAAGCCCAGGGTATGGCCGGAGCCGTCGGCGGCTTTTGTTTTATAAGCAAAGGAGTCCAATTCCGGTCTGATATCGGTCGATTTGGGGTCTACGCGCCAGGCCTCGTAGTAGTGCAGCGGGCTTTTCAATTTCTTTTCGGGGATGGGGCGCATGTTGCAATCGAATGCCTGATATTGGATGGAGACTTCCTGTATGATCCAGCCGCCCTTGTCTCCGGCTTCATGATCTATGTTCCAGGCAGCGTCCCAGATGAGCTCGCCGCAGCCTTCGTCCATGATGGAGCCGGAGCTGATGGATAGCTTGGGTACGACGTATTTGGGGGGCTCTTTGGGTTGATCTTTTGCGGATTTGCTTTTTGTTTTTGGGTGGGCTTGCTTGTCGTGGTCGCATTGTACCTGGTCGCGGTAGGCGCCGCCGGTTTGCTGGACGACGTGGGTGAGCTCGTGGGCTAGCAGGTGCTGGCCGCTGGTGGAGTCGGGGTTGTACTTTCCGCTATTGAAGTAGATATCTTTTCCGTGCGTGAAGGCCTGGGCGCCGAGTTCCTTGTTCATGCCGACGGAATCGGCGCCGGTGTGGATGTTGACGTCGTGGAAGCTGGTTCCGAATGCGGACTCCATCTGGTAGCGGGTGGATTCGGGCATGGACTGACCTTTTCCGCGGGTGCTGTCTATGAGATTCGAGACGCCTGCGGATGCTTCTTCCTGTTCGCAGTGGGCGCATTTGGTTTGGAGCTTGGGATTCTCGTGGGTGTCGGATTTTGTTTGGACTTCGGGTTTCTCCTGGATATCACGGTCGTTTCTGATTCGCTGGTCATTGGTGGAGAAGTTTTCGTCTTCGATGGGAGTGGAGAGGCGCTGGATGGAGCTGATCTCCTGGCGTTGGACGGCGGGGCCGTCTTCCATGTCTTTTTTGGCGACGATTTTGTCGGCTACGCTGTCTGCTTCCTTTTCATATTTATCGTTCGGTTTACCGATCATCATGCTGGTTTGGAAGAAGGGTTCTTCCTGTTTGGTTTGCACCGCTTCGCCATGGCCGAAGAAGGATTCCTGTCCGGGTGTGCTACTTGGGCCATAGGCTGATTTGCCGGTTCGATAGCTGCTGCTTTTGTGCATTTGGAAATCATTTATATGATACTGAAATCGATTGTAATGGTAACGGGTTTGTTGTTTGCTGTGCCCCACCATGCGGTGTACTGGCCGTCGCCGAGGCCGCTGGCGAACATGGGGATGGTATCCTTTTTTTCCCTGAAGGGTTGGTGGAGGCACCAGTCTCCGGCGCTGCGGGACGTGGGGGTTGCGTTTGCTCTGAACTCTTTATTCAATATGTCTTCATAATAATTGCCTTTGGGGTGAGCGGCTTTGTATTCCGTTAGAAGCCGGCAGAATCGCTCCGACGTCGACTGGTCTATAAAACAGCTGAGGCCGGCGTCTACCATGTGCGTATTTCCGCCCCATTCTGTCAGGGCGGGTTCCCATGCCGTGGCTGGTTTAGTCGAAAACAGCACTCTGGCGAATGCCACTCTTAGGTTTACCAGGAGCAGCTGTACCGGAAATTGGCCCTTCGGCACTTCGGTTATGAAGGGCGGGCTGGTACAGGTTTGAAAGGGGTCGCAGGCGATAAGGACGCCAGTTGGCACGGTCAGGTCTCCGACTTCTATAATCGTTGCTCCTTCGGGCGGGTTATCGAATAGTAGTGACAGGTCTTTCATGTTCAAAAATTAGTGATCATAAATTTACGGGCGGCATATAATTTTCCACCTGGGTACCTCTCTTACGGTTTTGCGTTGGCTCTTCCAGCTCATAATTCGCGGGGTCTTCCATGAATTGTTTCACCTGCGGGGACTGGGCGCCGGTAAAGCGGCCGTGTGCATTCCACCACGTGGCGGCGTCTACGATGTGGCCGAGGTCGGCCTCGGGTTCGGGGTACCAGCCTACATTCGGTGGTCTGCTATTAAAATATTCATTCGTTTCTCTTTTGAATTTTCCCATAAAGGCCATTCTGTCGATAACTGCTTTTCTCACTTTGGCCTTAGTCGTTTCATCCAGCTTCCCCATATATTCTTCCCGTTTTGACCTGTCGCTGGCGAGGGTCCATTCTCCTGCGTTGACTTCCGCGACGAATTTCGTTATGAGCAGGAATGTCTGGGTCAGGCCGTCATTGCTTTTTCTTACCTTGACGAGATTCACCAAATCGGTTTTCGCTTCAAATCCTTTGACGATGTATAGCTTTTGGTCGGTGGTTCGTTTGAACAAGCTCCCGATGCTGACGTCGGTCTTTTTGATCTGGGGAGGGGTGTATACCAGCGGAATCAGGATCTGTAAGGTATCGGATAGTTTTTCGAGCAGAGGATTGAGCTTGTCGATGTCTTTATAGTCATATCCTTTGGCGCCGGTGTTTTGGACTTTGGCGACAAGCTTCGTGGCGTCGGCGACCAGCTTCAGGGCTTTTTCATATGCGATATGATGCACGGAGTTTTTATCCCGAATCTCCGGTTTGTTTTGAAGCTGTGTCATCAGGTCATTTACGGGGATGGGGGTAGTAGCGACCATGAGCTGGCTGTCTTTCCCTTGTCCGCTGAAGAACAGGGTATGATTCTGGTCGTCTACGCTCTTGAATTTAACCTTTTTATTCCACCAATCCAAGGCGGCGGTCTTTCCTTTTTCGACTGCGGCAGCTCCGAGCTGCTTTCCTTTTTCTATGAGGAGGCGGCCGCCGATGGTCATGAGGCGGCTGTGGATGCCGGCTCTGATGGTGCCGATCGCGTCGGTGGGGGTTGGCTGGGTTTCGGTTGCTGCTGCTGATCCGGTTGCGGTTCCGGCCGGGTGGTCTTTAGCGCCGACCATTTCTTTTAGGAAGGCTTCGCCGTTGTTCATGAAGGAGAGGACGCGGGTCTCCATGCTTCCGATGAAGGCTCCGGCTTTGCCGGCGATGGAATCGACGATCGAGGTGATGCCGTTGATGGGAGCGTGAAGTGGGGTTACGAGCTTTTGCACTGGGCCGGAGTCGGCTATTTTCTTTATGATATCGTCGGCGAAGCTGACTTTTTCTCTTAGGAGCTCAACGATAGATTTACCCGAGATCGCGGTTACCAGCTTACCCAAGAGTTTGAACAGACGGGATGGGGGATGGGTGATGATAAAATTGAGCACCCATTCGACTGCCGAGTCTGCGATTTTTTTGAGTATAACAGCGGGCTGGGTGACGGCCTGGAGGCGATCTTTTATGCTTGCCACGACCTCGTCGAGCTTTCCTTTTACGTTTTCGAAGAATCCGGAAGTGATCTCGCGTAGTGCTCCGGTAGCTTTATCGATGGCGCCGCCTGGGTCCGTGGCTGCCTCGATGGTGTTCATGATGCCCGCGTAGGCCATGCTGAACCCGTTGAACCAGTCTTTTTTTGTAAGGTCGAGCGCGCTGAGTGTACTATTGACGTGACCGGCCAATTTTCTGTAAGCCGATACGAGGCCGGTGATCACTCTTTTAATAGTGCTGAGAACCTTCATGAATCCGCGTTCTCCCCGGCCGCCGCCAGTGTCTTTCTCTTCCTTTTCTTCTTCACCTGCGGGGATGGGGAGCCCTTGTATCTCACCGAAGAGTGACTTGACGAGGACGTTGCCCATGCCGGCGGGGCTGAAGAGCTTTTGCAGGTCCTCCTTTTTCAGGCTGCGGATGGTATCTATGACGCCAACGATGGTCTTGGCGCTGCTGTATAATTCGGGGAGAGTATCTACGAGCCATTTGGCCAGGATTGCGAGCTCGCTGGCGCCTCCGGTGAGGCCGGCGGCTGCCAGTTCGGCTCCGGCTGCGGCTACGTCGCCGACAGTTTCGAGGCCCTGGACGATATGTTCTTTTTTAATTTCGAACTTGACCTCTTCGTGGGCCTTCTCGTCATTGAACTGTTTGGCGAAGTACTTCATCCACATATTGAACGTAGTGACGTTATCGTCGTCCATGCGGTGCATTATCTGGTCGAAGGCGTTGGTCCATTGCGAGACCAGGGTTCCTATGGTAAAAGTCTCTCCCTGCAGTGCGATGATGAGATAATCGAAGGGGCTCAGGCGATGTCCGACTATAGGTATTTTGATAGTCCACTGCCAGATGATTGCCATGATTTTGCTCTGGTCGCCTCCTGTGAGCCAGGAGTTATCTGTGAGGATGTTTTTTATCTTTTTGGCGTCGATTTTGGCCTGGCTGCGGATAGCGATTACTTCGGGCGGGATGGTTACGGCTGTGGGGCTTGTTGTGGGGGCTGTTGCGGGTGCGGGGACGGAAGTGGGTGCGGGAGCGGAGGTGGCTGCCAGACCGGGTGTTGGAGTGGAGGGGGCGTCGGGTTTTGCCTGTATGGTTGGTGTGCGTTGGAAGAAATGGTCTTTGTCTGCGGAATCCTGATCGGTTTCACCGCCGAAGAAGCTGTTCTCTCCTTTGGTTTGGGCAAAGAAGGGGGTGCCCGTCGTGGATGTCTTGGCGGGAGTGGCGGTGGTCGTCGATGTTTCAGCTACCTTCACGTTGTTGTCTTTTTTATTGGTCCGTTCTGCCTTACCAATCCAGGTGGATAGGGGAGGGCAGCCAAGGTAATTTTATGATGCTCATATTCCAGGGGAGCGGATAGGTTCGAATGAGTATGTCGACTGCGTGTTTCTCCATGATTAGGTGGAGCTTGCCGTTTTTGGGATTGATCTTTCCGGAGCGGGTCAGGAAATTGCCGCGTAATCCTTCAACCGTAATATTCTTTACGCCCCAATGGTCGATGAGGCCTTCGAGGAGCTGAGTTGCTTCATTCAGCTCGCTTTCCTGCCAGGATATTTTTTGAGATAAGGGAAACTCCAGCGGGACTCCGCAGATCAGCTTTGGGATGACGAGGGAGTGCTCCTCGGCTTGTTCGTGGCCGGTGGCGAGGTAGTGAATGAGATGGATGGCTTTTTGTTGGGTATGGATATCGATGAACTTTCCGTTTGCGACGAGCCTGGTTGTTTTGAACAGGTTGTTGAGGAAGGGGTGGGCCAGGATGATGCCGGCGTTGCTGGCGAAGAGGCCTTCTTCGGGAAGTTGGTCGGGGTCGAAACGGGCGGGGGTGTCGGTGTTCCCGGATGTTGGTTCGTGGTGGGTTTCGATGGGTGCGGATTGGGGGTCGGTGTTTTTAGGGCTCTCTTTGGGTATGGGCTGG
The DNA here is from genome assembly GCA_018267545.1 of Bacteroidota bacterium. GTDB lineage: Bacteria > Bacteroidota > Bacteroidia > Chitinophagales > Chitinophagaceae > Puia. The sequence continues at coordinate 232,247 of JAFDYG010000466.1, forward strand.
GGCTCTTGGTTTTGGGGTTTGATGGGTTCGTGGGTGGAAGTGGTTTTATTTATTATAGTTGTGTCGACGGGTGTCGATGGTTGTTGTTCGGGTGTTGGGTGTGTGGCTGGGACTGTGGGGGGAGTTAGGGTTAGGGTTGGGGATTGGATTTGGGTAGATGCATTGTTGGTTAGGATGGCTATTGCGAGGGGGTGTTTGAGCAAGTAATCTTCAAGGTTGGGGTTGGGCGTGGGGTTGGGGGTGGGTTTGGTGTGGTTGATCCAGTAGTGGGTAAGGAGGGTATGGGTCAGCTGTAAGGGGGTGGTGTTTTGGCGATTCTGGGTGCTGGCGGCGGCCAGGGCTAGAATGCCTTGCCAGATTTGTGCGGGTGAGGGTATAGATAGGGGTTCTTGCTGAGAAATGTGGACGAGCAGCTGGTGCAGCTCGATTAAATATCGGGTTAGCCCGTTTTGAGAGCGGGCGGTGAGTATTTCGATGAGCCTGGTGAGAAAGACTGCGTCGTGCTGAAGTGTTATTCTTATTAGGATATGGGTCTGTGTTAGGAGTTTTTGTTTGAGCTGGGTGATGGCTTCATAATTGACGGCTAGTGTTTCCAGGACTTTGTTTTCCCATTCTTTGGTGATTCGTAGTAAGTTCCAGGGCAGGTAGCCTTTCTCCATATAGAAAAGCCACTGAGAATGGGCGTTGTGGCGGGCGCTGCGGCGGATGGCGGCGGACTGGGTATTGGAGGAATGGGTTATGTCGATTGTTTTTAGTTTGTCGATAAGGCGGTCTTTTAGCTCCTGGTCGTTGAAGTCACGGCTGCGGAAGGCGCCGAGGTCGATGACGAGGTGGTCGATATAGAGGGTTTCGTCTTCGGTGGAGTTGTCGTCGAACCATTTTTCGAGTATGGGTAATAGGGTATGGTAATAGTCGTCGTTCAGCCTGTTTTGCAGGTCGAAGGGCGGCTGTTTGCCGTCGAGGTTTAGTTCGAGAAGCTGGCGGCGGATGGTGTGGTTCATGGGGTAGGTTGTGGGGGTTCGGGTTCGGGTGCTGGTGGTGCGGTGGTTTGGGTTGCGGGTTCGATCGGTGCGGGTTTGGCTGACCAGCAATAGAGCTGGCTGACCTGGCTGGAGAAGACGGGGGGCTGTTTGGCCCGGGATTTCTCGAGGCGGTCTGCGCAGGGGTCGACGGCTGTGGGTGCGGGTGGGCAGGGGTGACAGGGCTGGCAGTCGGCCATGGTTGCGAAATTCGTTTTGAAAAGGAATTGGGTAAACTCACAGCTCGAGAAATTGGCGCCTGTTTTTGTGCGGCTGGTCATTCCTTTGAGCCAGGCTTTGTATTGTGTTTCGAAGCGGTTGCAGTCCTGGGGGGTGAGCCATAGGACGCGGAGCAGGACGTGGGCAGGTGCTTCGCGGTAGAGTGCGTTTTCGAGGATGAGTCGATTGTCCTGACGGCTGAATTTGTCCGGCCACGCGGGTAGGGCTATGGTCGCGATAAAGGACCAGGGGTCGTTGCCGGGGATGAAGGAAATATTTTTTACTTCCTGGCAGGGATCGTCGTTGTCGACTTCCCAGAGGAAGCTACAGTCGGATTGTTTGCTGCAATAAGTATCGGTCAGGCACGTGCAGTCTTCGGGGTGTTCGTTGCGGGGGCGGAGCAGGATATGTTCGACGAGATGCAGGCCTTCGGTGTTGGCGGCTTTTCGGGTGCGTTGGATGGCGTCGATCACGGACTCGCGTGCGATATAGGACTGGGGGTGGATGGCCACTGTGTCCTTGGGGTCGGCGAGGGTGATGGTGAAGCAGCGGCAGTCGCTGCAGAAGGTCGAGAGGTAGTAGTCGCTGTGAGCGAGGAGGGAGGTGCCCTCTTCGAGGGCTTTTTGGGCTTCGGCTCCGGTGTTGAAAGAGCAGGTGCTGGTCCAGGAGGGGGCCGGGAAGTCGGAAGTTGTGGCGCTGGGGCTTGGGAAGTTTAGCTCGATGGAGTAGCGGTTGTCGGTGGTCTTGATGAAGGGATATGAGTCGGCGAAAAGCAGGAGTTGTTTTTTAAACTCTTCTTGATCGAGCGAGGGTTCGGGTTGGATATCGGTGATGTTGTCGTCGTAGATCTTGTCGATCAACTCGATGGTCAGGAGAATGTCTTCTTTGTTTGGGTCGGTGATAGGGGTTTTGGCAAAGGGCGTTTCCTGGTCGTTGGTGAGTATAAGGAAGTCATTTTCGCGGTGGCTGGTGAAGGCTTTGGGGTTCCACTGGGCGAACTGACTGATCAATTGTTGTTTTGCTTCGTCTCGTTTCGAGGGGGTGGGGTAGGTGGTGGTATGTTTTAAAATGGACTGACCGCAATTGACCTGGAAGGTGTTGGCGCAGTCGTTGAGCTGGTAGGCGAGGACGGAGTTCTCTTCGCGGAGGGCGCAGATGAATTTTTCGACGCCGGTGGGGCCCCAGGCTGCGTCTTCGGTGGAGAAGCGGGTAGCGCTTTCGGCGAGGACCTCGTGGATATAGATGCGATAAGTTGTGGCGTCGCCGCAGTCGCAAGTGTCGGTGAAGAGGTTGCCGGGGAAGCGGAGGAGACGGATGAAGACGCCGAAGTCGAGCTGGGCATCGGAGATGGTTTTGAAATAATTAGTGCTTTGCCACTCGAATGATGTGTTGCTTGCGGTGGGTGTTGCTTCGGTGGGTGTGGGTGCGGTGGGGTCGGTGATGATGAGGCCGCAGTAATAAACGTAGTTCTTTGGTGCGCCGCAGGGTGTTGGGGGGATAGTTTTATCCTTGGGGACGCAGAAGCGTTTGCAGAATTCGTCCGAATTGAATTCGATCCTCTTTAGCGGATAGGAGCCTGTGATGGTTACCATCTTTTTTATCACGTCGGCGTCGGCGCCGCCGAAGGCCACTTTCGTTTCTTTGGGTATAAAGACGATGGGACCGGGGGGAGGATCGTTGCTAATGATCTCGGTGAGGCTGATGAGAGAGTTATAGCTGCTCTCTTTGGCGGCGTCTTCCAGGAGAGAGAGGTAGCTATTCATGAAGGCTGTTTTTGCCTCGTCTTCGGAGGGGTAGCCTTTGACGCTCTCGAGGAGGATCATGGGTTTGCCGGTGGAGTAATAGCAGTTATGGCATTTTATGACGAAGTGGTAGCCGGGCTGGCCTGTTTTGGGGTCTTTGCGGTGTTTGGTGATGCAGCCGTCGAGGCAGATCTCTAAGAATTTTACGCCTTGTCTTAGCAGTGTGGCGAGCTTTTCTTTGTCCTGGTCTGCGGTGGATTGGTCGGGGTAGTCGCGGGTACATTGGGAGACGCGTTGGTCGCGGTCGACGAGCTGCCAGGAGAATTGGCCTTGCTGGCTTTTCTCGTCCATTTTTATGCTGATGAAGTCGTTGGGGTTGGTTTGGGCGATGGTTTTTTGGAATTGCAAATTGTTGTTGAGCGATTCGGGGGTTGCGGGGATGGTTAGCGTGGATGTTGGGATGGCGGGGTCGTCTGCGAGGAGTGTCCAGCCGGATGGGTCTTGTTGGAGACGGAGGCTGGCGACGTGTGACCAGACGTTGTTTAGTGCGTCGAGTGCGGCGGCCGTGGTTTCGTATTCTGTGGTGCTGTCGAAGGAATAGCGGTTGCCGTCTTCGTAGCCGAGGTAATAATGAAACTTATATCGATAGGGATCGCTGTCGATCTTGAGGGTGTAGAGCTGCTGGCGGAATTTGTCCAGCATGGTTTTGGTGAAAGCGGTGGCTTCGTCTTTGGATTTACCGGTGGCAAAGCTGGCTTGTTTACGGCCTCCGCTGATGATCCAGACGACGCCGTCGTCTTCGACCCAGTAGTTGTTGGGGTCGGTGGCGGATAGGAGTACTGTGATGGCGTGGTTACGTGCGTCTTCGGCGGTGTCGAATTCGTCCGCGGCTTGTAGTTTAAAGGAGTTTGTGACGGGTAGGATGATGTAGGTATGTTTCTCGGGCTTGTCGATGATCGTGTTGTTGATGTCGATCTTGAAGGCGTCGAGATTTATGAATTGTAGCGTGTCGGTTTTTTGTTTGTTGCGGTAGAGTGTTCCGGGGGATGGCTGCCAGGAGGCGGGGTCGGGTGGCTGGTTGTCGACCAGGGTGGTGTTGGCCATGTTCAGGGCTTCCTCTTTGGAGGTAAAGAACTGGGTGGAGGCGATGCTGGATTTACCGGTATAGTCGACGAGCTTGGGCTTGAACATGTAGGTGCTCGGGAAGATGTCCCATTGTGAGGGCTTTTGGGCGAAGAGGGAGGAGAGGCGGTCGGCTACTGCGTTGGCGGTTTCTTCGGTGGGATATTTGTCGATGAGAATAGCGACCTGGCCTTCGGTATAATGTAGGGTGATGATCGCTTCGTGCGAGCCGGGAGTAGATTCGCCGGGGGTAGTTACTTCATAGTTGGAGCGGTCCTTTAGGGCTGCCAGCAGTTGGTTTGCTGCCTGGCGGGCGGAGTCTTCGGAATTATATATTTCGGAGGGGCTGAAGAATGCTTTTCCGCCGATGGTGATGGTAAATCTGTAGTTGGGCTCTGATTTATGGATGATGAAATTGCATAAGCTATGTCGTTTTCCGTTGGCGGCGCCTATCTGGGCCATCCATTTCTTTTCAAGACCGGAGATATTGGCCGTGTTCCATGCCGTCATGGTGTAGTCGGCGGCTTGTCCGCGCTGGCTGCTGAGCGTAGCGTATTGCGAAAGGTAGCTTTCTTCTGCTTTTATTTGGTTTTGTGCTTTTTTCTGAGGGTCGGCCGGACCGAATTGGAGGAGAGCGTAGTCGGTAAATCGCTCTGCGAACCGGGACAGCAGGTGATCGAGGAAGTATTGCCGTCTTTTGAGGTTTAGGGCGGAGTCTTCCAGCTCGCCGTGGAGGAGGTTGGATAGGCTTGTAGGATGGTAATCCAGGGTAAAGGTGAATTTGTCACCTGTTATGCTGATGAGTGAATAGAGCGTGTCGAGCATGCCGTTGTTGAGGACGTAGGTGGCGTGGTTTTGGGCGTCTTGTTTTTGTTCGAAGGTTTTTTGGCTGAGTAGGGCGATGTCGTCTATCGAGATTGTATAAGAGTAGGGTGTGGTATCGGATATCGTGAGTTTGGCCGTGCCGGATTCGAAGGCGGCTTTTAGGCGGACGATATCGTTTTGCATGTCGTTCCAGTCGTCGTACTCCAAGGGGGCGCCAGGGGCGTCCGATTTGGCCGGATAGACGAGAGTTGTGCCTTCGGTGCCGAGGAGGGTTTGCAGGTCTTGGTCCACGGCGGATTTCCAGAGGAGGTCGACGTCGGGGACGTAGTTGGGACCGTCGGGGTCGTCGCCGTTGAGGAGTGGATTTAGTGGATAGGTGGGGCCGTCACCGGAGGGGCCCATAGAAAACAGGTTGCGGATATTGGCTAGCTGTGAGAGATAATCCGCGAGCAGCTGGTCGAAGAAGAGTAAGAAACCTTTTAGCTGACGGGCTGCCGCTCTTCTTGCGACGGGAGCGTCTTCGGGTATGCCGCCTTTGGCGATGCCGTATACGTTGGGGAAGTCGTTTTGTATCGAGTAGTAATCGGCCAGGTCATCCCGGAAAGTACCTTGGGGATAAGCCAGGTCAAGATTGGGCAAGGGGGTGTCGTAGATGTTTCTCCTGGCGGCTGTTTGTAGCATTGTCGTGAATAGGGAAGCGTCGAAAGGGACGGGCTTGCCGTTGCGGAGAAATTGGATGCCGCAGCATTCGGGGGAGAAGTCTATGACGTGATAAGCTGGAATATTGAACTTCCAGCTTGCGCTGGGGGTGCCGCCACAGGGCTTCCATTGCAAGTCTCGTAAGGTCGAGATGCCGCTGACTTCGAATAATGCTTTATATAGATCGGATAAGTGGACTTCTTTTTTTAGCTGGATCTGCTGTAGCTGGTCTGTGTCGACGAAGCCGTGGCTGGTCGTGGTATCGTAGGGCCTGCCGGCGAAGATGGCGTCGATGGGTTTGTTTTTGTCGAGCAGCTCCTGCAGGGTATAAAAGTGCGGCACGGGAGAAAGGAAATTGCCGAGCGCCTGCATCATGTCGAGATAGACCTGGGTTGGGTCGGCGTCGGTGTCCAGTTCGACGATGGCGCAGACGCCGAGCTGGACTTTGCCCAGGACGGTGATGTCGGCGATATCTTCGCAGAGATTGCGGTGTGCGTTTAGCTTTTCGAAGGCGGCTTTTAGCATCTCGTCGTCGTTCGCGTCGTCTTCGGTTTCGAGATAGATATGATACAGTCCGTTGAGGAGGGCTGGGGTGCGGCCCTGGGGCAGGCAAGGGTCTTGCTGGTCTGTTACTACTTCCAGCCAGGCGTTGCGGATGCCTTCTATGTCGGAGAGCAGCTTGCGATAGTCGAGGATGGTAAGGGGATTGTTGGACAGGATTTGGGCGGGTGAATAGAAATTGTTGTCCGGGGTGGTGGACTGGGTGGCCGGGCCGGTGGCTTGGGGCGCGCGTGCGAAGATGTCGGCCGCGGGGAGCTGGGTACGGTAGTCGAGGTCCACCATTGCATAGCAAAGGACTTCGAGGATGGTGATACCGGGGTCGTGTACGTTATAGTCCGTCCATAATTTACCTGTGAGATTACCCAGGTGGGTAATCCCTTCGTTGCGGAGGTCATTAAAGTCCAGGTAATTGGCCATTCTTATAAATTTTAATCTTATGAGTATTGTTTGCCGGCGTGGTATCCCATTGAGGGCAATCCGTGTGTACGATGGTCACGTCGATAGTGCCGGCGAATAAAATCGAGCGTGGGGTCAAAGGGAAAATCTCTGCCTGACCGGAAGGGGCTTTTATGGTCTCGTCTTCGTCGTGGCGCCATTTCCAGTCGATGATATAGTCGATATAATCCCGTGTCTCTAGGAAGCGGATGACGTCGGAGCGGTTGATTACCTGACCGAACCGGAGCTTGTCGAACTGACCGACTGACCAGGGGGCCATGAACTCGCGGATATCGTCCTGGAGCTTTTGTTTGTAAAACGTCTCGTCCTTGTCGGGGAGGAGCTTTACCTGAATACTGAAATCCACTTTTTCGTAGCGTGGGTTCATGGCACGGAAGCGGACGAAGGGTGAAGTGAGCTGCCGCATCTTGTCTTCGATGGCTTCCAGCATGCTCAGCGGCACGCGGGGTTCGAAGCTGGCCGGGGCCTTTAGCTGGTTGAGGTCGGGGATGACGGCGAGCAGGACGTAACCGGGCGCCATCGGATAATCGTTTGCGTATTTGTGTGCGTTGAGTCCCAGGCTATGGGGGATACATTTGGCTTTGAAGACCTGGGGGAAGGCGTCGAGCGCGATCCGTTCGTAGTCGGTGCTCTGGATGGCGCGGCCTTTGTGGCGCAGGGTTTCGCTGACGCGCACGTAGAAGTAACCGTCGGTTTCGGCGACGCGTCCGCCGAAACTATCGTAAGGCTGGTCCACCTTTTTGATATTCGCGTCGGCCGTATTCAGCTTGGTCAAAGAATTGGAGAGTAGTGGTGTGTCCAGCCGTTCCGTGTCGTTGGTGGCTGCGTCGGTAAAGGTCGCTTCGATGGCCTGGGTATATACTGCGATTGTTTCGGCGACGATGCCGCTATTGCCGGGGATGGAAGCGCGGATCCAGGAAAGCCCGGAAGGCATTACGGTATTTTCTGTATTTATATTTCCGGGTATAGCGAATTTAATTATGCCGGATGTAGAGAGGTCGTTGGTTTTGTCGTCGAGTATTTCGAAGCCGGTTCGCAGGGGTTTCCAGACGTTTTCGTCGAGGTAGCTCCACTGCAGGGGCTCGGGGTCCTCTTCGGTATCCGAGGTTGCCTCGGCCAGCTGGAAGAGGATGTTGACATCGCTACCGGGAACCAGGGCTGTGAGGCCGAGGAAGAGAGTGCCTTCGTCGCAGAAGGAGGGAAAGAGAGTTGGAGACTGAGAAAGCTCTTCCTTTTTGTATGTGCCGGAGAAGGGGTAGAGATGGATGAGATTTATATCGGTGATCGTGGCGACGGCGGTATAGTCCAGAGACATCCCTTGTATGATGGGTGTCCAGGGTTCATTGGGGATGATGGCCTGGAATGCCTGGGTGTTGTCGATCATGTCCTGGGTGCTGCTGTTGTCGCCCTGGATCTTGTTGACCTCGTCCTGGAGGTTGAGGCCGGGAACCGGGTTGTTATCGTCGGTATAGCGGCGATATAATCCTCCGCGGACTTCGCGTGCGTCCTGGTCTGTGATATCTTCGTCGGTGGTGGGGTCGACGTGGCCGTAGAGATTATGGTCGACCCGTTTTTTGATGTCTTCGAGGATATTCTTGATGTCTCCGACGTTGTTTCTGATCTGGTTGGTGCTGAAGACGATGGGTTCGCCGGCTTTGTTGTAGTAGACGGCGTTTTCGATCTTGAGGTCGTCCGCGTTTTTTTTGTCGCCGGTTTGGCCGGAGATCTTGCTGAGGGCCATCATCTGGCGAGCCAGGACGTAGGCGTAGTCTTTTTGTAGGAAGTCCTGGTTTTGGAGATTCAGCCGGATAAAGCCGTATTGGGTCGACGCGTCGTACTTCGTTAGTGGTGTGGACGGATCGATGTGGAAGGCTTGGGATTTGGCGTAGTCTTTTTCAAAATTCGTATTGGTGATGGCGATGGTTTGTTGATAGTCTGCGGTTGAGCAGGTCTTTGGGGCTTCGTCCCGGTTGTTTTCGAATAATTTACGGTTGTTGAATTGGGTGGTTGTGTTTTGGGTGGTGTGAGGGGTGTTTTCCTGTTCGGATAGCCAGCCTTGTTTTTGGAGGACGGCGATGTTGATTTCGAAGGCGTTTTCGTCGAGACCGAAATTGCCGGGATTATTGTTGTCCGCCCAGTAGGCGCGATAATATTCTCTGAAATTGGAGGGTTTGTCTTTCCAGTTTAGGTTGACGTGGAGGTCGGTCCATTTTTTATTGAAGACTTCCTGGCTGCCGATGTAGAAGTTGGGGCCGACGAGGTTTTTGGCTGGGGTGACTGGTGTTGGCGCTGCGGGGACGGGTGCGGACTCGATGACAGGGCCGCTTGGGGGATTGGGTTGTACGGCGGTGACGATATCGAAGTCGATGATGGTGGGGCGGGTTCCGAAGGGGTAGATGGGTTTGCTGACGTCCTGGATGCTTTCGTCGTTCTGGACGATAAATTTCTTTAGGCCGCAGACTTGTACGGTGATGTTGGTGTCGTTGATGACGACGTCGCGGAAGAAGTGATATAGGGAGACTTCGATGGGATGGTCGCTGGCGGGGCGGATGCAGCAATTGGCGTCGGCTGCGGGGGCGCCGGGTGTGGTTGCGTCGGTGGTGGGGGCGGAGGGGGTGATTTTTATTTTTACGTTGTCGTTTAGTGTGATGCGGGCGGCGGGCAGCTGGGTATCGATGTCTTCTTTGAGGACGTCTTTGTTGTAGAAGGTGACGGGTGGTTCTTCCAGCTGTAGCTTCGAGTCGATGGTGAGCTTGAAGGTATGGTCGTCGCCGGCGGCGGTGAAGTCGGATAAGGTGATGGTGGGGTTTGCTGTCGGAGTTATCCAGTCTTTGTCTCCGCTGAAGGCGATGCTGAGGCCTTGTTGTGTTTGTAGGGCCGATTGGATGTCGCCCGACAAGGTTGCGGGGTCGTGGATCAGGTTATTGGTGCAGTGCTTGCTTTTTAGCGTGCACGTGAGGGTGATAGTAATATTTCGTGTGCCTTCGTTGAGAAGGAGTACGGGAGAGGCCAGGACGAGGGCGAGGCGTGCGTTCGGATAGGGGCGTATTGTATTATTTGTGGGGTCGGTGTATTTGCTGTAGCGGGCTCCCAGGGTCGGCCAGCTGTTGAGGGGGCTGTCGGGGAAAGGTTTGTCGATGCCGTCCGACATCGTAGCTACTGGGGCCATATATACGCCTTGTACGTAGAGGTCATTACCGGCGGATTGGTTATTGACGTAGAGGGTGCGGAGGTCGGTTACCTGGGCCTGGTTGACGACGATCTCGTCGTCGAGGCCGAAGAGTATATCCGATTTGTTTACGTCTTTGGGGCCTTTAAGAAGAGTTCCTTTTTCGAGCCGGTAACTGGTGAGCTGTTTTTGGATGGAGAATACGATGTGTGCCTTGTCCGGTATGGCTCCTTTTGGTTGGAAGGCCAGGACCTGGCGATAGAAGAAATCGACGTGTTTTTTTGTATAAGTGTTGAGACTGTCCTGCAGGTGGCGGAATAGGTTCAGGAAGGCGAAGATCAGGGCCAGGTGTGGTTGGTGCCGTTGTTTTAGGTCGTCGCGGAGGCTTTCGAAGCTTTGCTGCAGGCTGATGCCGGCGGCGCCTGTTGAGGCGTTGATGGCTTTTAGGAAGGGGGTGGATATGCTGGCGATGGCTTTGTATAGGGCGATGAGCCTGGCGCGTTTGGTTGGGCCCAGTTTTTTGAACTCTTTTTTGGTTTGAGTCGTGGAGAGATCGGCCGTAGTTAAGTTCCAGGGATTTCCGGTTGTTTCGGTCTGTAGGAAGGCGGAGAGGTCGACCGGTGTGATATGGCAGAACTTCACCGCGGTGTTCAGGTCGATGATAAAGGCCTTTAAATTATCGCGGAGGCCTTTTTTTATCAAGCCGTCGAGGACGATCTCGATGGGCAGGCCGCTGTTGTTCAACTTCTGGTCCCAAGTATTGAAGGGCCGTAGGATTTTTGTGCAGAGATAATTAACCAGGATGTCCAGGCCGGCCTTGGTGGGGCGACGGAGGAACTTCTTTTGGTAGGTAGCTATCTGTGCGGTGATGGCGTCCTGGCGGAAGTTGAGGATGGCGGCGTTGAGAAAGGGCAGGCTGTTCTGGAAGAAGGGCTGCCAGTCTTTTTTTATGAGACTGTTGTTGGGCCCAACGTCGTAGAAATTGATCTGGCGGGAGAATTTTACGAAATAGCCGAGCATATCTGCCATGGTGCGGCCATCCAGCTGGGCTGGGCCGTCCAGGAGGTCTTCCATGACTCGTTGGGATTGGCTGGTGCCGGCGTCGTTCTGAAAGGGATGTATGAGCGCTTTGCAGTTCATATGGGTTGTGCCGCTTCGTTGAGATAATAATCGTACACGTAGTTAAACCGGGAGTTGGTATTAGGAATAGAGTACTCCACTGCGATGGTGAAGCGACCTTCCAGGAGCTCATCGGAGCCGGCGGGGGTGACGGTGATGTTCTCGACGTTGATCCTCGGCTCGTAGAAGAGAATGGAATTTTGTACTCTGTCCTTGAGATAGCCAATGACGGCGTTGTCGAGTGGGTCGAAGACGTACTCGTTGAGATTGCAACCGTATTTGGGTTGCATGACTCGTTCGCCGAGAGTGGTGGAAAGGAGGATGTTGAGGCTCTCCTCGATATCTTTTACGCCGCTGACGAGGTTGACGGTGCCTGCGTCGTGGTCGAAGGCCGGGGGGAAGGCCCAGCCGGTGCCGAGGAAGGGATATGTAGCGTCGTTCATTTTAGTGTGTGTTTGTAGTTAGCCACCAATTTGGACGGTGGGTAGTCCGGCGACGATGACGCCGCTGTGGCCGGTCATGTCGCCTTGTCTTGCGGCGGGTCGTCCGCCGATGAGCACTGTGGTCGAGCCCTGGACGATAACGTCGGGAGGGCCTACGCATGTGAGCATATCGCCTACTACGGCTGCGGGCAGTCCTCCGACGAGGACGTTGGGCACGCTGGGTCCTATGACGGGGCCGCCGACGTGGGGCACCGGTCCATTGGACAGCGGGCAGGTATGCATATCGGTCATTCTAGCTGCGGAAGGCATGTCAATTTATTTTTACGATCGAGCCGCTGATTTCGGTGATGCCCTGGGCGGCTACTTTGGCCAGGGCTCCTTCTACGTCTACGTTGGCGTCGGCCTTTATCGAAATCGAGGCGGCGCCGATGGATAAGGTGGCGCCAGCGGAGATGTCGAGGTTGGCGGCCGCCTTGATCTTGATATCGAGGGGGCTGTCGACCGTGATGCCGCTGGTGTCCATGGTGATTTTGTTGCTATTCTGATCTTTGATCTCCACTTTGGTCCCCTGCTCGTCGAGCTGTATGCTGTTGCCTGCAGGGGTATCTATCGTGATGGTTTTGGTTTGGTCGTTGAAATGTACGCGCATCTTGCTGCGTGTCGTGAATCCCTTTTCATTGTTTGCGTCCTGTGGAGTTATGGGCGCTTGTTTGGCGCTGCTGTGCAACATGCCCAGGACTACGGCGTGACGGGGGTCGTCGTTGATAAATCCAACGATCACCTCGTCTCCAATCTCGGGCATGAAGAAAGCGCCTCTGTCGCTGCCTGCGTCGAGGCTGGCGATGCGGGTCCATATACCTTGCGCGTTATTGTCGATGACGGGCACCTTTACCTGAATGCGAAACTCGCCGTCGGGGTCGTTCTCCAGCTTTACCACCACACCGATCTGCAGGCCATGGACGGCGCCGATGAGGCCTGCGGCTTGCGGGTCGTTGACGTTGGAGTAGACATCGGAGTACCGTTCGGGGTCGAGGCCGAACTGGATATGTGTATCCCAGGTACCGGCTGTTATGTCCTGGCGGACGGCGGTGACGTATACGTTGCCGTTAAAGCGGTCGCCGATGCCGTCGAGCTTGGCCATGTCGCCGGGGTTGATGCCGGAGAAGCCGGTCACTCTGGCGCGGCCCCTGGTTTTGGACAGGCGGCTGCGTAGCATCAGGCCGTCGACCCAGCCTTGCAGCTCCTGCTCGAGGAGGTAGCCGCTGTGGTGCATCTGGTATTTTTCGGGGCTGACGGCTCCGGCGAGGTCGCTGCCCGAGAGATTTCCTGGTTGCTGAAAGCTGGAGGCTTCGGTGGTATCGGCGTTGAATAGCGTTTGGTTGGCGTGGTCCCAGGAAGTCGCTTCCACCTTCTTCCATTGGTCGCGGGCGTCCATCTCGGCTTCGAACTCGATGACGGAGAAGCCGTAGGTGACCTGCACTACGGGTTGGGTAGAAGTGTCGGGTGGGGCGATCCTGATCTTGCCGTCCTGTACGATCACGAGCATGCCGTTGGCTTCGGCGCGCATCAGCAGGAAGTCCCAGTCGGTGATGTGGTGCTGAACGAGCTGTTTGTGTGTGAGAGTCGTTGTCTTGAGGTCGCTGCTCAGCCCCGAATATCCTCCGATGACCTCATCGAAAATCTCGCTGTCCTTTTTATTCTCGAAATAGCGGCTGTTGCGGCCGAGGGTCATTTTAACCGTTTCGTCGCGGCATTCTACGGTGAGCTGGGTATTACCGTTCTCCTTTACTTTTATCGACTGGCGTGTGATCACTCCTTTGAAGGCCTGGCTGTTGGTGCCGTCGAAGCCCAGGCTGATGGTGATACTTTTGCCGGGGATAAAAGTATTGCTATTGCTGAGCTCGAAATTCCGTTGAGCGGCGTCTCCGTCCCTGACGACGATGCGGGCCACGGGGATTCGGTTCACCTCCTTCATGATGCTGATGTTCATGATCTGGTAGGTGGCGTCGATGGCCGTACCGTCTACTTCGATGGCGAAGGTGACGACGTCGTGTGTCGAGGGATTTGGAATCAAGAGTTCATCAGCCATTGCTCGAGAGCTTTATTAATGGTGGAAAGGATAACTGTACGCCAGGTTTTAACCTTCTTACCGTCGTCAGTCCGTTATAGGCTCCTACCTCGGATAGGAACCCGGGGTCGTTGTAGATGTTATACGTCATATTATCCAGGCGATCACCCTGGGTCACTTTCCGGTAGTGAGTGAGGTCCGGAGAAGTGAGCTTGGACTCGGCCAGGATTTCCTCCCGCGACTTGTGGTGCAGGAAGGTGGCGTTGATCTTTACGCGAAGGGGGCTGCCATCGGGTTCGAAGAGAGTATAATTGATATCGACGTTGGCCAGGACGCAGCGAAACTTGACGTCCGAGCCCCACATGACGATCAGGAAATTGGGCCGGTGGATACCGCCGTCTACGTAATAGGCACAATCCAGGAAATCCTGGAGCTGTTTTGTCACGGGCTTGGTGATATAATCGCTGGTTTTGCCCGAATAGCCTTCCATAGTCCTGGTGCCGTCGAGGATGAACTCGAGGCGGAACTCTTCCGGTGCGGTGGAGCGGTAGCGGATCTCGGTGCCTTCGTTGCCATGTCCCTGTTGCTGGTCGACGCTCACTTTGAAATTCTTCGTGAAGGTCTCCGGGTTGATGGGGGCAACGAACTTGAGGTCTGTCCGTTCGTTTTGAAATTGCCGGTCGGTGAAGGATCGGATGATCAGCTTCTCCAGTTTTTTTCTATCGCCCATGTTGTTCTTTTAAGATTTCCAGGATTTTGTCTACGCATATTTTCACCAGCTGCTCGGGGGACGTACTATCCCCCGAGCTGGCGTCCGGCTTGGAGTTTCCCGTTCTACCGTCTTCGGTGACCGTGGCTCTGATGACTAGTTCTCTAATCTCTACCGGCATATATTATCCTTTATCGGTAAAAAGAAGACGATTATAATTCAATTCCAGTGTCTCCAGGAGCACTTCACCGCGCTCGGCGTTTAGCTCGCCGATCTTCCAGCTCCGGGGCCATACGTTGTTGATGGTCCATTGGAGGAGGGGTTTGTGCTGTTCGTCCAGCAAATAAATGTGGACGGTGGAGAGGGGCTGGTATTTTTCTTCATCGAATGTCCGTTTCAGCCAGGTCGTCAGGCCGGAGGCGCCGGGGCCTAGCAGCCCTCGTTTGAGCACTAGCGGGCCGTACTTTCTCCGGGTGGGGATGACGTGTTCGAAACGGTTTTCGCCTCCTTCCCGGATGGTTTCGGTGTCGATCGTCGAATCCAGTCCTGTTACGGACTGGAAGCGGATATCGACGGCCTTTGCCGTATCCAGGGTGAAATTCACGCGGAAGTGGAAATTGACATTCTGATAAAAACTATCGGCCATGTGGTCGGCTTTTATGGTTTGGATGCAACGGCCTGTTAAGCGTTGGCTTCAACGATCTTGAGCCCTTCGTGGACGAGGTCCATCGACTCTATGGCGACTTCGTTGGCGTCGGCTTTCAGGTTCGTGGACTGAACCTTGGAAGGCCAGGCTTTCGACAGCGCCCAGGTGATGATGGGTTTGTGCTCTTCGTCCAGGAGCTTGATCGTGATATCCCTTCTGAATTTTTCTGCGCCTTCCTGGAACATCATCGTCTTCTTCCAAAGCTCGAAATATTTGAAATCGCCGAGGAAAGTGCCGCGTTTGAGAGTGATGTTTGCGTATTTGGTGAGGCCGGGTTGCTTCGTCTTATGATAGACCGGGCTATTGCCTTCGCGGTATTCGATGACTTCTGTTTCGAAATCGAGGCCGCTGACCTCCGTAAAACCAAAGCGATCTTCGCCCCATTCGACTTGGAAGTGGAATTTCGGGAGGGGATAATTCTTTTTAGGATCGTCTGCCATACATTAATTTTTAAAAGCGTGATTGGATTGATGTTTATTTTGTTGGAGCTGGCGTGGGAGCTGGGGCTGTCGGGGCCGCACACCGGGTAGCGGGGTCGACGGCTTTGATGACTGCGTCCAGCCCGTCTTTCCATGCCTTGTATTTGTCCCGTTGTTTAGTGACTTCGAGGAGCCTGGTGTTCAGCTCGTCTACGACTTGATTGTCCTCTTCGAAGATCGTGGAGATCTCCTCGTAGTAATCGCTGTCGCAGATGGGGAACTCGAGCATGGGTTCGAGGCCGATGTCTTCGATCTGTCCTTCGCCCTGGTGAACGTGGTGGTGATGGGGGCGACCGGGTTTTTGGATATTGCCTCCGTAGCAGTGTTCGTCGCAGTGGAAGGCGTTCTTCCATTCGTGCAGGACGGTATGGAGACCGAAGTGGTGACCCAGGTTTTTGTCGAGGCGATTAGCCAGGTCGACTGCGGCGATAAAGGCGTCGAACAGGCCGTCGCGGGTTGCGATGACGGCGTCGAGCTTCTTGCCATAGTCGGTGATCAGGGTGCGTACGCTTGCCGTGGGGGGCAGGCCGGGATTGTTGATACACTGGACGCAGTTGACGAGGACGTCGTACTTCCTTTTCAGGTGGTCCAGCTGCATATAGAAATCCCGGATCATGCAATAAAGAATCCTTATGGACTTCACCGTCAGCTCGGAATTCTTTTCGATCCGGTACAGGTGGTGGAGAAGGATCTCCAGCTGGTGGCAGACTTTGCGTGCGGCGTCGTCCACTTTAGTCAGCTCGTCGTACCAGGTCTTCCAGAAGTCGCGCTGGGTTTTCATGTAATTGAGGTGGTTGGTAATGGCGGTCACCTCTTTGTCGGCTGCGTTGAGCTGGGCGGTCACTTCGTTGTACTCTTCCATCCAGCCGTCGAAGCAGCAATCCCCGGAGCCGGTGGGAGGATCCTCGGGTTTGCCCCCGGGTTTCTTCCTCTCGCAGCACTCCTTCACCTTAGGATCCCAGTCAGCTATTTCGCAATTTTTATAGTTAAGTATGAGCATGGTCTTTTGTTTTGTTGGTGAGTCAAAAGTTTAGGCGTTCGATGGTTGCTGTGCGGGCGACTTGCCGACCAGGTCCGAGAAAGTGTCCCGGACTTCGCCGCAGATGTCACAGATTTCGCACAGACACTTGTCCAGCCTTGGTTCGCAGTGACCTTTGCCGATCTCTACGCAGCCGCATTTCGGACAGCAGATCTCGGATACCGTCTTGTACACGCCGTCGTAGTCACAGCGTTGGTTGTACAAATCGATAATCGAGTCGGTGCGGTCTGCGAGGGATTGTACCAGGTCCTTTTGGGTGTTATCGAGGTCCGTCTTGCGCGTCTTGATCGTGGTGGTGAGGATGTTGTCGAAATCGACGGCGCGAGTGGACAGCTCGGTTTGGAGGGGGACGAGGCTGCCGATGTTTCCGAACTTCTGGACGCCGATGACGTCGGAAGAGGCCTTGAAGATGGAGTCGATGTCGAAGGCGAGACCGGCCTTGGGCATGCAAACCATGAGCTTGAGGATTTCTTCTGCGTCCTTGCAGCCTTCGGGGGGATTGGGGGACTGGTTGTCGTCCTTGCAGCTATCTGGATTTTTTCCGGTGATGATACACCACTGGGACGTGCTGCAGCTGTCGTTGAGGGAATTCTCCAGCTTCACCGCGGCATCGCGAAGGTCGGCGACTTTGGCTTTTACATCTTTAACGGTATTGAAGATGTTTTTAAGGGCGGTCGCGAGGTTGTCGTCCCAGGTCTTGTAGCTGGCGACGTTGATCGTGATACGCTTATTTGCCTGCATCAGCTGGGAGCCCATGCTGATCTCCGTGTTGACGTACCGCTGGAGATTGTCTTGGGTGCGAAGGAACTTTCGTTCTTTCTTTTTGTACAGGGTCTCTTTACCGTCATAGGCGATCTCGAGCTTTTTGACGTTATCGCGGGAGGTCATCAGATTGGTACAATACACCTTCTTGACCGTGTTGATCTTTTTCTGCGTGGCGTTGTCCCTTTCTTCACAGTCGGGGATGTCGCTGGGCTGGTGCTGGTTCCGGTCGTTCCTTTGATTTTGGTATGACGTAGCCATAATGAGTTTTTTTTAGCGTGCTTTAATTTTCGGCCAGCATTTTATGCATGAACTGCAGGATGATGAACTCTGCGGGGCGGACGGCTGCCAGGCCGATCTGTATAATCATGCGTCCTTCCCAGATATCGAGCTCGGTCATAGTTTGTCCCAGGCCGATATGTACGAAGAAGGCTTCCTTGGTGGAGGCTCCCATGAGGGCTCCGGCCTTCCATTGCTGGGTGAGGAAATTCTCGATCATGGCTTTTATGCGGGTCCATGTGTTCTCGTCGTTGGGTTCGAAAACAAATTGGTCGGCGGCGTTCTTGACAGAAGTCTCTACCATGATAAAGAAGCGGCGGACGGAGATGTAGCGCCATTCGTTGTCGTTGCCGGCGAGAGTGCGGGCGCCCCAGATGAAGGCGGGGCCGCGGCCGGGGAAGCTGCGGATAACGTTGATGGACTTACCTGCGTTTGCGTCGACGTTGAGCGTCTTCTGCTGGTCGTTGGTAATAGAAACCTCGGGTTTGATGGCCGAGATGATACTTACGTTGGCGGGGGCCTTCCATACGCCGCGGCTGCTGTCGACGGCGGCGTAGACGCCTACGGCAGCGGCGGAGACGGGGAGCAGGATAGTGTAATCGGCGATTGCCCGTTGTGCCATGGTATAGGCGCTGTTCGACTTAGTCTTTGCGTCGGCCATATTACCGTCGAAGATCGTTGCGCCTGTTGTGTCCTTAACCGTCAGCTTTACGTCGGCGTCGGCGTATACGAAATCGAGATCGACGTAGATGCGGGGGTAGTAGACGGCGGCGTATTTTAAATTAGCCGGGTCCTGAACGAGATTGGCGTTGCGGAGGTCGCCTACGTTATCGTGGGGCGGGTTGCCTGCGGCGACGGCGGTGTCGTCGATCCATACGTCCAGAACGGTGAACCGGTCTTTTAGATTGGCGCACTGTTGAATGGCGAGATTATGGAGGCCATAGTAATTATCTTTTGTCAGGCTCATGGCGTCGGGGAAGACGATGAGAGTGACGTCGAATAGTTTTTCGATTTCGGTCAAGCCTGCTTCAAGCTTGGCCCGGTCGGGTGTTCCTCCAGCGGCGGGGTAGGTGTCTACGGACACGATGTAGCAATCGCCGCCGCCGTTCTTGAAGAACATCTGCAGGGCGTAATACATCATAAACGTGGGCATGTTCTTCGTCTTTTTGACCGTGGTGGGGCTGCTCTTCGACAGATCGATGGAGACGACGATGTCCGTTTCGTGAGGAGCGGGAGCTGCGAGATTCGGCGTACAGAAAAACTGTTCGTATTCGAAGATCGAGGAGATCTTGACCGGTTTTTTGACGGTGGAGCCCGGTTCGGTTTCGTCGGGGGCTGTTTCGGTGTAACCGATGAATGCGGGGATTGCTGTCTCGACGGACGCGATGGAAGGCGGGAGCTTGGGGATTTCTTCTATATACACTCCCGGCGTTTTGTAATCTGCCATAGTTTTAGTCTTTTTTTTGTGTGAAAATTTTTAACTGATTTTTTAAAAAAGTGTGTGTGGTGGGGGGATGGGTTTCATGGGCCGAGGGGGAAGATGTCGGACTCCGGGACGATGATATCTGCGAAGATCTGCTGTCCTTCGGGCTTGACGGGATAAAAGAGTTTTGGATTGGGCAGCTTTGTGCCTTGCACCGGGATGGGTGCGTAGGTTTGGGGCTGCGGTATGGCCGAAACGAGATTGTTCCCGGTTAGCTTTAGCGTACCGCCGTGGCTGTCTTTTAAAAGCTTTCCCTGGTCGTTTATATAGCGCCAGAAGGCGTAGCGGCTTTTTATAAAGACCTCGAAAACCGGCGGGGCGATAGCGACGCTGTTATCGGTGTTGAGCCGGGTAAGGAGGAGGCCTTTGCTGTCGATGCAATTGAAGGCGGGGTCGCCGGGCTGGCTATAGATATTGATCATTCCCCAGGCCTCTTCTGTTTCTGCGGTTGCCTGGAGGAAGAAGAGCTTATAATTTTTGTTGTATCCGCCGTCGCCGGTGACGGAGAGGATATAGAGGGCGGCGGTTTCGGTGACGGAGGAGGGAAGTGTTTTTAGCTTTGACTCGTCGAAGCGGAGCTGAACGTTTTGCAAGGGGCTATCGCTTTTGACGGTATTGGTAAAGATCGTATTGTTATCCTTGTCTTTGAGGGTAAAGCTGGCGTTTTTGACGTTATCGGCAGGAGTGAAGTAATACTGAAAAGAGGGATAGACGAGGATGCGGTCCGCTTCGGTCAGGAAGCTTTTCCCGATGACGGGTGCGAAATGAGGATTGCCGCTGCTATCGACATAAAAGGCGTTGACGATGCCACCGGACTGGGAGAGCTCGCCCTGTTCGTAAGCCGTTCCGGCGATTTGGGTCGGGACGGTGTTGGTGAGGAAGGGGAAGATTTTGGGCCCCGTGGTATTGTCGTTGGATATATAATAAATGGCGTTGAAGGCGGGTTTAAAGCGCCGGTTGGTATAACTATCGAAATCGGCGTTGGTACGAACCAGGAGGATGGGGACGTTGAGACCGGTGGGCAGGGGGGCTACTGGTTTGAAGGCGATCTTGCCACCGTCGGAAGTTCTGAGGACTTCCGTGGCTATTTTAAAGCCCGAGTAGGTGGGGACGAGCTTCAGTCTGTAATTTTTATACAGGGTAGCGGCGCTTGCGGGAATCCGGTAGTCGATGTCGCTGTTGATGCTACGTTGTGTGCGATCGAAGAAGTCCTGGAGGAAGGCGTCTCTTGCTGCGGCGTTTGCGGCGCCGAAGATGGAAGTTCCGTCGGATTTTGTAAGGTAGAACTCGTGAAGGAGCCGTACCTCGAATAATATCTTATAGATCGTTGTCATCCGCGATTTTTCGTTGAGTTGGAAAGATTGGCGTTTACTTCTTCGATCAGCGGCACGTCGCGGAGGCGTTTACGTCCGGAGATGGCCACCAGCCGGAGCTTGTACATGACGGAAGGCATTTGTTTGCCGCCGAGGACGCCCCAGAGGTGGTTGATCTGTTCGAAAGTGAGTGTATATAATTCGGGTTTTATCTTGAAGTCGGTGATGTCGTCGAACTGGCTGCTGAGCCTGGAGGGGTCGTAGGCGGTGAAGGAATTTTTTCCCTGAAAGAACCGGATAACGTGGGAAAGTCTGGCCAGGGAGTCGATATATTCGGAATCGCCGGAGATGGACTTGCTGCTGCAGGAAATGAGCAGGTAGAGGTTGAGATAGACGGGAGGATTTTCATAGCGGGCGTTTCCGGCACCGTCTTTTTTGAGGGCGGGAGTATTTTTCAGCGTGCTTTCTTCTTCTATGTTGACGATAGTGAAGACGATACTATTATCGATATTGGTCGTATTATTACTATCCAATAAGGCGATATTCTCGATGACCACCATCGTTTCCGGATGAGCATAGCCGTTAACTCTGAGATATTCCACGAATTCATCCCGAAGCAGCTCAATTGTTGTGTCGATCATACTAATGACAAGGCTTTTAATAGTGTTACAGTCCAGGCAAAGCGCTTCCGTTCCGCCTTTGGGCGGGTATTGAATACTGTTATGCATTCAACTGGGGCACAGCGATTCACGTACGAAAAAACACCGTTTTTCGAATGAATGAGAATGTGATTACAGTCACGGGTAAGCCGTTACAAACGGTAGGTGGTTAGGGTTGTTCCTTGAGCGGAAGTTAAGGGAGTTCGGATAGTAGGTCTGTTGGTTCTAGATTGTAGTGTAGGTGATAGATAGATGCAAATGTTAGGAAACTATCTGGAATTGTCAATACCATTTACTGGTAATGCGTAGTTTTCCGTGTTAGCATGTTGTAAGAACTACGAATATAGAACTGTTTGCGAAATATGATGCAATGATCGTTGAAATTTTTTTTCCGGTCAAGGGTTAAAACACCTCTTTTCTATTTGTCGGTAATACTTAATCCTAGGGTAACATTGTTGGGAAGAAATGTGGGGGTGGCTGTTATAGGAAGTGAACTTTCCAGTGAAAATCTTGTTTTGCGGTAAAATGGGTAAGTTTGAAGTGGATTTTTCCTAATGATTTGACCTAATGACCGGCAAAATGAGATGTGTCTTAACTATTCTACTATTAGGACTTTGTTTATTCGGGTATAGCCAGGACGACTGGAAATTGAAGACGGATAAGGAGGGTATTTCCATTTATACGCGGACGCCTTCGGATTCCAAGTTCAAGGCGATTCGGGTAGTTTGCGATCTGGATGCTACCCTTTCTCAAATGGTAGCGGTGATTCTGGACGTGAATACGGGCGCCGAGTGGGTCTATAGTACGAAGTCTTCTGTTTTGGTGAAACAGGTTTCCCCTTCTGAGGTTGTATATTATTCTGAAGTAAGTATTCCCTGGCCGGCGAGCAACCGGGATTTTATTGCCCGGTTAAAGGCGGTGCAGGACACGCATACGCGAGTGGTGACAATCTATGGTCCGACGGAGCCGGGTTTTTTGCCGGTGAAGAAGGATATCGTGCGGGTTCAAAAGTCGGAGGGTAAGTGGGTGATTTATCCGTTGGGGAAGGATAGGATAAGGGTCGATTATACGTTGAAGGCGGATCCGGGGGGAGATCTTCCTGCGTGGCTCGTGAATATGTTTGTTACGAAGGGGCCTTATGAATCGTTCAAGAAATTGAAGTTACAGTTGAAGAAGCCGGCTTATGCTCATCCGAATTTGGCGTTTATTACGGATTGAGAGGGGGGGTGTCTTCGGTTGGGGAAGCTTGAAAAATCCTGCTAAGTAATTGTTGGGTCGATCTGACCTGTTCCTGTAATCCGGCGTTGGGAATGATAAAGGCGATGACGGCGATGGTCAATGAAGCGGTTATCATTTTCCGGGTGTTTTCGGGTGGATGGTCGAAATTGACGATGATTGAAACGAGGGACCAGGCCAGGATGATCAGGCTTATGCACCATGCGGCGGCTGCTTTTAAAGTTCTTCCGGTCCCGGGTCTGATCTGAATCTGAATGAGTGTTTGTTCTCCCGACGGGATAAAGGTTCCGAATACTTCACGGGGGGATTTTTGCCAATTTTTATTGACTGAAAAAGAAGAATAATCAAATCTGCCATAGTAAAGCTTGCTTTTGCTGCTCCAGGGCATCGTTGTTTGAAAACTGCCGGACGTGTCCACTTCTTCCTCAAACCTTTGCCGTAGCTGTTCCATGGGGAGGCTGGTAACGAGGGTGAATTCTTTTATGGGAAAGAGGCGTTGCAGCAAGGTCATGGGGATGATCAATTGAGCCCTAAATGTAATAAAATGTTGCGGTGCATCTCGTCGGGTCTGAAGGGTTTGTGGAGGAAGCCGTTGAAGCCGTGCTTTTGGAGGTCGTCGTACATGTTTTCGTAGACGGCTGCGGTAAAGGCGATGGCGGGGACGTGCTTGTTGACGGTGCGGATCTGGGTGATGAGCTCCTTGCCGTCCATGAGGGGCATTTCGAGGTCGACGAGGAGGAGGTCGAACGACTGCTGCTGGAAGATCTCCCAGGCGACCAGGCCGTTTTCTGCGGTATCGATGCTGGCGCCCCAGCTGTGGAGGAAGCGGCGGGCGATTTTCATATTGACGGTATTGTCTTCGACCAGGAGGATCTTGACGCCGTTGAGCTTCTTTAGTCCACGGAGCTGCTCGGTGGGAAGGATGATATTGCGTTGCTCGAAGGAGAGCAGGAGCGTGAAATAGAAAGTACTTCCCTTGTCGGGGGTGCTGTTGACTTTGAGCTGTCCGCCCATCTTTTTGACCAGCTCTTTACAGATGCTTAGACCCAGACCGGAGCCGCCGTATTTGCGGGTTGTTTCGGCGTCGGCCTGTGTGAAGCTGTCGAAGATGATGGGCATCTTTTCGGGTGGTATCCCGATGCCTGTGTCGGCGACGGCGAAATAGATTTCTGCTCCTGCTTCTGTCAGGTGGTTGACGTGGGCGGTTAGGGTGACCGAGCCGATCTCGGTAAACTTAACGGCGTTGGACAGAAGGTTGAGAATAATTTGTTTGAGCCGCATCTCGTCACCGATTACCTTTTTATCGCCAGGAAGAGTGGAAATTTCCAGAAACAGCTGGATATTCTTTTGATGTATCGTAGTCGTGACGGCGTCGGCGGCTTGATGCAGGGTTTGGCTGAGGTCGAAGGGTTCGCTGACGAACTCGAGCTTGCCTTCGTCGAGCTTGTTGAAGTCGAGGACTTCATTGACGAGGTGGAGCATGTGTTCGGAAGAATCCTTCAAGATCTTGAAATTATCGCTTTCGTGCAGGTGGTCGAAGTCCTGGATTAGCAGGTGTGTAGTGCCGATGATGGCATTGAGCGGTGTTCGCAGCTCGTGGCTCATGTTGCTCATGAAGCGGGTTTTGGCTGCGGCTGCTTTTTCGGCTTTTTCCTTGGCTTGCAGGATTTCGAACTCGGCCTGCTGGAGGGAGGCGATGTGTTTCTTGTTTTTTTTCTCCTTTGCGTCGAGGAGGTTGAGAACCACATAGAAGAAGACGATGACCAATAAGAAATTGATGGTGATATTCAGCTTCAGGTGATTGCTGTCGACGGCCTCGCTTACTGGTTCCAGGCGGGTATGATAGGGAAGGAACAGTACGATGGCGAGGAGGTTGAGTGCGGTGGCGATGATAAAGACGGTAACGACCAGGTCGTTTTTGCGGACCCGGAGGAAGAAGATCATGGCCATGACGAAGGGAAACAGGTATAGGTATGCGCCCTGATGAGTGCCTTGAACATAGCAGAGAGAAAAGGCGTGGAGGTTGACGAAGAAAATGCTGAGCAGGGTGGGGACGCCGAAGAGGCCCTTTAGGTTCAGCAGGACGAAGATGAAGAGGACGACGATGCCGCAGATTTCGATCGTGGCGCTATTGTCCATTCCGTCAATGACATAATACAGGAAATTGATGAAGTTACAGCCCATGGCGAGCACAATGAAGGTATTGAGCTGCCAGAACCTGGCTTTTGTACTGGGTGATGTAACCTGGTTATTCAACTTAGATAAGTGGATTGAGTCACTTTAAAATTAAACTAAATGTTTAGCGCCCACAAGGTTTATTTTATTGTGCGGGGCTCTGATTTACTTGAAAATATGTCCTTTGTAAGGGTTTTCTTTTATTCAGGAATTCTTTTATTGTTTGGAGACGGGTAGATAGAATTCGCCGTTGGAGAGGACTTTTTTGTCGGAGCTGGTAGGTAGGGAGCCGACTTGCGAATACCAGAAATCTCCGCCGAAAGTTCCTTTTACGGTAGAGGTGCTGATATCGCTGATTACTATTTTCAATGGATTGCCGGTGCTGGCATGAAGGCCGGCAGAGTAGATGATGGAGGTGCTTCCGGGGTTGTATACGCCGGCTACCAGGAAGTTCGGGCTGCCGTCTTCGGAGTAGGTGCCGGGGACGATGGCGTTACCGGAGGTCGAGCCGCCGATGGTGATGTTGATACCTTCGAGGCTGGTTGTTGCGGCGTTGGCGACCATGGCGAGGTTCGTTGCGCCGGAGTTGGTGGTCACGATGGCCATGGCGTTTGTCTTGAACGTTTTGGTTGCGCCGTCCATGGAGAATTTTATGTAGTAGCCGGTGGTTGTTCCTCCGTTGTTGTTGCCGCCGTTGTTGTTATTGTTGTTGTTACCGGTACCTGTTTCGGTCGATGTATTTTTACTGCAGGAGAATAGGAATAAAGTCAGCAGGAGAACGCAAAACTTTTGCATATAGGTTCGGGGATTGTATTAGGTTTGCTGGCAAGATAGATAAAATATTGTATATAATGGTAACAGGTAGTTTGGAGCGGGTGATTGGGATTATAGCCGGTATCATGATTGGGAGCGCACAGATTTTTTACCTGGGAAATACGCTTCGCCGAAAGATTACGCCGAGTATACTATCGTGGCTGGGCTGGGCTTTTTTGATGGGAACGAGTGTGGTTTCGCAGGTGGTGAGCAAGGGTTGGCAGTGGAGTCTGACCTCGATTTTATGTTCGACGGCGGGCTGTGTAATCATTGTGCTGGGGGCTGTGTTTGTGCGGAATTTTTCGTTGCTGGCCCGCGACTGGATTTTTTTGATTCTTGGATTGGGTTGTTTAGGCTTGTACTATCTATCGAAGGATGCGTGGGTGACGACGATCTTTGCGATATTGGCGGACGGGGTGCTTGGGATACCTACGATTGTGAAGGCTTGGAAGGAGCCGGCTTCGGAGCGATCGGTAGCGTGGATATTGGGAGCGGGGTCATCGGTGCTGGCGTTAAGCATTTGTTTTGGGCATGATATGCTGTATGCTTTGTTTCCGATTTATTTGGTTTTGTTTAACGGGGGCATGGCCTGGTTGACCTGGGTTAGGAAAGTTTAGGAATGATCTTTGTGTATGGTATTCTTGCAGAAATAAATTTATGTTTCTATATTGCGGAATCCAAACATCGTATGAAAAAACTACTCCTCTTTGCACTTTTTCTTCCCTTTGTCGGGGGCTCGTCGTTTATGAGAGCTACTTCCACGATTACTTTAGCGGACGTCAGAACGGGCAAATGGCCAATCAGTCTCGAACAATGGACGGGGCATCGCGATACGGCTTTTGTGCTGCTTTTTCGTGATCAGCAGGTTATGGTCGGGGAGGTGATGGATACGCTGCCGTTCAAGAATTTGAGCCAGCTGCGTTATCTGGACAGCGCCTTTTCGGTGTTGAATAACAATGGGGATCTGGCGCGGTTTTCGGATTTTACGATCAAGCGGTCGACGACCAGGGTCGATGGTACTTCTTATCTGCTGCGTTATAAGGAAGGAACGACGGAGTTCCGGCAGCCGGAGGTAGCTATTTTAAGGGGGACCATTCGAAAGTTATAGGTGCGCCCGAGGTTTTGCAAGTTATCCACCATTACAATAATCCCGTTTTCTGTTCGTTATTGGTAACCGGAAGTATCCGATTTTTTCTGATACCTAAGAAAATACGTCACTGATATGAAAAAGCTTCTTCTCTTAGTCTTATTTACACCTTTTTTCAAGCGGTCCGAGGCGCAGTTCACGCTGACCAATTCTTCGACTATCAGTCTTGTAGAATTGCGTGCGGCTACTGAAACCTGGCCTTTGGATTTACAGCGCGTCATCAAGGATCGCGATACTACGTATGCGCTTTCCTACCGTGATCAGCAGTTCGGCAATTCTGTGGTGATGGCCAGCTTGAAGTTCAAGGATAAGGCGCAGCTGAAGTATTTTCAGCAGGCTTTGTCTTCGTTGGCGCAATTGGGTACGGGTACTACGGCCAATTTCAAGGGCTTTAGCATCAAGCGGGCCGACGTCATGAAGGATGCGCCTTCTGCTCCTCAGGCGCCCAAGCCCGATCCGAAGAGCGCGAAGAACGCTGCTCCTCCAGCTCCGGTCAAGAGGGGGCCTGCGAAGGTCGGTGAGGTTTGGTATCTGTTGACTTGTGACGATGGGACGGTCACCAATTTCCAGCAGTCGGAAGCGGATAAGATGGTTGCGGCGATTTTGCCGTTGTAAAGTAGAAAATCCAATAGAGCGCTGGGCCGTACCAGTTTTTTCTCGGTGCGGACCGGGCTCGCCAATAATACTTGCGGGTCATCCTGACGGATGGCCCGCATCTTTTTTTTCGGTAACTTGAAGGACCTTATTTCTTATTTATGAAAAAATACCTTTCTATTGCTGCCGTGGCCTGTGTGGCCTTTTTGAGCTTTACGCGGTTTTCTTCACCTCCTTCACGTCACCGTTTTCTTTATGTCGCTGCACCGGGGATCCGTAATTACCTGGAATATGGCGGGCATGGGTTGCTGGTATTCGACATGGATAATCAGTTCCAGTTTGTGAAGCGGATTGCTACGGCGGGTCTCGACGAGAAGGGGCAGCCTTCCAATGTCAAGGGTGTGGCGGTAAGCCTGTATACGAATTGTATTTATATCAGCACACTTCAGGCTTTGCAGTGCCTGGACTTGCAGACGGACAAGCTGGTTTGGGAGAAGAAGTATGAAGGCGGCTGTGACAGGATGTCGATCAGCCCGGATGGGAAGACCATCTATCTGCCGTCTTTGGAGGGGGATGACTGGAAGGTGCTGGATGCGAGGACGGGGGAGGTACTGCATAAGGTGGTTACGCGTTCGGGCTCGCACAATACCGTTTATGGACCGGATGGCAAGAAGGTGTACCTGGAGGGGCTTAGGTCCAACTATCTGACCGTCGTGAAAACGTCGGACTATAGTGTAACGCAGGCTGGGCCTTTCTTCAATCATATTCGTCCTTTTACGATCGATTCGCGGCAGGAGCGGTGCTATGTCAACTGCGACAGCTTACTGGGATTCGAAGTCGGGGACTTGCGCAGCGGAAAGATGATCGAGCATGTCGACGTGCAGGGATATAAGCAGGGGCCGGTGAAGCGGCATGGCTGTCCGTCGCATGGAATCGCGCTGAGTCCCGACGAACAGGAGCTGTGGCTGGCGGATGGTTTCAACGAAGCTGTGCATGTGTTTTCGTTAAAGGGGGGTAAGGCGCGTCAAATGCAGACGATCAAGGTGAGAGAGCAGCCTGGCTGGATTACGTTTAGCATCGATGGAAAGTATGCGTTGCCTTCGACGGGTGAGGTGATCGATGCAAAGACAAAGGCAGTGGTGACGGCACTTAAG
The DNA here is from genome assembly GCA_018267545.1 of Bacteroidota bacterium. Classification (GTDB taxonomy): domain Bacteria; phylum Bacteroidota; class Bacteroidia; order Chitinophagales; family Chitinophagaceae; genus Puia. Next base: position 260,237 of record JAFDYG010000466.1, read on the forward strand.
GATGAGAAGGGGGCGCCTGTCGAGAGTGAGAAAATGGTGGAGGTGCAGTTTGAAGGGGGAAAGCCGGTGAAGGCGGGGGATCAGTTTGGGATTGGGCGGGTTAAGGGGTAGTGTGGGTTGAGGGGTAGTGTTTTTGCCGTTGGGAAGGCGGGGTCGATCCGGTCATCATTTTTTATGGCCGGAAGGGTATTTTGCTGTAAATTCAGCCCCTCACAGCGAACTAACTGCTGTATCTACCACCATGAGCAAATACTTTTTCTCTACTATCGCGCTATCGCTGGCTTTGACCACACAGGCGCAACAACCCACTGCTGTTACAACTGAAGATTATTCTCGCGCCGAGCGGATGCTCGGGTACAATGCCGACCAGCTGGTCGACCGAGCGAATGTGCGTCCCAACTGGTTGCCGGGGGACAAGTTCTGGTATAGGGTATTGACTGCGCAGGGCAGTGAATATGTATTGGTCGACCCGGTAAAGGGGACGAGGACGGCTGCGCCGGATTTGAAGCAATTGGGGGTGGATGCCCCGGCTCCTGGCGGAGGTGGCGGACGTAGAGGAGGAGGGGGTGAGCTGCTGTCGCCCGATGGGAAGAAAGCGATTTTTATCCGGAATTATAATTTGTGGGTGAAGAATGTGGCTACGGGTGCGGAGACCCAGCTGACCACCGATGGCGTCAAGGACTACGGGTATGCTACGGACAATGCGGGCTGGAAGAGCAGCGACCGCCCGATACTGGGCTGGTCTGCGGATTCGAGGAAGATCATTACCAACCAACAAGACGAACGGAATGTGGGTGATATGTACCTGGTGACGACCAATGTCGGTCATCCGACGTTGAAGGCCTGGAAGTACCCATTGCCCGGGGATAAGGAAATCGCGATGATCCATCGCGTGATCATCAATGTAGATACGCCGAAGGTGATCTTTCTGAAGATCCCGGCTGATCCGCATCGTGCAACGTTGAGCGACGACATCGCCAGCAGCGGTACGCTGGACGACGTACAATTCAATGAAGATGCTTCCGAGCTGGCTTTTGTATCGACCAGCCGCGACCATAAGATCGAGAAAGTCCGGATTGCCGATGCTGCGACGGGGGATGTCAGGGAAGTGTTTACCGAAACGGTAGCCACGCAGTTCGAGTCGGGCCGGAACGCGATCGACTGGCGTTATCTCGGCAAGTCGAACGAGATCATCTGGTATTCCGAGCGGGATAACTGGGGGCACCTATATCTATATGATTCGAAAACGGGGCAGCTGAAGAATCAGATCACCAAAGGAGAATGGGTAGTTTCGAGATTGGTAAAGATCGACGAGAAGAAGCGTCTGATCTATTTCCTGGCGGTGGGCCGCGAGGGTGGAAATCCTTACTTCAATAAGCTGTACCGTGTCGGTTTCGATGGAAAGAAGCTGACCCTGCTGACCCCGGAAGAGGGGAACCATGCGGTGACGCTGTCTCCTGAAGGAAATTATATCGTAGACAGCTATTCCCAGCCCGACGTACCGCCGGTTACGGTTTTGCGCAACCTGGATGGGAAAGTCGTTACGGCATTGGAAAAGGCGGATATCTCCCGTCTTGCCGCTACTGGATGGAAGGCGCCCCGTCCGATCACGGTGAAGGCTGCGGATGGCAAGACCGATATCTACGGATTGATGTTTGTGCCTTCGAATATGGATTCCACGAAGAAGTATCCGATAATAGACTATATCTATCCGGGTCCGCAGGGGGGTAGCATCGGTGGTGCGTGGGGCTTTACGGTTTCCCGCGGAGACCATCAAGCCCTGGCCGAGCTGGGATTCATCGTGGTGGCTATCGAGGGTACGAGCAATCCTTATCGTTCGAAGAGCTTCCATGATATGAGCTATGGTGATATGTCCACGAATACGCTGGCTGACCAGGTCGCCGGTATCAAGGAGCTGGCAAGCCGTCATTCTTATATCGACGTCGACAAGGTCGGGATCTGGGGGCATTCCGGCGGTGGATTTGCCACGGCGGGGGCGATGTTCCGTTTCCCCGACTTCTTCAAGGTTGGTATTTCCGAATCGGGTAACCATGAAAACCGTAACTACGAAGACGATTGGGGCGAGCGTTATGACGGTTTGCTGACGATCGGAGCTGATGGGAAGTCGAACTATGAAATGCAGGCCAATCAGAACTATGCCAAGAACCTGAAGGGAAAGCTCATGTTGGCGCATGGCTTGATGGACAATAATGTGCCTCCTTACAATACGATGCTGGTAGTGGAAGCGCTTGAAAAAGCGAACAAGAGCTTCGACCTGGTAGTGTTCCCGAATAGTCCGCACTCGTATGGTCAGTATGGCCCTTATATGATGCGTCGCCGTTGGGATTACTTTGTAAAGAACCTGGCGGGTAAGGAACCTCCGGTAAACTATGAATTGAAGATGCGGCAGGACCCGCGGCTTGGCGGAGAAGAGATGCCGAGGGGAAGAAGGTAAATAGTAATCTTTTATTATGCCTTATAGCGAGAGATTGGCCGACCGGATACGGGAGGCCCTGGTCGACGTGCCCAAGGTGGAAGAGAAGAAGATGTTTCGGGGGATGACCTTTATGGTCGACGACAAGATGTGTATCAGTGTAGGTCCGGACCGGATTATGTGCCGGATTGATCCGGATCTGCACGATCAATTGTTGGAGGAGAAGCCTTGCCGGGCGATGGTGATGAAGGGGAGGGAGTATAAGGGGTATATCCTGGTTAATGAGGAGGATTTGCAGAGGAAAAAGGAGCTGGATTTTTGGATAGATCTTTGTTTGGATTTTAATAAGAGGGCGAAGTCGTCGAAGAAGAAGGCGGGGACGCCTGCGAAGGCTGCGGCTGGGAAGAAGAAGGCGGGGCCCAAGAAGAAGTAATCTGTTCTGTTGCTAACCAAAAACAATAAACCTACTATGGAAGATTTAAGCCAGACCTTTCATCCGATTAAAGAATTGCTGCATCCCAAGTCTCTGAAGGAAAAAGAGCTCATGAGCCATGATAAGCCCCTTACGTTGAAGGCTGAGCAGTCCTATCCTTTGACGCTGGAAAACATTACGTTTTCGTTTGGCGCTGGGGCGGCGATGGACGTGTTGTTGTTCAACGACGAGAACGATGTCGATGACAGTGCTTTTTTGGGGGCGAAGGATATGCCGATCGTGTTCAATACGGCGAGCGAGGCCTATCTCAAGTATGCGAATACGGTGACGGCGAAGGCGAATCAGCAGATTACGCTTGCGCAGCTCGGCTTCGACCTGGATTTGTCGGCTTCGGGCAGCGCGAAGTGTCTATATTATAAGAAGCATCCCAATAGCCAGCTGGTGAGGGATGCTTTTATGGAAGACCTGAAACATTTCAAGACCATCTTCAAGTGGGAAGATGTCGAGAACCTGGAAGAGAATAATGGGCTGGGTTTTTTGGTGAGCGGGAGTCTTTCCTGTAATCTGAAAGTCAGCTGGTCGAATATTCTGTCTACGGGTATCAGCACCCTGAGCAGCAAGCTGCCTGTGCCTGTGACCCTGGATATAAGTCTGCTTCCTTCCTTTACGGCTTCTTTTGCCGTGACAGTGTCCGATGACTTTTCGTATCTGCTGAAGAAGCAGGCCGGGGGGCAGTATCTGATCTCGGTCTGCAAGAAGAAGTCGAACAATACAGCCGTTACGTTCGGTTCTTCTATCGGTGTGCAATTTGCCGACCCGACCGAGCTGGGCAACCAGGTAGGCGCTCTTTGCGACAAGGTGATACAGTCTACGCTGGGCAGCACGATTACCGAGATCAATACGGCGGTTCAGAATTTCAAGCAGGGGAAGAAGGCGCCTATCGTAGATAAGCTCTTCAAGCTGTTTCAGCTGGACAAGATGCCGGCGCCCATCGACCTGCTGACGCCGCAGCTGAAGGCGCTGGAGAAGGATATCTCCGACGCCATTACCAAGCTGGCGACGGAGAGTGTTTCGATGTCTCTTACCTATCAGTATAACCGGATCGAAGAGAAGAAGGAGCTGTTGAGCGTTGTGGTAGCCGGGAGTGATCTGAAGAAGTATCATGGCGATCTGTTGAAATTCAAGATGGGAGGATTGCTAAACGATATGAGGAGCGAGCAGGTTCCTTTTACGCTGGTTTCCTATCTGAATGAAAAGGTGCTGACCGTCACGAAGTCCTGGGGGCTGGGTTTGACGCTCTTCAACTTCACTCTTTTGACCACCAAGAACTATACGCAGGATAAGGATACCATCCTGACCAACCTGAAGGGGGACAAGAACCAGATCTCGCTGGACCGGATCAGTGGATATAAATGGAAGCTGATCAAGGGCAGCGGGGGATATACGGCTCAAATGACCGCTGCGATGCCGGAATATTCGGCGGTTACCACGATCGACGGTTTTGATTTTACCTTTTTGTTGAATACCGTTTTGAAGGACACCAGCATGGACGAGAAGGATTTTCGGGCCTACCTGGACAGGGGTTCTCTTTGGGGGGCGGTCAATACGGCGGATGTGGACCGGCTTGTCGACAAATACAAAGACGCTATCGGAAAGAGTGTATTGGTCGAGGGGAAGCTGGTCTTTCCGCCGGCTGTGATGCGGGCATTGATCGCTCAGCTGGCGGCAGACGGATGGGGTACGAACAGCAAGAAACAGCTTGCGAAGGCTATGGGAGCGTCGATGAGCTTCCTGGCGGAATTTTCTCTGCGGGCGAACCCGCAGGTACGGCTGGATACCTATGCGCCTTTGTTCAGCAGCTATCTGGATACTCCCGATTTGGAACCTTCTGAATATGCTGCGATGGTAGAGGAGGAGCTGCAGGGTTTGAATGATCCCGATAACCTGTCGAAGTTCGAAGTAAATCCGGCGAACTGGACGTTCGATGATTATTTCGCCGGAGTGATACGAGCGAATCCGACGCTGCAGGCAGATTTCGTGGACTTCTTTACCGGAATGACCGACTTGCAGAGCCGGATACAGTCCAGGTCAAGGTGGTCCGACTTCAATATCTCTTATAAGAAACTGATGGGATATCAGCAATATCCGTTTGGCCTGCTGGCGATGGGTCGATTGTTATTGCAATATGCGACCGATCTCAACCTGGTCAAGGATGTCAAGAAGGTATTGACGTTTACCTATGGTCCGGACAAGAGTCCGACGGTCGTTAATTGTTCGGTCGTATAGGACGGGCGGTCACTCCTTCTTTGGTGATCTTCACCGGCTTGATCGTGCCATCGGGGTTGAAATACATGTGATCGATACAAGTGACGCGGTGGTTGGCGTCGGTTTCTCCGAGGGGACGGCGGTGGTAGACGATGTAATAGTCTTCGGTGTTGGGGATGTGGATCACTGAGTGGTGTCCTGCGCCGGTTGCGACGGTGGTATCCTGCTGGAGGATTTTGCCGATGCGTTTGAAGGGGCCGGTGGGGGAATCGGCGACGGCATAGGCAACGGAGTAATTGGGGCCGGTCCAGCCGCCTTCGGACCACATAAAATAATACTTGTCGTTTTTGCGGAACATAAATGGACCCTCGACATAATTGTCGGGGGTTATTTCTTTGAAGGTGGTTCCGTCGGGGAAGGGGAGGAAGCCTGTGAAATCGGGTTTGAGGCGGGCGATGTTGCAGTGGCGCCAGCCGCCGTAGATCATATAATACTGGCCGTCTTTGTCCTGGAAGATGGCCTGGTCGATGGGTTGGGCGCCGTTATGGAATTTGTCGATGAGGGGGTGTTTGAGGTAGTCTTTGTAGGGGCCTTCGGGTTTGTCGGCGATGGCTACGCCGATTCCGCCGTATGAGGAGTCGTTTTGGATGTCGTTGGCGGCGAAGAAGAAGTAATATTTTCCGTCTTTTTTTGTGATGGCGGGGGCCCACATGGCGCGTTTGGCCCAGCGGATGGCGTTTGTGTCGAGGATATTGGCGTGTTTTTGCCAGTGGACGAGGTCGGTGGAGGAGAAGGCGTCGAAGTGGACCTGGTTGTTATATTTATCGGAGAAGGTGGGGTAGACCCAATAGGTGTTGTCGAAGATGATCGCTTCGGGGTCGGCGTACCAGCCGGGGAAAATTTGGGCTTGTGTGACTGAACTATAGAGGAGGAAGATAAAAATTAGTGTTCTCATAAGTTGCAATATAATACAAAAGCCCTCCAATTGGAGGGCCTTTTGCATTGTCCTGGTTCTACGTTCTTATTGGACGATCAGCTTTTGAGTAGCTTGAGTTCCGTCTGCCAGTGTGATGCGCAGGAGGTAGTAGCCTCTGGGCCAGCTGGAAGTCGGGATGTCTTTGGCCGTTTCGCTGAACTGGAGCTGTTGATAGAGGACACCTGCGTCGGTGAAGACGCTGACCGTTTTGACTCCCATATTGCCTGTCGTAATCGTAAAGACGTTGTTCGTAACCGGGTTGGGGTACACCTTCACCTGGGCTTCGGTGGCGCTGGTTGTGCCGACTACGCGAATAGTCGAGAAGGAGTGGTTGCCGGTATATTCGTTAGACTGGATGCGATAGTAGAGGCGGCCGGTTGGCGTGTTCTGGTCGACAAAACCATACGCGGTTTGGATGGAAGTAGCGGTCACCGTTGCGATATGGCTGAAGTCGACGCCGTTGGTGCTGCGTAGTACGTCGAAGGATGCTACGTCGCCGGGGGCGCCGGTCTTCCAGTCGAGACGGACGTCGGAGCCCTGGCGGATGGCCGTGAAGGACTCGAACTTGACGGGCAGCACGCCCGGGATAGAAGAGACGGCAAGAGTAGACGTAAACTTCTTAAGATTATCGTTGCTCAGGTTCTTGGCGATGACGTTGTCGCCGTAGAAGACGTGGTCGCCGTCGTCGTTGATGACCTGGAGCTTGTCCAGGGAGAGCTGTCCGCCTTCGTTGACCGGTAGCACGGCTTCTGCGTTGAGGCCTGTCAGGTCGAAGGAAGTCAGCTGTACGGGAACTTCGTTGCGGTCGCCGGTCCAGCGAAAGAGGGCCGGGATGTTTGTTGCGCCTGTGCTGCCTGCGACGATCACATAAGTGCCGTTGGGCAGGCGGACGATGTCGCGGATTCCTCGGCCGCCGAGATCGAACTCGATGGGAGCGTCGATGGTGGGGTTTGTCGTGGTGCCATTGAAGTAGTCCTCGAAGTTTTCGATCGGGGCGATGATAGCTTTGTGTCCCACGGGTATGAGGGGAGCGCGGAAACCGATATAGAGAGTCGAGCCATTGGGGGCGAAGGCCATACCTTCTATATTGAAGCCATTGTCGGTCTTGGCGTCGACGCCGTCTTTGGCGCTATTGGTGAAATCGAGGCTATTGGCGTCTCCCCATGCGATCAGCTTGTTGCGGAGTCCGGCGATATAACCTGCCAGCGTGAAGCTGGTGGCGGAGCCGGTGCCGCTGATGTCGACACCGATCACGCGGTCACGATTCGGCTTATTGGAAAAGTCGCTGCCGTTGCTCATGGAGCCCAGCCAGTAGCTGCGTCCGCCGACGGTGGGGCTGGGGGCGGATGCTTCCACATCCACCTCTTTAAAGGCGCCGGGCGAGCCATCGGTGAGGTTGAGGCCGTTGCCGGCGCTGTAATCATACTTCTTTACGGGCAGGCCGGAGCTGTTCCGATTGTATACGTACAGCATGTTGTGCTCGTCGTCGGCGATCACCATGTAGTCGTCGTCCAGCGGGATGGCTGCGGAAGCGTCGGCGATGCCGGTGAACCAGCGGCTGCTGGCTGTGGCGGACTCGGAGGCGGCGTAGTGCAGGACGTACTGGCCGTGGAGCGTACCGTCGTAAACGTCCAGGGTAATGTTGGCATAGCCGGTTGCAAGCGGTGTTATCTTGAGCAGGCGGGAAGCTCCGGCGCCGGTGAGCGGCAGGTTGGCATCCGGGACTACGGCCTGGTTGTCGCTGCTAACTGTTACGGTCAGGCTATTCACCGGTGTGGCGTCGTCACCGATGGTGAAGGCGATGCCGAGGGTGCTGACTGGGTCGGTGGCGTCGTTGGTGACGCCGCTGAGGGTAAAGGCATTGGCTGGTGGTACGGTAGCGCCGCCGTCGATAAGGTTGGAAGTAGTAGTGACGTCCATGTCGATGGTGGGCGTGCCGGGGTCTACGACGGTGCATGGGTTATAGGGAGTGCCGCCGAGGGAGCTTTTACCGGGGCTGCCGATGCTGCCGCTGATGGCGGTAACGGAGGCTTCGCCGTCGCCGACGGTGGAAAGCGTCCAGCTGGTGATGATATTTCTGCCGAGGGCGGCGGAGCTGACCCAGGCGCTTTTGCCATCGGTTCTGGGGCCACCAAGGTTTTGGTCGTCATAAGTCAGCCGGTCGATGAGGATGCCGTTATTATCGTATAGATTGATCTCGTCGGCCCGGCCCAGGTTGACGGTGTTGCCGCCAATAATCTTTACTCCGTTACAGAGGTTCCAGTCCGAGCGGAAGTCGCTTTCGGTATTTTCGGTGAGGATGACGGATTCGCCTGGGTGTACAATTCCGAAGGCGCTGAGGCTGACGGCTCCGGGTGTTTCGCCGTTGTCGGAATAGCTCCACCCGGTCATATCGATGTCGGTGGCGCCGGTGTTGGTAAACTCGACAAACTCTCTGGGGGAGGAATTATACATGTATTCGGTGATCCGCATCGGGTTGGAGGATACGTCGTTGTCGGCGATGGAGATGGTAACGGAAGAAGGAGTTCCGACCGTGATACCCGAGGTGGGGCTGCCGATCGTGATAGTTGCTTTTTCCGGGTCTTCTACCTCGTTGTCGTCTATTATAGTAAGGGTGGCTGTGCTGGTGGTGGCGCCGTTGGGGATGGTGATGGCGATGCCGGAGATGCTATAATCGCTGCCGGTTAGGTGATTACCGGAGACCGAGACGCTTACAGATTGGTCGCCGGTAACGGGTGCAGAGGCCGTGGCGGTCAGCGTGACTACGGTACCGGCTGCTTCGGATGCGGTGGTCGTAGAGGCCGAGAGCGTAACCGTGGGATTGGGGGGAGGGGGTGTCGTGGTGCCGGCGGGTGCGAAGGCTAGTCCTTTTAGGATGGTTGTGCTGGTGGCGGTATAGAGGGTGCTGGTGGCGGTTATGTTGATATCTGTGTTATAGCCATTTCCGTCGATGACCTTCATCAGGCTGTTGCCGCCGGTGGAGTTGTTGCCCGAGACCAGGTAGAGCTCGGCTCCGGCGGTGGGGCCGGTGCCTGTTTTTTGGGCGGTCAATCCAAAGCCGCCGAAGCCCGTGGAATATGGAGTGCCGTTGACGGTCCAGGCGCCGCTGACGAGGGAATATTTGGTGATCGTGCCGGCTGTGACGGAGCTGGATGCTACGACATAGAGGATGTCGTAGACGCCGTCATCATTAGAGGAGAGCATATAGAAATCCTGAAAATTGCTTTCTGCGCCCAGGCCGGGAAGACCGGTCAGCGTGTTGCCGGAGAGTGTGCCGACCTGTACGGAGGGAGCCATGTTGGCGTTGCCGATATAGACGGTATTGCCGAAGGCCTTGGCGGACTTGACGTTAACGGCTGGGTCGGGGCTGGTGGCGCCGTTGATGTAGATACCGCTTTGGTCGGCGATGATGAAGTCGGTGTTGTTGAGGCTTGTGGCGGCGCGGGTTTGCTGACCGGAGTTGCCGGTATAGGTGGTTTTTATGCTAAAATTCTGGTTGCCGTCGAGGGTGCCAACGGCGCGGGGATTGAGGCCGTTGGCATTGCCGGTGCTGGCGGTGTTGACTCCTGTAAAGCAGAGGAGGGAGCCATCTTTAGTTGTGGAGAGATAGCCTGTTGTGCCGGCGCTGGCGGAGATGCGGAAGGGGGTTGAAGCGTCGCCGATGGCTTTGCTCGAGATCGGATTTGTTTGGTTGGGTGTTGTGGTATTGAGCTCGAGGATATGGATGGTAGTATTGTTTGCGACAGCGTCGCCCTGGATGACGGCGATGTGGCCGGTGCCGAATTGGGCTTGGATGTGTCCGGTTAGGAGGAGGGTAAGGGTAAGGAGGGGAAGACTGCGTAGAACTTTTATCATAAGCCGTGTAGTTTCCGGCAAAGGTTTTTCCTGCCGGTAACGCCAATGTTACCGCTATGTTACCTTAATGTTAAGCGTTGGCGGGAAGGGGTATGGGGGGTGGCTGGGTGGGGCTAGGCTGCGGGGAAGGTTTTTAGTGGGTTATTTTATAAACGACCCAGAAAGCAAGGGTCATTAGGCCGATGAAGAAGATTTTTCTACCGTGCTCGCGGGTGGCGGGGGAGTAGAGGTGGACGTTCTGGCCGTTGGGCAGGGTTTTGTGGGTAAAGGCCAGCAGGTAGCCGATGAGTATGCCGGGGAAGCTGCCGAAGACTGAGAAGAAGTAGCCAAGGACGATCCAGGTGGTCTGGTTTTTTTCGGGTTCGGGTTTGGCGAGCTCTTCGATGCGTTGTTCCTTGAGGGTTTCTATCGTGGAGGGGGTGACGGGATGGCCGCGTTCTGCGAGCAGCTTTTGGGCGAGGGCATAGTCGAAGTGCCCCCATTCGTCGGGTTTGGCGATGATCTCCATCAGCTCTCTATTGGAGAAGGACAGGAGGTAGTAGTGGGAGGGCACATCGTCGACCTGTTGCTGGTAATATTCTTCGAGTACGGCATGGGCCCGGTCGAAGCGGTCGGCTTTGATCTTGAGGTGGATGGTCGGTTCGAAGGAATTGTTGGCGTAGGAGGGATCGAAGTTTGCCGATTCATCGACGATTTCTGTTTCGATGCCAAGCTCTTGCAGCTTGCCGGCGATGATGGCGGCCAATTCGGGGTCGTTGAACTTTTGGAAGGTTCGAAAGGCTTCGGTCATGATAAACGGTTTGGATAAGGAACGGAAATTACGTTATTTTAGTTCAAATAACCAAGATGAAGAAACAGCTGCTTTTGGCTTTTTTATGCTTGCCTTTTTGCGCTCTTTTTGCCCAGTCGCCTGCGTTTGTCACCGATAGCCTGGATGGCTATATCCGGCAGGGGATGGAGGACTGGAAGGTTCCGGGACTGGCGCTGGTCATCGTAAAGGATGGGAAGATTGTGCTGGCAAAGGGTTATGGGGTAAAGGACGTCAGCTCCAAGGAGCCCGTGGATGAGAATACGCCCTTTATGATTGCCAGCAATACCAAGCTTTTTACCGCGACGGCGCTGGCTCAGCTGGAGTATGATCACAAGCTGAACCTGGATGACAAGGTGACAAAATATCTTACCGATTTCCGGTTATATGATACAGTTAGCAGCCAGCTGGTTTCGATTCGGGATATCCTTAGTCACCGGATTGGCACGAAGACCTTCCAGGGAGATTTTACGTTTTGGAATAGCAATTTGAGCAGGGAGGAAATCATCCGCCGGATACGGCTGTTGAAGCCATCGAATCCTTTCCGGCAGACCTGGGGTTACTGTAATAGCTGTTTTTTGACGGCGGGCCAGGTGATTCCGCGGGTGACGGGGAAGGCCTGGGAGGAATATGTGCAGGACAGTCTGCTCATGCCGTTGCAGATGACGCATACCTATACCAGCCTTCGGCTGGTGCCGTCGTCGGTTCGTCTGCCGCAGCCGTATACGACGTCCTTTAGCGGGGAGCTGCATCCGGTGCCGCTGGACCATTGGGACAATCTGGGCCCGGCTGCAGACCTGATCAGCAATGTATCCGATCTGAGTCATTGGCTTCTCTTTCAGCTGGACAGCGGCCGTTATGAGGGGAAGCGGGTCCTTCCTTTTTCGGTCCTGCAGAAGACGAGGGACATCGCTTCCATTATCAGCAGCCGAAAGTCATCCGCTACGCCTACGCATATCATGGGATACGGACTCGGCGTACAGGTAGACGACTATAATGGCCGGCAGGTTTACTGGCATACGGGTGGGGCTGCGGGGATGGTCAGTGTGGTGACCTTTGTCCCTGAGGAAAGGCTTGGCCTGGCGATATTGACCAATCAGGACAACCAGGACTTCTTCGTCTTGCTCCGTCATCAGCTACTGGATGCGTATCTGGGCGTGCCCTACCGGAACCGGAGCAAGAATGCTCTTCCGGGATTTCAGCGGGTGATGACCGATACGATGGCGACCATCAATGGATGGAAGGCGAGAGTAAAGGGTAGCGCTGTGCCGATGGGACTGGATGCCTATAGCGGGCATTATACGAACCCCATCTATGGTTCGCTGGATGTCAGGAAGGAGGGAGGAAGGCTGGTAGTAAAATTCAATAGTCATGAGAATCTGACGGCGAAGCTGGACTATATGGATAATGGGGAGTGGCTGTTGCAGTATGATAATATCGAATATGGGATCTTCTCGACAAAATTCGAAATAAATGGGGGGAAGGTAACTGGCTTACAAACAAGGCAGAGCGATTTTGTAGAGATCGATGGGTACCTGTTTAAGAAGCAATAATTAAACTTTTGGGCTTTGCAGGAGTCAATGGGTTTGACAAAAACCTTTTGTATGCAAATGCGGATAATCTTTCTGTGGGTGGCGCTTTTTTTGGTGGGTTCGGGTGAGGTTGCAAAGGCGCAGTCTTCGTTTGGGAAAGTGGATGAATGGATGGCGGAGAACGTGAAGGATATGGGAGGCAGGGCTATCCTGATGGTGTACAAGGATGGAAAGGTGATATATCTGAAGTCGGTCAACGATATGAACCGGCGGCAGAAGATGGTCAATAAATTCATTGCGCGTAAGCAGGGCAGGGAGGCGGATCTGGACGAATATACGATGCAAAGCCGGCAGCCCATCGCGAGCTGTAGCAAGTGGTTGAGCGCGGCGTTGGTGATGACGTTTGTAGATGAAGGGAAGCTGGATCTGTCGGACTCGGTGGGTAAGTATTTGCCGGCGTTGTCGGCGAGCGGGAAGGGCGGGATTACGGTTCGGCAGTGTCTTTCGCATCTGACGGGGATCAAGGAGCCGCCTTTGAAGGAGACGATTAAAGATTGGAAGGGTGTTACGAGTATGGACCAGGCGATCGGGGCGATTGCGGAGATGCCGATGGAGGGGGAGCCGGGGAAAGTTTTTCATTATAGCAATGCGGGTTTACAGATAGCGGGGGCCATCCTGGAGAAGATCAGCGGGAAGTCCTTCGAGACTTTATTTGCGGAGCGGATTGCCGGTCCGCTGGGGATGAAGAATACCGATTTCGGCAGGGGGCCGGTGGCTATGCCTGCGGGCGGCGCCAGCAGCACGCCGGAGGACTATATGCGTTTTTTGGTGATGATACTGGATAAGGGAATGTACAAGGGGCAGCGGATACTTAGCGAGAAGAGTATTGCGGAGATGCAGGTGAACAGGATTACTTCCGATGTTACGATTGCGTATTCTCCTGCGGAGATGGCGCCGGGATTGGGTTATGGATATGGGGAATGGGTGATGGGGAAGGCGGTGACCAGCCCGGGGTTGTTCGGGAGTTTTCCGTGGGTTGATCCAGGGGGCCGGTATTGTGCTTTTTTGATGACTTTTTATATCAAGAATGATGGGCGTGGGGAACGGTATGCGAGCTTGAAGGGGTTGGTGGATGAAGCGTTGTAAGAAGGGGAATAAATGAGTATATTCAGCTTATGAAATGGTTTCTGCGGCTAAGGCCGATCCCTAAAATCCTGATGGGTTTACTCGTTATTTTGGTTGTTGGTTTTTTGCTTCCCCAGCACTTGAGCATGCCGGTGGAAGGCGCCACGCGGGCGAGCTACGATCAACATTCTTATTGGGCCTATCCGTGGGGCGAATCGGTGACGCATAAGGGCGTGGATATTTTTGCCAGAACAGGAACGAATGTGCATCCGGCGACGGCGGGGTTGGTTGTCTATGCGGGGCAGAACAGGCTTGGGGGGAATGTCGTCTTTGTGCTGGGGCCGAAGTGGCGGGTTCATTACTATGCTCATCTGCAGGAGATAAAGACGAGGACGTTTGCGGTGGTGGGCAAGGGGGCTGTGCTGGGGACGGTGGGGGCGACGGGGAATGCCAAGGGAAAGCCTTCGCATCTTCATTATCATATCCGAACGTATATTCCTTACTTCTGGCATACGGATAAGAGCATACAGGGGTGGCAGAAGGCTTATTTCGTGAACCCGATTCCGTATTTAAATCAAAGCTTCGAGCATGCTTAGATAGCGGGGCATTTTCTGCTGATAGAGGGCCAGGAGGGTGGACTGGTTGGAGGCACGGACGAAGTTATGTTCTTCGTATTGGCGGCCGTAGTAGATATCGTCTTGTAAATAGTCTGTCAGGAATCGAAGGGCCTGCATATACATCATGAAGGCTCCTGAATACACGAATGCTTCTTTTTCTTCGCGGGTCAATTGTTCCTTTGTTTCTTCGAGGTAACCTTCCAGGATGGCCTGGAAATATGCGTCGCGGACGTCGATGTGACGGTATTCTTTTTCTTCTTCGGATACGGGGGAGAGATAGGTCCGGAGCATGTCACCGACGTCGCTGATGAGATAGCCGGGCATCATGGTGTCGAGGTCGATTACGCAGATGCCTTTTTCTTGTGCATCGAACAGGATGTTGCTGATTTTGGTGTCGTGGTGGGTGACGCGGCGGTGAAAGTTGGGGTTGGTCAGGATGGATTCGTATTGGGTGACAATGTTGCTTTGTTTTTTGAGATAGCTTATCAGGGATTCGGCGTGTAGGAGTCGCTGGGGATTGCCTTTTTCGAGGGCGATTTTGAAGTCCTTGTAGCGGCGGGAGAGGTTGTGGAAGCCGGGAAGGGTAGAGTGGAGGGTATCGGCGGGGAATTGGGCGAGCATGCGGGTGAAGGCGCCGAAGGTTCGGGCTGCTTCGTAGGCCTGGGTGGGGTTGGAGGCGACGTCGATGGTTGTGGAGCCTTCGATGAAGGGGTAGAGGCGGAAATATTGATTTGGGGTGGGGACGAGGAGCGTTTGGCCGGTGAGGGTCCTTGCTGGGCGGGGGAAGATGGCGTCGGGATAGTGGATGGCGAGGTAGTCGCTGACCTTGTCGATATTTTCTGCGATCTGTTCAGGGTGGCGGAAAACTGCTTCGTTTATTCGTTGGAGGATGAAATTGCCTTTTTGGGGGGCGTGGATTTTCCAGGTACGGTTGATCAGGCCTGTGCCGTGTGGAATGGCTTGTGTGTTTGGTTCAAAGCCGTAGGCGGCCAGGATTGCGTCCAGCATGAGGGAGCGGGTTCGTTTAGGGGTAAAAATAATAAAAAAACCCGCCGGGGTTGCAGCGGGTTAATTCATTCACTGTAAAGGGTTCGATTTGGTTGCTACAGTGTCAGAGACAGGCTCCGGTTTTCTACGGGTAGGGACCTAGGGTTGAAAAGGGGTCGGGTACGGATGGCCCGGGTTAATGGGCCGGGTTTAGCGGCTTGGGTTGTAAGCAGGGGTCGGGTACGGATGGTTTGGGTCATAATAGGGGTCGGATACGGATTTTTCCAGCGGTCAAGGTTTCGAGGGCCAAGGCCTGGGTTTAGGTGCGAAGGTTGGGTTGGGGTAGTTCGGGTGTAGAGCCGGGTACGGACGGTTTAGAGGTGACAGGCCGGGTAAAGGGGTTGTGCTCAGGTACGATAGGCCGGGGCGTTCAGGGGTAGTGGTTTTTCGGATTAATTGGATTTTTGAATTTCTTAGATTTTAGCAACGGTCGTTTAGCATGTCGGTTTTTCGGAGTAACTGGATTTTGCAACGGTTATTTTTTGGGTTGTCGTTCGATCGTTTGACCACACAAAGATGCGACAGAAGGCTTTGTCTGCCTCGTTTTTGCATAGCCGATTACATAAGTTGCTTGGTTAACTTAACGGGTGTTAGGAACAAACACCTAGAACTTGGTATTTCCCGAAGTAAAAACTCGTGCTTTTACGAAGGTTTTAGTCTTTCGGGGGGCTGTTTTTTGGTCTAAAATCGGGATATTTGAGAATGGCAGCGAATGAGATCAAGATTATCGGTACGGAAGTCCTTTCCGACAATTGGTATACATTACGAAAGATAACCTATCAGCAATTAAAGAAAGACGGTACGTGGGAGACGCATAGCCGGGAGGCGTATGACAGGGGCAATGGGGCCGCTATCCTTTTGTATAATAAAGCGTCGAGGAAGGTTATATTGACGAGACAGTTCCGGTTGCCGACCTATGTCAATGGAAACTCCGATGGGATGTTGATCGAAGCTTGTGCGGGGTTGCTGGACAAGGATAATCCGGAAGATGCCATACGGCGTGAGACGGAGGAGGAGACGGGCTATAAGGTTTCTGCTATAGAGAAGGTCTATGAAGCCTATATGTCGCCGGGTTCGGTGACCGAGATACTTTATTTCTTTATTGCGGAGTACTCCAGCGACATGAAGGTAAACGAGGGGGGCGGGGTTGCGGAGGAGCAGGAGAATATCGAAGTGCTGGAGCTATCGTTCGACCGGGCTGTGCAGATGATGGAAACGGGTGAGATCAAGGATGGGAAGACGATCATGCTGCTGCAGCATATGAAGCTGAAAAATATTCTTTAAATACGATCAATTCATGAGAAAGCTTGCCATCATGGGTCTGATGTGCTGGACCCTTTTCACCAGTGTTGCATATGGACAGTTACAAGTAAAAACCGCCAATGGCATCGTGGAAGGTGTTTTGGAGAAGAGTGGTGTGCGGTCGTTCAAGGGAATTCCTTTTGCGGCTCCGCCGGTGGGTGAGCTGCGATGGGCCGCTCCTCAGCCGGTTCGGTCCTGGACGGGGGTTCGAAAGGCGGATCATTTTGCTGCGATGGGTGTACAACCGCCTATCTATAGCGATATGGTTTTTCGGGCCGATGGTAAGAATGAGGACTGTCTTTATCTCAATGTATGGGCGCCTCCGGGTGGGGGAAAGAACCTGCCGGTGCTACTTTATTTCTTTGGAGGAGGGTTTATTGCCGGAGATGGGTCGGAAAATAGATATGACGGAGAAAGTATGGCGACGAAGGGAATCGTTTCGGTTACTATTACCTATCGGGTGGGGGTATTTGGATTTCTGTCGCATCCCGATCTGACGAAGGAGTCGCCTCATCATGCGTCTGGAAACTATGGTTTGCTGGATCAGTCTGCCGCCCTGCACTGGGTGAGGGAGAATATCAAGGCGTTCGGGGGTGATCCGAACCGGATAACAATTGCGGGTGAGTCTGCGGGTTCGACGTCGGTGTGTGCGCAGATGGCTTCGCCGTTGTCGAGGGGGCTGATTGCCGGGGCGATCGGAGAGAGCGGTTCGATACTGGGGGGTACGCCGGTTACCTTATACAGCGCCGAGCAGATCGGAGTGAAATTTGCCCAAAGCTGCGGTGTCAATTCTATTGCGGAGCTAAGGGCGATGCCGGCGGACAAGGTGCTGGAGGCTGCGGGGAAGTTCAGTGGCTATCGTTTTCCTGCGTGCATCGACGGTTATTTTCTGCCCAAGGCGCCGGTGGCGATCTTCAAGGCTGGGGAGCAGGCACACGTACCCTTGCTGGCGGGATGGAATTCGGATGAGGGCAGCTACAAGTCTATTGTGGGTAACGATGCGCCGGCTACTAAAGAAAACTATGAGAAGGGAGTTCGAAAATTATATGGCGCCGGAGCGGATTCCGTTTTGCAGCTGTATCCGGTTGCTACGGATGCCGATGTCGAGCAGGTAGGTACGGAGCTGGCGAATGATCGGGGGATTGCGTTCAATACCTGGCGCTGGTTGGATATGCAAAGTCAGACGGGGGGCAAGCCGGTTTACCGATATTTCTTCGAGCGGGCGAGACCGGAGGCAAAGCCGGCGCGGGGCGCGGTGCATTCGGCCGAGATCGAATATGCGCTGGGTGACCTTTCCTTGAATAAGGTCTATTCGTGGACGGCGGATGACTTTGCGATCTCCAAGACGATGCAGGAGTACTTTGCCAACTTCATCAAGAATGGAAATCCGAATGGACCGGGATTGCCGGAATGGCAAGCTGTCAAGAGCGGGGTTCCGGCATCGGTCATGCATATCAACGTGCAGACCCGGGCGGAGACGGAGACACACCGGGATCGGTACTTACATTGGGAAGGGAGGGCTGCGTTATGATTATTCGATCAATACTTTATTGCGCTTTGGCGTTGGTCCCTTTTTATGGGATGGGCCAGGCTTATGTTACCGTTCATGAAAAGGCGTTGGTGGCGGATACGCACAATGACGTGCTGAGCTCGGCGACGTTGATGGGGCTGGATATCGGTACAGATTTGAAAGGGAAGACTCATTCCGACCTGGCGCGTTTCAAGAAAGGTGGTGTGGATGTACAAGTCTTTTCGATCTTTTGCGATGAGCGTTATGGTACGGGTAGTGCGTTTCAGCGGGCCAACCAGGAGATCGACTCGCTGTATGCCATTGCGGGGAGGAATCCGGGGAAAATGGAAGTCGTAAAGGAACCGGGGGACCTGGTCCGGGTGGTGAAGCAGCATAAGCTGGCGGCGATGATGGGAGTAGAAGGGGGGCATATGATAGAGGACCGGATGGACTACCTGGATAGCTTGTACCGGAGGGGTGTCCGTTATATGACGCTGACCTGGAACAATAGCACTTCGTGGGCTACCTCGGCTTTTGAAGAGTCGTCAAAGGCGTTTACGGTGACGCCTTATGGGCTTACGGAGAGGGGTGTGGCGATTGTCCGGAGGATGAATGAGCTGGGGATGATGGTAGACCTTTCGCATGTGGGAGAGAAGACTTTTTGGGATGCGATTCGAACAACGACCAAGCCGGTGCTGGTCTCACATAGCTCGGTCTATGCTTTGTGTCCGGTACCAAGGAATTTGAAGGACGATCAGATCAAGGCTGTCGGTCAGAATGGGGGTGTCATCATGGTCAATTTCTATTCGGGTTTTTTAGATAGCACCTATACGCGAAGAGTGGGTGAATTCCTGAAACGTCATAAGGAGCAGGTAGATTCCATGGTGGCGGTGAAGGCGCCGAACTATGCGATCAACGAATTCTTGTCGAAGGCATACCCCGGGGAGGCGGATTCCTTGCGGGCGCCTTTGTCTTTGCTGATCGATCATATCGACTATATCGTCAAGCTGGCCGGGGTAGATCATGTGGGACTGGGGTCGGACTTCGACGGGATCGAATCACCGCCAAAGGAATTGGATGATGTGACGACCTACCCGATTATTACGAGAGAATTGATGAAGAGGGGATATGGGAAGGGGGATGTCGAGAAGATACTGGGAGGGAATTTTATCCGGGTGTACCGGGCGAATGCGGTAAAGGGGTAAATTAGGGGTAAAATTGTTTTTGACACAAACCACTATCTATGACCACTAAACCCTTTGCACCTTTACTTCTTTCTTGCTTTCTTTTCTGTTCCTGCGGGCAATTGGATTCTTCCGACAGCAATAGTCCCGAGCCTCCGGTGAGCACAACGGCGACTTTTGCCGTGCAGCCGATGAAGGTGATCCGGGCTGCGGATGTAAGACTTTCATATATCGGGAAGACGGTGACGGATACGTCGGTTTTCTACCAGGTGGTATCTACCTATGGGGGGAAATCGGTGGGGTTCAATCTTAGTCTTCCTTCCGGTGGGCAGTCGGGGAGCGCCCGGTTTTCTTCGAGGGGTGGTATCAGCGATGACTTTCTTCGTCTTCTGCAAAAGCTGTATGGTGTGAAATCGGATACAGTGGCCAAGTTTAGGCAGGATGCTTTTGCGGACTGTTTTAACCTTGCAGAAGTATACAAGGCAGATAGCGGGATGGTCGCCGGTTTTCAGAATAAGCTAATTTTTAGGGAGGAGGCCGATAGCTCGATGCCGGAAATGTATATAAATGTGAACGACAAGGAGCACTGGGTCGACTTTTTAGAGAAGGATAGCATTTATCGCGAGTCCTTGCTGCGACGTTTAACAGAACCTCATGGGAAGTAATACCAGTGCGACAACGATCGACGAAGTCCTGCTGCGACTCAGCGCGATCATCAAGGAAAGTCAGGAATCGGGGGACCGGTGTGGCTTCTTCGCTACCTTGTACCACAAGGTCACGGAGCGGGTCAAGGAGGGGATCGATAAGGGGCAGTTCGAGGATGGGAAGCGGATGGAGAAATTGGATGTGCTGTTTGCCAATCGATACCTGGATGCGCTGGCGACCTGGAAGGCGGGCGGGACGCCGACGGCTTCGTGGAAGATTGCGTTCGAAGCCTGTCAGCGCGGTTCGGTGATCATACTACAACATCTTCTGTTGGGTATCAGCGCGCATATCAACCTGGACCTGGGGATTGCTGCTGCTGAAACGATGGCGGGGCAGGAGCTGGGGCCTATCGAAAAAGACTTCGATAATATCAATACCATTTTGGGAGCGATGACCTATGAGGTGATCAATGAGATCAATCGATTATCGCCTTTGATTTCTTTGATCGGGAAGCATTCGAAGAATACCGAATCGGTATTGGTACAGTTTAGCATGACCAATGCGAGAGATGGGGCCTGGTGTTTTGCGGAAGATTTGTTCAAGCTGTCGGGGGATAAGTATGTGGCTTGTATAGCAGATAGGGATGCCAGCATTGCCAAGCTGGGGCATACGCTTGTGCATTTCAGGGCGATGCTGCGGTTGACGATATGGTTTATCTATCTATTCGAGTGTAAGCGTCCGCGTCGCATCATCGAAGTGCTTCAGGAGAGGAGGACCTTTATACACGTAAAATGACCCGAGCTTTTGACTCGGGTCGGTGATGGGGAACGGTATAAATTAGTTGTGAACTTATTAGTTATGAACGTCCAGTTCGAAGTTGACTCCAGCGGGGGGAGGCGTATGATGACGATCGTACCATCCGCGGGAATGGTGATGATTGTGGTGATAGTAGTGAGATTCGTAACAGCTGGTTAACGAAAAAGCTACTACGCCTATGAAGAGGGCGGCGCTGACAATGTTTTTTATCGTGTGTTTCATGTCGTGTGGTTTTCCGATAGAGTTGTAAAAACCTTGCCAATTGAAATGGATATTGAAATCAGGCATTTAACGCGGGAAATGCTTTAGAATTGTGGATAATTTTCCACTAATTATGCAAAGAAGATCTTGGAGATAGACAACTGAATATGGGAGAGGTATGTGGTGTACTGATGGCTACAGGGGAAAAAAAGTGGGTCACTACGGCCATAGTGACCCGATGATTGATGATACAAAAGAGCTCGTTCAAAAAATTACTGGATTTAGCAACGGGGCTCCTATCGATATAAGGGGTTAGGGGTTTCCCGGCATGTAATGCCGGGATAATCTCTACGAGATTAAAAGTATTTTAATCTCTTCATCTAAAAAATAGACCCTAGGGTCCGAAATGGTTGGATATGTGGGGGTTAAGCCCCTACATGGCAGGGTTATGGGGGAAGTTGGGCTTATGAGGGTAGGGTTATGGTGTTTGTTTGGGAGGGGTGTCAGCTTTCGTCTGGCTATAGACGTCGGGTAGGGAGTTGAGGAGGGCGAGGGCGGACCAGCTGGTGGCGGTGGCCGAGATGTATTGGTTTTCGTCGTAAGGGGGGAAGTCGCTGGTGAAGAAGGGTTGGATGGCGAAGGCTCTTGTTTCGACGATCCAGGCTCCGGTGGGGTCTTGTTGTTTGAGGAGCCAGGCGATGCCTTTTTGGTAGGCGGGGTCCTGGGGGTGGAGCATACCGGTTTCGGATAGGGCGTAGAGAGTTTGTCCGGTGGCATAGGCGTCGCCGGTCATTGTGGGTAGCTGGGACCAGCTGCCGTCGGGTTTTTGCTTGGAAAGAATGAGGGTGGAGATCTTCTCTTTTTGCTGTTTGGAGCTACCGCTCCAGTATAGGCCGAGCAGCTGAAAATTCAATTCCTGTGGTATATCGGTCTTGGTCGTTTCGAGCCAGGTGCGGGTGCGTTTGGTGAGCTGTTCTATGCGGCTGGCCTGGGCGGGTGCGGCGTAGAGCTGGATGGCGCGGACGCATAGGGCGGCGAGGTGGATCTCTCCGGACTCGAGCGGAGTGCGGCCATATTCTGCGCCGAAGCTACCGTCGGCCTTTTGGTGGTTGACAAGAAAATCGATGGCGATGTCGGTGTAGGGGCTGGGCGGGCATTTCTCCGCGGCCATACCCAGGAGAACATAGGGGGCTATGAATTTGGCGGGGACGAATTCGTCGGGTGTGTTGATGTTGCATGCGAAGCGGATGTCGCCGATCATGGATTCGATGCGTTGGGTTTTGAAGGTGTCGACGAAGGTGATGCCTTTTTGGAGGCTTTTTTCTTCGATCATGGAGGTTATAGTGTTATGATGGCAGGAGGCGCAGTGGAGCTTTGCGCGGGCGGTGAATTTGTAGCCGCTGGTTTGGAGGAGGGAAAGGCTTTTGGTGACGGCGAGGCGGATGTCGGTGGGGGAGGGTTCGGCGCCGCTGAGGGGGGGGGCGTTATTGGGCTCGGGGGCGATTGGTTTTATCCAACCGATAGTGACTGCAGAGAGAGTTACCAGCAGGATGGTAGCGAGTGTGGTATAGAATATTTTGGAGCGCATATATTGTTATTTAGCGGATGATTGAAGGAGCTGAACGGAACGGGTGTAGCCTTTTTTGCGGGCGAGGGAAATGGCGTCAGTGCCGTCCTTTGCTTTGATGGAGGCGAGGGCGCCGTGTTCGAGTAAGGCTTGTGTGAGGGTGGGATGATCGATCTCGGCCTGTTGGAGGCACATCAGCGCGGTATAGCCCTTGGCGCATTTGGCGTTGACGTCAGCGCCGTGTTCAAGCAGGTAGAAGAAGGAAGGCTCGTCGTCGTTGAGGCCTGTTAGCATGAGGGGTGTCAGGCCGGCGAGTGGGGGTAGGAAGGTATGTGGTAAGCTGACGTTTACGTTAGCGCCGTGGTCGACCAACATTTTGAGAGTCAGGAAAGTTCGGTAGACGGTGGCGTTATTGATGGGATAGTCACCGAGGGAGGTGCTGTCGTTTGGATTGAAGCCCATGTCGAGCAGGGCGCCGAGCAATACCGTATCGTTTGTCGTGGCGGCCTGGTATAATAAGATTGGTTTTGGGGAACAGTGTTTGGGGTCGGCGCCGTGTGCGATCATTGCTTTGAGCAAGGGGGTGGCGCCGGGGAAGGAGACTAGTTTTACCAGGGGCGTATAGTGTTCTTTTGAAAGCATGTTGGGGTTGGCTCCGTGATCGAGCAGTAGGAGAGTTTTCTCCTCGTTGGGGACGGCCATCCAGAGTGCGGTGAGGCTGTCGGCGTTGGCGTAGTTGGGGTTGGCTCCGTGGTCGAGGAGGACTTTCATTTCTTCTGTGGTGCCACTGAGGGCGGCGATCATCAGGGCGGAGAAGCCGTCGAGGGTTTCGTTGGGGTTGGCGCCGGAGGACAGGTGTTTTTGGAGTGTGGGGAGGTCGCCGGAGCGGATGATGCGGAAGAGGGTGGTGTCGGGCGCTGGCGGGGTGTGTGGGGCTGTGGAGTGTGCGGACAGCGTTGCGGAGGTTGCAGTGGGGTGGGGGCCTTGTGCTGATAGATACGTGGGGAGGCATAGAATGCATATGCCTATCCATCGGGAGATCGAGTAGGAGTGTCGCATAAATGATATTGTTTAACCGGTGGCGTGGTTCGAGGAGGACTCGTCAAAAATTCAGGAAGTTGGTAGTGTGGGTGGCGGGTTAGTGCTAAAATAAGTAAAAGGGTTGGAATTTGCAAGCGCGGATTTAGGGTTTGGGGGTTAGGAGTGGGGTGATGCGGGCTTCTATGGCCTTCAGATACTGCTCTATTTGGGCTTGTTTGGTGTCGGGAATGTCTCCAAATAACAGGTCGGCTGTTTCCTGGGCGAGGCGTTCTGCCTGCTGTAGGATTTTTTTTCCTTCTTTGGTAATGGTGAGGAGGCGGGCGCGTCTGTCCGCGGGGTCTACTTCTTCGGAGAGGAGTCCGGCGCGGATCATGCGATTGAGAATATCGATGCCGGTGGTGGGTTCGAAGAGGAGGTTGATGCTGATGATATCTGTTTTGCGGGTTGTTTTGCGGGTGTTGATGTTGTGGAGGAAGTAATACCATTCGAGCTCGATGCCGAGGGCTTCGCGGAGGGATTGTTTCAGGTGAGTGCGTTGGATGCTGGCGACATTTTTTATGAAGAATTATATCGTATTGTTTCGGGAACCTGATGGGAGAGAGATTCCGCATGAGGAAGAAGATCTGCTAAGGCATCGTCAGAATTGGAAGGAGTGGTTTGACGTTTGGGGGGCGAAGGGGAATTTGGCCGGCGGGAGTGCGTTGACTTTGAATGGGAAGGTGATCAAGGGGGAAGGGCTGGTAAGTGAGGGGATTCATCGGGTTGGGACGGAGATTATAGGAGGATTTTTGTTGTTGAAGGCGGAGAACCTGGAAGAGGCGGTAGGGATTGCGGAGAGCTGTCCGATCTATGAGTTCGATGGATATGCGGAAGTGCGGGAGATGCAGGGTTAGCTGATGGGGCCGGAGCGCATTTCGATGAGGTGTTTGGTGAAGCCGGCTTTTTCGTAGGCGGTGATGGCGGGTTGGTTGGCGTGGTAGACGTCGAGGCGGAGCTCGGTGATGTTTTTGCTGTGGGCCCATTCGCGGAGGGCGGAGATGATGAGCTGATTGACGCCTTTGCCGCGGTGGGAAGGGACGACGTACATGAAGCCGAGGTAGGCGTGGAGGGAGTGGCGGAGGTAGTGTTTGGGGGTTTCGATGCGGGCGTAGCCGCAGCCGATGAGCTCGCTTTTGGGCATGGAGGTGGGGGATTGGGTGGTGGGGAGCTCGGCGGCGGGGGCGGGGGGGATGGGGGATTCGGCGACGAGGAGCTCGACTTCTGGGGCGTCGATCATGTAGGCGATATCGTAGTAATTGATGGGGTCGGGTTTCAGGGTTGGGTCGAAGGGGCGTTCGGCGGAGATGACGCCTTGCTCGAAGCGGAGGAGCGTGTCGAGATCGGCGTTAGTGGCGGGTCTGATGGAGATCATGTTTAAAGATATGGGTATTGGGGGAATTGGCAAAGGGGGCGGGTAGGCCTGAGGCGAGAGTGGGGCGAGGGTGTGGGGGTGTAGGCCCGCGGTTTGCATGGATGTAGTAACTTTAGGATATGGAAAGCACCAACACCAGGATTCGGCAGCTATTGTTACTGGCTGCGATTATCGGCCTCGCTTTGTTATTATTTAAGGAGCTTTATGCCTTTTTTCCCGGCTTTTTGGGAGCGATCACCTGGTATATACTGTGTAGGGATTTTTACTCTTATTTAACGGAGAAGAAGGGGTGGAAAAAGGGGCTGACTGCCGTGCTGTTCTTGCTGGGCTTTTTGGTTTGTGCGGGGCTGCCGGTTTATCTTGGGGTACGATTGATGACGGCGAGGTTGAATTCGGTGTTTGCGGATACGCAGGAGGTGATGCAGGTGCTGCGGACGTTTTCAGGAAAGATCAAGGAGTGGACAGGGCAGGATTTGCTGACCGATGCGAATATCGGACAGCTGCAGAAGGCGGTTACGGGTTTTATTCCCACCTTATTGAATAGTACGGCAGCCATGCTGGGTAATCTGATCATGTTGCTTTTCCTTGTCTTTTTTATGTTTACCAGCCGGAAGGGGATGGAGAAGGGGCTTACGCGGTGGATTCCTTTGCGTGACGATAATATCGGTATACTGGCTAAAGAAACGAAGAGTATCGTAAGGGCCAATGCCATTGGGATACCGCTCATCTCTCTGATCCAGGGTGTTGCCGCGCTGCTGGGATATTGGATTTTTGGGGTCAAGGATTTTGTCCTGTGGGGATTTTTGACCGGTTTGTTTGCCTTCTTTCCGGTGGTGGGGACGATGGTGATCTGGGTGCCGGTGGTCGTCTATGTTTTTTCCGCGGGGCATACGGGGCAGGGGATCGGGCTTCTTATTTATAGTGTTGTCGTAACGGGAAATATCGATACGGTGGCGAGGATTACGATTTTGAGGGGGATTGGAGATGTGCATCCCCTGGTGACGGTGCTGGGGGTTATCGTGGGGCTGAAGCTGTTCGGTTTTTGGGGATTTATTTTTGGACCGTTGCTGGTGAGCTATTTCCTTCTTTTATATAAGATCTATTGTTCGGAGTATGGAGCGTTGCACAAACCTTCAGCTTCTGCAAGCAAGGCGGAAGGCTCCGGGGGTTAGCCCCTCTGATTTTCGAAAAGCCCGAACGAAATAATTGACGTCGTTGAAGCCACATAGGAGGCTGATCTGGCTGACGCTTTTCTTTTCGTCCGTCAGCAGCTGGCGGGCTAGCTTGATCCGTTCATTCATTATGTATTCCAGTGGTGTAAGGCCGAATTGTTCCTTGAACCATTTGTAAAAAATGTTGCGGGACAGATAGACCTTCCGGCTCAGCTGGTCGACGGCAATCTTTTCGGTGAGGTGTTCCTGTATATATTCGAGGATAAAGCTCATGCGGCTACTATTGCCGGAGCCGCTATGACTGGCCAGCTGGAGGCGCTGGCTTTGCAAGAGACGGATGAGCAGCTCTTTCAGGCTAAGGTCTGCGTAGATGTTCTTGGTGTTGTCCTCGCTGCTGCAGACGCGAATGAGCTTGTTGATCAGATCCGTCACGTCGGTATCGTTGTGAAAATGGTATTGAGAGAAGTGGAGTGTCCAGTTTTCTTTAGCGTCTTTTGCGCTGTTGTAGTATTCGTTGAGGTAGTCGACGGTGTCGATGATATAAGACTTGTCTACGGCCAGGGCGATGCACTGGGTGGGATTGCCGGCCACGGCTTCGGGGAAATCGATAAACATCGTTTCGTTGGCGGGGACGATGACTGACTCGCCGGGCAGATAGTCGAATGCGGGTTCGTCGAAGAGGTGCATGATTTTCTTCCCTCTGACCATGCTGGTGATGACAAAGTCGCCGAAGCGAAGCGGGACGTTATAGCTTTGCTCGTAGCTTTCGAAGACGTTTAGCTCGCAGTGTTTGAGATTAAAGAATCGCCTGTTCTCGGTCAGTGTTTGAAGCCGGGTTGGTTGGGTAAGAGGGATAGTATTTAGAAGTTTTCTGGCAGGCATACCTTTAAGTTACGCCAATTTCCCGGGAAGGACAAAAGACAGGTACGATTGTGCTATAAATAAGTACGATAGTCATTCCTGCGGTAGGAATTGTTTGGCAATTTAGCATCATTAATTCACCTCTTAAAATTGCTTTGCCATGAGTACTTCCGCAACGGCCGTCGCACCGGCATCCAATGTGGCGTCACGCCCATCCTTTAAAGAAAAATACGATCATTTCATCGGTGGTAAATGGGTAGCTCCCGATGGGGGGCAATACTTCGACAATATTTCGCCTATCGACGGTAAGGCCTTCACTCAGGCGGCGCGAGGGAATGCCCGTGATATCGAGAAGGCGCTGGATGCTGCACATGCGGCGTTTCCCTTGTGGAGCAAGACTGGAGCTGCCTATCGTAGCAATCTATTATTAAAGATTGCGCAGATTATCGAGGATAACCTTGAATATCTGGCTATTGTGGAGACCATCGACAATGGCAAGGCGATAAGGGAGACCAGGGCTGCGGATTTGCCGCTGGTTGTGGATCACTTCCGGTATTTCGCCGGGGTTCTTCGTTCCGAAGAGGGGACGATCAGCGAGCATGACGAGACGACGGTCAGCATCAACCTGCACGAGCCTATCGGGGTTGTGGGGCAGATCATTCCCTGGAATTTTCCTTTGCTGATGGCGGCCTGGAAGATGGCCCCTGCATTAGCCGCGGGCTGCTGTGTAGTTGTCAAGCCGGCCGAGCAGACGCCTACGAGCATTATGGTCCTGATGGAGCTGGTCGGGCATCTGTTGCCGCCGGGAGTGCTGAATATCGTTACGGGTTTTGGTCCGGAGGCTGGGAAGCCGCTGGCAACGTCTCCGCGAGTACAGAAAGTCGCGTTTACCGGGGAGACAACAACGGGCCGGCTGATCATGCAGTATGCTTCTGAAAATCTTATCCCTGTCACGATGGAGCTGGGGGGCAAGAGTCCGAACATCTTTTTCGAGTCGGTGATGGATGCCGACGATGAATTTCTCGACAAGGCCGTAGAGGGAGCTGTTATGTTTGCTCTCAATCAGGGAGAGGTCTGTACTTGTCCCAGCCGTATCCTGGTACACGAAAAAATATACGAGCCGTTTATGGAGCGGGTTATTCGCCGGACGAAGGCCATCAAGATGGGCAATCCGTTGGATGGCACTGTCATGATGGGGGCGCAGGCGTCGGAGGATCAGTACAATAAGATACTCAGCTATCTGGAGATCGGCAAACAAGAAGGGGCCAAGGTTCTCTGTGGGGGTGAGGCTTTTCATCAGAACAGCGGTCTCGAGCACGGCTATTATATAAAGCCGACTTTGTTCAGGGGGAACAACAAGATGCGCATCTTCCAGGAAGAAATATTCGGACCTGTCAGCTGTGTCACTACCTTCAGCTCTACACAGGAAGCGATAGACATCGCAAACGATACGCTTTATGGATTAGGCGCAGGGGTGTGGACGCGTGATGCGCATGAGCTATACCAGGTGCCGAGGGCAATACAAGCCGGGAGGGTCTGGGTCAACTGTTATCATGCTTATCCTGCGCATGCGCCGTTCGGTGGTTACAAGAAATCGGGTTTTGGCAGGGAGACGCACAAAATGATGCTGAATCATTATCGTCAGACCAAAAATATGTTGATCTCTTATAGTAAAAACAAACTGGGATTCTTCTAATGGAAGTCCAACGCATCATATCTACGGAAAAGGCGGACCAACTGATCGACAAACTAAGGGCGGATCATGGTCAGCTGATGTTCCATCAGAGCGGCGGATGTTGTGACGGGTCACAGCCGATGTGTTTTGCGGAGGGCGAATTCAAGACCGGCAGCAGTGATATATGTCTAGGGGTCGTGCATGGCTGCCGGTTCTTTATGTCTTCCGATCAATACGAGTATTGGAAACACACGCAGCTGATACTCGATGTGACACCCGGCCGGGGAAGCAGCTTTTCGCTGGAAATCCCTTTAGGGGTGAGGTTTCTGACCCGGAGCCGGGTATTTACAGACGAGGAATTGCGAGCTTTGGGCCTACTGGCACCGAAGTCTGCTGAGTGAAGGATTTCATCCGGTTATAACATACATAAGATACTAGCAGGATGGCTAATACGGCCAGCGGGAAGATGCTTTGTCCGTTGCCGATGCCGTCGACGGCGGTGTGCGAGATAAAGGCAAACAGGAAAGTAAAGGTGAAGCCGGCGTAGGCCCATTCTTTGGCTCGGGTAGGAATTTGGGGCAGGATGAGGAGAATGGCGCCGATTACCTTGAAGGCTGTCAGTGCGACGCGGAAATAATCGGGGTAGCCCAGGTGGCTGATTCCTTCTTTGGCTAATGCCGTGTTGAAAGTGAGGGCGGGCAGGAGTCCTTCGAAGAGGACGACGAGGGTAGTGCAGGTCCAGTAGGTGATTTTTACGCTTTTCATAACACTTTAGTTTTAATGATTAGTTTCTCGAATGGTTCAGCATCCAGAGGATGCCGTATTTGTCGGTGAGCTCGCCATAGGTGGCTCCCCAGAAGCTTTGGTGCAGGGGGGTGACGACCTGGCCGCCGGCGGAGAGCTTGTCGAAGCAGGCATATAGCTCGTCATCGCTGCTGCAGCTGAGGCAGAGGGCGATGGAGTTGCCTGGTTTTAAGCGGGGGCCGAGCATGTCGGAGCCCATGACGATGACGGCGCCGTCTTTGGTCAGGGTGCCGTGGATGATGTTGGCGCCGGCTTCGGAAGGCATCTGGGCGGCCATGGGAGATTCGGCAACCTTTTGCAGGTAGATCTCGCCGCCGAGGCATTGCTGGTAGAAGGTCAGCGCCTCGCGGCATTGACCGCTGAATTGTAAGTAGGCTATAAGCTGTGTCATGCTGCTTCGATTTTGTCAAAACAAAGCTAGTTTGCATTTTTGGGATGGAACGGGCGGTAATCCGTCAATGTAAGGGGTTGTTTACGACAGTAAATGGGATTATCTTTATCTCCCAAATAATAAACAGCTAGCACTATGAAAAATATAGCCATCCTTGTCCCGGAGACTGCTGTGATCGAGGCGGTAGCCGATCCCCGATATGCATTTACGGCGGTCAACGAATTCCTGAAAAGTGCAGGCCGGCAGCCTTTATTCAACATCCAGCTCGTGGGCTTGACGCCGGAGGTCAGGGTGACGGATGGGCTTTTCTCCATTCATACCGATGCTGTGCTGCGGAATGCAAGGAAGCCGGACCTGATCATTATCCCTGCGGTGAGCGGGAATATGGAGCAGGCTGTGCGATTGAACAGATATTTCTTTCACTGGGTCGTTCAACATTATAAGATGGGTACGGAAGTGGCCAGCCTTTGTCTGGGTGCTTTCCTGCTGGCGGGTTCGGGTCTGCTGGATGGCAGGACCTGTTCGACGCACTGGCTATTCGCCAATGAATTTCGGAACATGTATCCGGAAGTGGAGCTGATCGATGAAAAGATCGTTACCGAGCAGAATGGATTATATACCAGCGGGGGGGCTAATTCGTATTGGAATTTGCTCCTTTACCTGATCGAGAAGTATACCGATCGGGAGATGGCGATCCTTACTTCTAAATTTTTCGTCCTGGATATCGACCGGAATAGTCAGTCTCCTTTTAGCATCTTCAAGGGGCAGAAGGTGCATAATGATGCCGAGATTGCCAAGGTGCAGGAATTTATAGAGGCGAATTACCAGGACAAGATAACGGTGGATGAGCTTTGCGAAAAGTTCGGGATTGCGCGGAGGACGTTTGAAAGAAGATTCAAGAAAGCTACGAATAATACCGTGCTGGAGTATTGGCAGCGGGTGAAGATCGAAGCGGCCAAGCGCCAGCTGGAGCTAAGCCGTAAGACGGTGGGTGAGGTAATGTACGAGGTGGGTTATAGCGATACAAAAGCTTTTAGGGATATTTTCAAGAAGGTAACGTCGATGTCTCCTGTCGACTACCGTAATAAATACAATAAAGAAGCCTTCAACTAGACGAACAATTTGATTTAACTCTTTGTTGTGAACTCTTGATTGCCTCCCCAACATTGGGGGTTAGGTGCTCATGCATCTATTTTCTTTTTTATGTTGTCTCACTAAAATGCTAAAGCAATAATATTGCGGCACTTATTTTGTGATACAAAAATTGCGTACATATGATTACATAGCCCGCACTGTTTTTCTGTGAGGTCAATAAAAAACCGGAAGCGCTTGCAACACTCCCGGCTGAATAATGGGGCCTTACAGTGGTTATTTCCTTTAACGAGAACTTTCACTGTCAAAACCCAATCGAAACAAAAGTATGAAATCCCCGTTTCACTGTATGCCTGTTGATACAGGTGTGCAGCCGCAATCCGGCAGGAGCCGATTGCTTGCTAGTCTGATATTGATTATCAGTACTTTGATGATGCCCACGGCATCGATTTTAGCCAACAATTATTTTCAAACTCCCATTCAGACGCCGATTAAAGGTGTCATCAAGAATGAAAAAGGCGAGCCTTTGTCCAACGTTACTATAGTAGTAAAGGGGACGGCAAGGCAGACTCTCAGTAACGAAAGTGGTGAATTTACCATCCAAGCGGATGATTCTGCTGTGATTCAATTTACCTCCGTGGGGTATGCTGCTACGGAGATCACGGTCGGTGCAGAAAAGAATGTTACGGTCGTGATGAAACAAGCACAGGCTGCTTTAACCGAAGTAGTCGTGACCGCACTGGGTATCCGTCGCAGTGAGAAATCTCTTACCTATGCTGCTCAGCAGATAAGCGGTTCACAGCTGACGTCGGTGAAGACCGATAACCTGATGAACAGCCTAAATGGTAAAGTAGCGGGTCTAACCATTTCTCCCAGCGCGTCCGGTGTGGGTGGATCGGCCAAGGTAATTCTTCGGGGCAGCCGTTCGGCAAATGGCAATAACCAGCCTCTTTACGTCATCGATGGTATTCCTATCAGCAATGCAAATAACGCCAATGGGCAGCCTGGCGGAACCTATGGGGGTACACCTGACGGCGGTGACGGCATTTCCAACCTCAACCCCGAGGATATCGCCAGCATCTCCGTGCTGGAGGGCGCTTCTGCTGCTGCGTTGTATGGCAGCCAGGCGCAGAACGGGGTCATCCTGATCAATACCAAGAAGGGAAGACCCGGCCAGACGCAAATCAATGTGACTTCTTCGGTCTTTACCGATAATATCGCCTACAAGCCGAAGTTTCAAAATTCGTATGGTCAGACGACGCCTACGGCTACGGACAGCTGGGGTGCGGCGATCAGTGGCGGGCATGACAACCTGAAGGAGTTCTTCCAGACAGGGACGAACTGGACCAATGCCGTGAACGTTTCAGGGGGCGGAGAGAATGCGCAGACATTTTTTTCGTATGCAAATACCTGGGCCAATGGGGTTCAGCCGAACAACAAACTCTTGAGAAATAATTTTAATCTGCATGAAACGGCCCGGATGCTAAACAATAAGCTGACGGTAGACGGGAATGTGAGTTATATTACTCAAAGAATTAATAACAGCCCTGCCATCGGTCTTTATCAGAATACGCTGACGGGTTTGTACCTTTTTCCGCGTGGGCGGGATATCCTCCCTTTTAAAAACGTTTATCTGAATCCGGACAGTACGGGTTTTGCCAGGCAGAACTGGCCCTTCAACGATGGTCTTTACCAGCAGAATCCCTGGTGGATAGTCAATATGGAGCCCAGCGTAGCCAATCGTAAGCGGATCCTGTTCAACGGGAGCATTCGTTACGAGGTCGCTCCCTGGTTGAATATCCAGGCGAGGGGAAATGTGGATCGGATTAGTGACGACTATGAATTTCATATTAGCTCCGGCACCAATGCCATCTATAATAATAATGGTCATGGGCGGATGCTGATCAACAGCCAGACGACGGAGCAGAAGTATGGCGACTTTATCGTCAACTTCAATATAC
The DNA here is from genome assembly GCA_018267545.1 of Bacteroidota bacterium. GTDB lineage: Bacteria > Bacteroidota > Bacteroidia > Chitinophagales > Chitinophagaceae > Puia. The sequence continues at coordinate 292,962 of JAFDYG010000466.1, forward strand.
CTATGAAGAGCGACTTCAAGGTGAATGGTCTGGTGGGTACCAGCATTACGGATAATACGACCAATGGCTTGTACCTGACGGGAGACCTGTCCACGCCCGATTTCTTTACGGCGGGCAATATCATCGCGAGCCTTCCCGGTCTGAGCTCGGTGACGACCAGTCCGGCGACGCAATATGTTCCACCGGGTGGGCGGAACAGTCCTTTCCCTTCGCACAGCCAGCTACAGAGTGTGTTTGGGAACCTGGATGTGTCCTATAACGATTGGGCGTATTTAACGCTAACGGGTCGTAACGACTGGTCCTCGAATCTTGCGTTCACTCCGAACATTTCCTTCTTCTATCCTTCGGTAGGTGTTTCGGTCATTCTTTCGCAGCTTTTGCATATGCCTTCCTTTGTCAACTATGGCAAGGTGCGTGGGACGTATGCAGAGGTCGGAAACACCGTTCCTCCTTATCTGACGCTGGTACAAAATACGCAGAACTCTTCGGGGCAGCTGGTTTTCAATACCGAGAATGCGTTCCGGACGTTGAAGCCGGAGAGGACAAAATCCTTCGAGTTCGGTACGGAATGGCGTTTCCTCAACAACCGTCTCAACTTCAGCTTCACCTATTATAAGACCAATACGCGCAATCAGTATTTCCCGATTCAGCCGGTGACGGCTTCCTTGTTCTCGACGGGTTATGTCAATGCGGGGAATATCCAGAATACGGGTATCGAATTTACGCTGGGATATGACGTGATCCGTGACCGGAGCTTTACCTGGAACACGTCGTTGAATGGTGCGTTGAACCGGAATAAGATCATCGATGTCGACAGCAAGGACAGCATCCTTACGTTTGCGTTGACGCAGAATGGGAATAACGCGTATGAATCGCGGATCACGAAGGGCGGTCAGTACGGGGACATCTATGGCTACACGCTCGTGAAAGATGCGCAGGGCCGGGTGATGCTGAGTGGTGACGGAAGTGCGGCCAACCCTTATAAGCCTCAGCAGAGCAGCGTCTTCAATAAGATCGGTAATTCTGCCCCGAGGTATCAGCTGGGATGGCGGAATGACTTTACCTATAAGAAATTCACCCTGGGCATCCTGGTCGACGGCAAGTTCGGCGGGCAGGTATTGTCGCTGACGCAGGCTATCCTGGACCAGTATGGTGTTTCGCAAGAAACGGGGGACGCTCGGAACGCCGGCGGCGTTCATATCAATGGTGTAGATGCAACGGGTAAGGCTGTCAATACGGTTGATGCGAAGACCTGGTATCAAGCGGTCGGCGGTCGTAATGGCGTCTCGGGTGAATATATCTACAGCGCTACCGTCGTTCGTTTGCGCGAGGCCTCCCTGGGATATACGCTGCCGATTCCGAACGGTTTCTTCAAGTCGGTCAAGGTATCGGCTGTGGGTCGCAACCTGGCGTATTTCTACAAGAAGGCGTCCTTCGATCCTGAGCTGACGTTGTCTACGGGCAATGGTCTTTCGGGTGTCGATGTATTCAGCCAGCCTGCTTTGCGTAATGTCGGCTTTAGTGTAAATGCCAGTTTCTAAACCTTCTTAATTCAAGTCATGAAAAAATATATTTCCATTCGTACGGCCGGTTTGTTTGCGGCGGTAGTGTTGGCCGGAAGCAGCTGTACGAAGAATTTCGAGTCGTATAATACGAACCAGGGGTCGCTGAACAATAGTCAGACGATCGCGATACTGCCGACGGCTTATGGTCCGTTGCAGCAGTCCATTTATAGCAACTATCAGATTGCGCAGAACCTGAGTGCGGATGCGTTTGGCGGGTTTATGATGTCGCCGACGCCTTTCAAGGCTTCCTATGATCTGAATTATTTTTTGGTCGATTCGTGGGACCGGACTGGATTTGTCGATCAGTATAACCTGGTGATGGCGCCTGTCGCCAAGATTGCGGCAACGGGTGTGCGTACGGCGAAGCCCGAGCTTTGGGCGGTGGCGTTGCTGTTACAGGTAGAAGCTATGCACCGGGTGACGGATCGTTTTGGCCCGATTCCTTATAGCAAGGCGGGTACTTCGATTACGAGCATCGCTTATGACAGTCAGAAGGACGTTTATGGATTGTTCTTCAAGCAGCTGGATACGGTTACAGCCAACTTGAATGCTTATCTTTCTTCCCGGCCTACAGATACGTCCTCGCTTGGGGCCAACGACCTGGTTTATCAGGGTCATTTGGACAAGTGGCTGAAGCTTGCCAATTCTTTGCGGTTGCGGCTGGCGATGCGGATCGTGAAGGCAGACGCGGCTACGGCTCAGGCGCAGGCAGAGAAGGCGTTGAGCGCTCCGGGCGGGTTGTTGACGACGTCGGCCGATGACGCAAAGTTTGCGCAGTCTGGTGGACGGAACAACGATATCTGGCTCGTGACGGCTTCTTATGGCGACAACTGTCTGAATGCGGCGTTGACGACCTATATGACGGGTTATAGCGACCCACGGCTGCCGAAGTATGCAACGCCGGGTACGGACCCTGCGGTAGCGGGGAAGTATACGGGGATCCGTATTGGCATCAATATCGATTCGAAGGATACGTATAAAGGCTATGCTACTCCGAATACGGCTACGACGTTTACGCAAACCTCTTCTCAATACCTGATGACGGCTGCGGAGGTTTGGTTCCTGAAGGCTGAAGCTGCGTTGAGGGGCTGGGCAGGCGCCGGAGATGCGAAAACGGACTATGAGACGGGTATTACCACTTCCTTCCAGCAGTGGGGTGTGAGTGCGGGTGGATATCTCTCCGATGCTACGAGCAAGCAGGCGGATTATGTGGACCCGAAGAATGCGGAGAATAATTCGGCTGCGCTGTCGTCGATCACGATACAGTGGGATGCTGCGGCTACGAACGAGGTGAAGCTGGAGCGTATCATCACGCAGAAGTGGCTGGCGATCTTCCCGGATGGGCAGGAGGCCTGGGCGGAGTTTCGCCGGACGGGTTATCCCAAGCTTTTTCCTGTCGTCAATAATATGAGCGGCGGGACCATTGATACGAAGACGCAGATTCGCCGGCTGATGTATCCGCAGAGTGAGTATACGTCAAATGGTGCGGCGGTTACCAGTGCGGTGCAGAGTCTGCTTGGCGGACCGGACAATGGCGGGACGAGATTGTGGTGGGACGTGAATAAGGCGAACTTTTAAGCTTATTTTCCAGCTTTTATATAGGCGTGGCCCCAAGGGGCTGCGCCTTTTTTATGTGATATAATAATTGCCGCTTTGGTCGGGTTCGGGAATGAGGGGACGTTCGTCTATTTCGAGCAGTGAATTCTGGATGGTCCGGCAGATGGTATCGAGAGGGAGGTCGTTGGGGTCGGTGCCGAAGGGTATTTCGAGCTCCTCAGCGATGGCTTCGAGGGCGGCGTAGGTATAGGCGATGAAGACGACGATGATGGGTGTCATCCAGCCGAGGCTATCGGCAAGGCCCATGGGCAGCAGGAAGCAGTAGACGTAGACCGTCCGGTGGATCAGGACGCTGTAGGCGAAGGGGATGGGGGTATTGGCGATGCGTTCGCAGCCGCCGATGATATTCGATAATTCGTTTAATAATGAGTCGAAGGACTGTTGCCGGATGGAGTCGAGCTTTCCGGCTTGTCTTGTGGACTGGACCCATCTGCTGAGATTTTTTACCAGGAAGACGGGCTTCCAGCGGGCGGCTTTTGTCTGTGCGGCCAGGTCGGGAGGGAGGAGGCGGTCCAGGTCGGGGCCGGGGTCGGAGCCGCGGAGCTGGTGTTTGAGCGAGAAGGCGACGGCGATGACCTTGTTTATAAAGGGGGTGGGGTCGTTGGGTTGATCTACGAGAGTATGTGCTTTTATGGCGAGGGAGCGGCATGTATTGACGAGGCTGCCCCAGATGCGGCGGCCGTCCATGAAGCGCTCGTAGCTGGCGTTGTTGCGGAAGCTAAGAAAGAGGGCCAGTGCGATACCGAAGAGCGTGAAAGGGGCGGGGTTGAGGCGGAAGCCGTGCTTGTCGAGAACGGCCTGATAGTGGACGATGATTATCGATAGGATGAGGAGGAAGCTCAATCGGGGAAGCAGCTGTGGTAATACGGAGCCGCGCCAGATGAAGAGCATTCGGAACCAGTTCTGTTTCTTGCGTATAATCATACTATTAAAGATCGGAATTTTCAATATTATCTCCTTATTAAATAACAATCGGGTGGGGCTGGGTGAACAGGCCTTCACGAATATGGGATGACGTTATGAATAATGCTGTTCGGGCATTATATTTATGGACAATTTAACCCCAAATGAAGCGGCGCCTATCGGCATTCTCTGCCTTATTGTTACTAGCTGTGACTGCTTTGCATGCCCAAGTCACTCTTCCTCAATCTATTACTATATCGGGAGGCCCGTGTGTCAACAGTGTTCTGACTCTGACTACGCCAGTGCCGGCGCAGGAAATCGTCTGGAGTCGAGATGGGGTTGTCGTCGATAAGCAGACGGCGGTATTGCAGACTTCAGCGACCACGGTAGCCGGGGGGAATGGAGCCGGTTCTGCGTTGAATCAGCTGGTAAATCCCGACCGGCTTTTTGTCGACGCTTATGGCAATATGTATATCCCGGATTATGGTAATCACCGTATTGTAAAATGGGCGGCGGGGGCTACGGAGGGAGTAGTTGTCGCGGGTTTTGGAGGGATGGGTTCGGGCCCCAGTCAGTTCAACTTGCCAACCAGCGTATTTGTCGATTTGCAGGGAAATCTTTATGTAGCGGATCAGCAAAATGACAGAGTACAGAAGTGGGCGCCCGGAGCTACCTCGGGTGTAACAGTGGCTGGCGCCGGGGGGGATCTACTTAGTCCTACCGATATCTTTATCGATCCCAAGGGGAATCTGTATGCTTCGAGCCAGGACGGAAATTGTGTCATGAAATACGTGCCTGGTGCTACTATGGGGGTTGTGGTGGCGGGTGTGCGCAATGTCGCCGGTACTTCGCTCTCCAATCTCTATGCTCCTTCAGGAATCTTTGTGGACGGGTCAGAGAATGTATACGTGTGCGACACTTATAACAACCGGGTAGTGAAATGGGCGCCTGGCGCCAGCGCGGGAGTGCTTGTCGCGGGAAGCGGCTATCAGTATTATTCAGCTGCGGACTTGTGGTATCCAACGGATGTATTTGTGGACTGTGCAGGAAATATTTATATAGCCGATAATGTCAATAACAGGATACAGAAATGGGCTCCGGGGGCTACGGCTGGTGTCACTATTTTGGGGACGACTTATCCGGGGTCTGGTCCGAACAATCTAAGCCATTCCATTGGGTTGTTTATGGATGGGAATTATACCATTTATGTTTCGGACTTCGATAACAACCGTGTACAGAAGTATGGTCTAGATATTGCGCGGAGCTATACGGCCACGGTTGAAGGTTCTTATACTGCTACTGTGAAAACGGGATGTGGTTCGATTACCTCCAATACAGTGGTGATTGGTAAAACGGGGGCGTCTTCTATCCAAATCAAGGCTTCTTCGGGAACGGTTTGTAATGGCGACTCTGTAGTATATACCGCTGATGTTGCCAACGGGGGAACGAATCCTGTTTTTCAATGGAAGAAAAACGGTGTCGATGTGGGGATGAATAGCAATACGTATGTGGAGAATAACCCGGTTAACGGGGATGCTATCAGCTGTGATTTGACGGCAAGTGGAAACTGTCTGCTGACGCCTTTTGCAACCAGCAATACCATCGCTCTATCGGTGTACCCGGCGATAGAGGGTTTTTTGCCGGAGGATACGGCTATATGTGTTTATAATAAGATACTGCTCCGGTCTTCTTCGCCTTTCAAGTCGTATAATTGGAGCGATGGCTCGAAGGGGGCTTCGATAACAGCGGATCGTGTGGGGTGGTATTGGCTCAAGGGAACCGACGACCGGGGGTGTATCGATATCGACTCAGTATTGATAACGATTAGAGATTGTCCGCTTCAAGGCGTATATATCCCCGAAGCATTCTCGCCCAATGGAGACGGAAGGAATGATCGTTTTCATCCGATCATTTACGGTAGTGTGACGAACTATCAGTTCTCCGTATTCGACCGTCAGGGGCAGCTTGTCTTTACTTCCAATAAGCCAAATGCGGGCTGGGATGGCCGGGTTGCCGGTCATTCTGCCCTATCCAATGTCTTTGCCTGGGTTTGCCGCTATCAGTTGGATGGCCAGCCTCTACAGGTGCAGAAGGGGACAGTGGTGCTTATCCGATAAGTTTATTTTACGGTTTTTAGCATTTCTTTTACGGCTGTTTCTATCTGTTGGTCTTCGCCGCTCAATACTTTATTATACTCGTTGGGGACGCGGATGTCCGGGTCGAGCTGGTGGTTTTCGGTTGGGTGGGTTTCTCCGGCGCCGTAGCTGGCTACCATGGGGATACCGAAGACGATGCGGTTATTGATCTGTGTTTCCCACCATACGGCTGTTCCGGTGCCGGCTACGGGCATGCCGATCAGCTTGCCGATACCGAGCTCTTTGTAGGCGTATGGGAACATGAAGGCGTCGGAGTAATTTCCTTCGCTCATGACGACGCAGCTTGGTTTGGTCCATTTATTCAATGACTCGCCGCCCTTGGTAGTATGATTCTGGGGGTGGAGGGTGAAATACAATTTACCGCCGAGGAAGGTCACGAGGTCGTCGTGGAGCCAGCCGCCGCCGTTGAAGCGGGTGTCGACGATGAGGGCCTGTTTATCGATGTTGCGGCCGAGGACTTTGTCGAAGGTGACGCGGAAGCTGGGGTCGTCCATGCTGCGGACATGGACGTAGCCGACCTTGCCTCCGGACAGGCTATCGACCATGTGCTCCATCATGCGGGTCCAGCGATTGTAGAGCAGTGTTGCTGTTTCTGTTTGCGCTCTGATGGGCTTTATGCTCTCTTCGTAAGAACCTTTGCTGTCGTGGAAGCTGATGAGCGTAACAAGGCCAGCTTTGTGGTTGAGGAGGGAGGCCCAGTCGGAGGATGCGGTGATGGGGGCGCCGTCGATCCTGTCGATGATCACGCCGGGCGCCATGTGAGTGCCGTCGATGTCGAAGGGGCCGCCGGCGATGATTTCTTTTACGAGGAGGCCGTCTCCTTTTCTCGACAAGTCATAAAACAGTCCCAGGGCTGCGGTCTCGTCGCCGTTGGGGAAGTCGGGGCGGAAGCGGCCGCCGGTATGGGAGCCGTTCAGCTCGCCGAGGAATTCGCTGAGCAGGACCTGGAAGTCGTAGTTGTTATTAATATGGGGCAGGAATTGTTTGTAAGTCGTGTGGTAGTAATTCCAGTCGACGCCCTGGAGGTTGGGGTCGAAGAACTTCTTTTTTACCTGACGCCAGGCGTGGTCGAAGATATAGGAGCGTTCGCCGGCGGCGTTGAGCTCCATTTCGGTGCTGAAGCGGACGGGGGAGACCTTGCCGTCTTCGGTGTTGACCTTATAGATACTGCCGTTGGCGAGGACGAATATAGTCTTGCCGTCTTTTGTTATTTCAAGTCTTCCGCCTTGGGCTGCGTCGAGTTTTGTTAATTGCTTCGTCTCGTGGGTGCGGAGGGTTGCTACCCAGAGGTCGAAGCCTTTTTCATAAGCTGCGAGATAGTAGAGCTTTTCTCCGTCTTTGGAAAGCTTGGCTCCGCTTAGCATGGTGCTGGTAGAGGTGAGGCGTTGGGTGCGGTCTTCGAGGTTGCGCAGGTTGGGGGTGAAGGGTTCGGTGGATTTTTTAGCGGAGTCTTTCTTTTCTATTTCGGTCTTTAAGTCAAAGTCTTCTTTGCTTAGTTCGAAGCGGTCCCAGGCTTTCTGGTCGAAGAACATGGCGAAAATGTCGGTCTGTCCGCCGCGGCTGAGGTTCTTCAGCCCTTGTTTATTGGTGGCCCAATACATCATTTTGCCGTCGAGGCCCCATTCGGGGCGTTCGTCGTTGAAGCCGCTCCAGGTGAGGTTGGTGCGTTTGCCGGAGCCGTCGTCTTTTATGAGGACTACTTCGCGGGTGTTCCAGCCGCCGCCTTCACCGGATGTGGCGAGGAGATATTTGCCGTCCGGGGACCAGGTGAAGAATTGGTCGCCGTCGGAGTAGGAGTAGTTAACTCCTTCGGGGATGAGGGTGTTGCTGGTCTTTGTCGTGAGGTCGTATGACTTGAGAATATTTCGTTCTTCAAGGTACGCTATCTTTTTTCCGTCGGGAGAGTAGACGCCCTGGAACTCTTCTTTTGCGGTAGCGATGATGGGGGTTGTGTTGAGAAGGGTAGCGGCATAGAAATAGGGCTCGGATTTGGAGGCGATCGTAGACTGGATGATATCCCAGGAATCGCCTTGTTCGGCGGAATACAGCAGGCTGCGGCCGTCGGGGCTAAACTGGACCATGCGTTCCTGGTAAGGGGTGTTGGTGATGCGGCGGGTGAGGGCGCCGTCGGCGGAAGTTACGAAGATGTCTCCGCGGTAGATGAACGCGATTTGTTTGCCGTCGTTAGAAATAGCCATCTCGGAGGCTTCGCCTTTGACGGGCAAGATGGTGGTCTCGTCGCCGGAGAAGTCGGCGTCGATGATAATAGATAGCTTTTTAGGTTCCTGTCCTTCGGTCATCGTGTAGAGGTCGCCGGTATAAGTAAAAGCGAATATTCCATCGTTGCTACGGGAGAGCTGGCGGATGGGGTTCTTTTCGAGCTTTGTCAGCTGCTGGGGGTCGGTTGTTTTGTTTAAGCTGGCTTTGAAGAGATTTTGGTTGCCGTTGCGTTCGCTCAGGTAGTAAAACACGTCTCCTTTACCCCAGACCGGTTCGCGGTCTTCGCCTTTGAAATCGGATACCTGGGTGTATTCGTGTTTGGTATTATCATAGACCCAGATGTCGCGGGTAACGGCGGATGTATGGTGTTTGCGCCAGGGGTCTTCATAGCCTTTGCGGTCCTGGAAGATAAACTTGTCGCCCTTCTCGTTGTAGTGTAGGAACTCGGTTCCGGCGGTATTGAGGAGGGTGCTGGCGCCGCCTTTGACGGGCACCTCATACAGCTTCATGAAATTGGCGTCGGAGGGGAAGCGGGCTGAAGTGTAGACGTCGTGGCGGTCGGTGCCAAAGACGATGGATGCGTCGTCTGTGGTGAAATCGTATGGGATGTCTTTGGCCGAGTTGGTGGTGAGGCGGGTGGCTTCGCCGCCACTGGCGGAGATGACATAAATGTCAAAATTTCCGTAGCGGTCGGAGGCAAAGGCGATCTTTTTGCCGTCGTGGCTCCATACCGGGTAGCCGTTGTAGGCGCTATTGAGGGTGAGGGCGATGGCGGAGCCGCCGGTGGAGGGTACCTTGAAGAGGTGACCTTTGTAGCCGAAGGCGATCCATTTGCCGTCGGGGGAGATGGCGGGTTGCTGGATCCAGCGGGGTTGGGATTGGGCTGTTGTGGCGTATGCTGTGGCTGTCAGACAAAGCAAAAAGAGCAGCTTTCTCATGTTATCGGAGAGTTTTGGTTATTTTAAAAATAACGAAAAATGGGGGTTCGGCGCGCCGACTTCTTTATTTATGAGTGATAAATTTTGCGATGGGGCTTCAACGGTGGATTTTATTCGATTTGCTTTTATTCGGTCCGTAGGCTTTTGACCGGGTTGGCCAGGGCTGTCTTGATAGAGTGGAAGCTGACGGTGGCGATGGCGATCAGCAGGGCCAGGAAGCCGGAGGACAGGAGCGGCCAAACGCTGGGGGAGATCCGATAAGAGAAGTTGCGCAAGATCGAATTCATCATCAGCCAGGCGATGGGAGAGGCGATCAGGATGGATATGCAGATCAGCTTGATGAAATCGCGGGTTAGGAGCAGGGAGATTCCGGTGACGCTGGCGCCGAGGACTTTGCGGATGCCGACTTCGCGGGTGCGGTTCTCTGCTGTATAGATCGACAAGCCGAGCAGGCCCATGCAGGATACGAAGATGGCTACCAAGGCGAAGCCGTTCAGGAGGCTGCCGGTGTTTTCGGATTCGCGGAATTTGGCGTTGTAGTCTTCGTCTGCAAAGCGGGGTTCGGTAATAAAGCCGGGATTGTACTTCTTTAGGATAGTTTCTACTGCGTGGATGCCCGCGATCGACTGTCGATTGGGGTTGAGGCGGATGCTGATGAAATTGGCTTCGGATTCGCCGCGGATGATGCAGGGGTCGGTGGCCTGGGCGGGGTTATCGATCAGGAAGTCTTTTACGACGCCGACGATGGTCCATGCCTTGCCTTCGTCTTCGAGGCGTTGACCGATGGGGTGCAGTGGGGCCATGAGGTGGGCGGTGGTCTCATTGATCACGCAGGACAAGGTGTCTTCGGGGTGTGTGGCGACGTCGATGTCGCGACCTTCGAGGAGCTGAAGACCGTTCGTCTTTACAAAATTACCCTGGGTGGTGATGAGGTTGAAATTGGGGTTGGCTTTGAGGTCCATGCCGGTCCATTTGAGGCCGGTGATAGAGCCCCGGCTTTGGGTAATCGTTGTACTGGAAAGGGAGACGGCTTCTGCGATGCCTGTGCCGGTGAGCTCGTTTTTCAATGCGGTGTAGTTCTTTTTCAGGGCGGCGGTCATGGGTTGGAACAGGAGGTTTTCCTTGTTGTATCCAATGGGTCGTTGCTGGGTATATTGAAGTTGACGGCGAAAGACCAGGGTGAGATTGATCAGCAGGATGGCGAGTACGAACTGGACGATGACCAGGACTTTTCGGGGTGTAACGAGGGCCTTGCCGGTATGGATCATGCCTTTGAGAACCTTTACGGGTTTGAATGAGGAAAGGTAGAAGGCAGGGTAGCTGCCGGCGAGGATGCCTGTGAGAAGGACGAAGGCGACGGCGCCGAGCCAGAAGGAAGGGGAAAGCCATTCGAGAGAGAGGTGAACCCTTGCCATTTGGCTGAATACGGGTAGGAGCAGCTGTACCAATATAAGTGCAAACAGGCCGGCGATGGTTGCGAAGACGATCGATTCGCCGATAAACTGCAGGATGAGCGTATTTCGTCCGGCGCCGATTACTTTGCGGACGCCGACTTCTTTTGCTCTTTTTTCGCTGCGGGCGGTTCCGAGGTTCATGAAGTTAATACAGGCGATCAGCAGGATGACGCCGGCCAGGATGGTAAGCATGCGAATGTTGTCGATATTGCCACCGACGGGGACTCCGTTTTGAAATCTGCCGCGCAGATAGGACTCACGAAGTGGATAGAAGAAATTGTAGCTGGGTGTTTCCTGGACGGTGTGGCGGGCGGAGATATCGCTGATCTTTTTATTTAGCGCAGGCAGGTCGATGTTGGAAGGAAGCATCACGTAGGTGCTTGCATAGATGTGGTTCCAGTTCTGGACGTCGAGGTCACGGGTTTGGCCATAGGCCCAGGGCAGGACGTATTCGAAGCGGAGCCGGGAATTGTAGGGGGGATCTTTCAGGATACCTTTTACCAGCAGGGGATTGTGGTTATCGAGCACAATGGTCTTGCCGATGGGGCTGGCGTCGTCGAAAAGCTTGTGGGCGAACTGTTGGGTGATCAGGATCGAGCCGGGGTCGGCTAGTGCCTTAGGGTCTCCTTCGAGGAGGGGGAAGGTGAAGATGTCGAGGAAAGAGGAGTCGGCGTAAACGCCATCGGCTTTTAGAATCACGTCGCCATAGGTAAACAGTTTACCGGTATAAGCGACGCGGGTCATGGCCTGGACTTCGGGGAATTCTTTTTTCAGAGCGGGGCCGAGGGTGCCCGGGGTGGCGGTCCAGCATTGGGTGGAGCCGTCCATGACGCCTCTATAGTAAGTTTGGTAGATGCGGTCTTTGTTGGCGTGGAAGGTATCGGTACTTAGGTTGAACTGGACGTTTAGCAAGAGTAGGATGGCTCCGGCCATGCCGAGGGCAAGTCCTGCGATGTTAATGAAGGAGAGGGATCGGTTGTTAGCCAGGTGGCGCAAGGCGATTCGCAGGTAGTTACGGAGCATGGTAGTAGTTTGATAGTTTTTTGTGGGCTAATAGGATGCCGGAAGTGTAAATAGTTGTTTGTTAATTATTTAGTGGATTTGTTTTGGCTGGTGGTGTTTGGTTTCGATACAATATGTGTACGGGTTGGTATTTTGCTAAAAGAAGATTTACATATATTGGTTGGGTATTAAAATTTGCAATATGAAAAAGATAGTTGGTTTGGCCATTTTGGCTGCGATTTTTATTGGAGGGAGTAGTTTGAAGAAGGAGCCGGCTGCGGATGGCTGGATTTCGTTGTTCGATGGGAAGAGCTTAAAGGGATGGAAGGTGGGGCAGAATGCGGGTACATTTTCGGTGGAGAATGGGGCGATTGTGGCGCATGGTGAGACGGCGCATTTGTTTTATGATGGGGATGTTAAGAATCATAATTTCAAGGACTTCGAATTCAAGGCGGAGGTGATGACCGAGCCGGGTTCGAACTCGGGAATTTATATTCATACGCAGTACCAGGAAGGCGGCTGGCCTTCGAAGGGGTATGAGGTGCAAGTCAATAATTCGCATACGGATTGGCGCAGGACGGGGAGTTTGTATGCGATCGAAGACGTGAAGGAAGTCTATGTAAAAGACAACGAATGGTATTGGGAAGAGGTGAGTGTGAAGGGGAAGCGGATTGTGATCAAGATCAATGGTAAGACGGTGGTTGATTATACGGAACCGGAGAATGTGAAGCGGCCGAAGGATATGGCGGGAAGGGTGCTGTCGAGCGGGACGTTTGCGTTGCAGGGGCATGATCCGAAGAGCAAGGTGCACTTCAGGAATATCATGGTGAAGCCTCTTTAACCGACTGGAAGGAGGTTAGCGCCGGTCTGCGGCGCAGACTTTTAGCCCTGGTTAGGCTCTGCTGAGCGGAGCCGCGGCGGAGAGGATAATTACTTATATATTTTCTCCACTTGTCCATTGGCGTCATAGACCTTGGTTTCGAAGCTGAGGGGGGACTGGTCGCAGGTAAGAATTTGCATGGTGCGATGGTCTTTCAGGAATTGGGAGGGGGAGATCCCGAACATGGTGACGAGCATCTTATGAAAATGGCTGGAGTCGGTGAAGCCTGCTTCCAGGGCTGCGTCGCCGATTGGGGAGCCGTTCATGATGCGGTTGATGGCGAATCGGATTCTGCTCCATAGGATATACTTATAAAGAGATATGCCGGTCTGGGTCTTGAAGAGGGCCCGGAGCCGGCTTTCTGATAAATGGACGTTGGAGGCGAGAGTGGTGATGGAGAGCTGGGATGGGTCGGTGTGGGTGATCGTGCGTTCGGTGAGTGAGACGCGTGGGTCGGGTTTGGTGGTGGAGGAGGTGGTGAGTGTTTGGAGGATTTGCTGGACGATGTGCAGGATGTTTTCGGGGTTTGGGGTGAGCAGGGCTTGCTGCCATTGGTCGGGTTTGATGGAGCTGAGGAGGTCGAGGTCGGGTTCTGTGGACGGGAGGTTTGGGAGGTAGCGGGTTTGGATTTGTTGGGCGGCGGTGGTGGCGGTATCGAGGTAGATGATGAGCTGGACGCTGCCGGCAGTATCGAGCTGATGAGGGGCTTCTTCTTTTATGATCAGACTTTTATGGGATTGCCATTCTGCTTCGCCGACACGGCAGCGGAAGCCGGACTGGATGTCGACGAGGATTTGCAGGGTATTGTGACTGTGGACGTGGGTGATGCAATTGGAGAAGAAGATGGCGGAAACGCCATTCCAGAGAAAGAAGTTAGAGCGGAAGGGGCTGGTGATTGCTTTCATGATGGGGGTAATTCAATTCGGGCTAATTCAGTTATAATTTACAACTTTTTTGAGGGAGGAGGTTTTACCTTAGTAAAAACTAAAAGCTATGCTAGGGAACCAAAACATCATGGCGTTTGTGGCTACGGCGGATGCCGGAAAGGCCCGGCCGTTTTATGAGGAAGTGTTGGGATTGAAGGTGAAGAGTGTGGACCAGTATGGGATTATGTTCGATGCTAATGGGATTTATCTGCGGATGTCGGCGGTGCCGAATTATAAGCCGGCGCCATATTCGGTGCTGAGCTGGACGGTGGGGGATATTCGGGCGATGATTGCGGGGCTTAGTGGGAAGGGGGTGAAGTTCGAGATTTTTCCGGGGATAGGGCAGGATGAGGTGGGGGTATGGACTGCGCCGGATGGGACGAAGGTTGCGTGGTTTAAGGACACGGATGGGAATATGCTGTCGCTGACGCAGATTGCGGGGTAGGGGCGCGGTTGCGCCTGGGTGCGGGTGGTTTGCGCGGCTGCGGGCGGTTGTGCGGCCGGTTAGTTATTCGGCGATAGGAAGATCAATTGATTATTGAGCTCTTTCTCCAGCTGCTGGGCTTTGGGGATGAGCACTTCCTCTTCGATGTGGGCGTGTACGCAGAGGTCTGTTTCGAAGACCTGGAGCTGTGTCAGCAGGATGCGATAGAGGGATTCGTTGTCTTTGGGCGGTTCGTAGAGGCGGATGGTTTGACGGATGTCTTTGAGCTCGTCCTCGGTATCGTGGTGATCGTTGAGAAAGCAGTCGATGGAGTAGTCACGTCGGGCGATGAGGAAGCGGGAGAAGTCGGCGGGAGACTGGCCGGCTTCGCGCAGCTGCTGGATATAGGGCAGCAGCTTGGATTCTTCCGCCTGGATGTGTTCGGAGAGGTCCTGAACATAGCGGTGGAAGAAATTCCGGAGGGCGATGAGTATGGGGTGTTGGGATTCGTAGTGGCCGGAAAGCAGGAGGATGCTTTGCTCGATTTCGGGTAGCTTCTTGCCGAGATAATAGACGTGTGTCCGTTGGATATAATCCACGATCATTTCGAGGGGAAAGGAGTCGAATTCCCTGGCATTGAATACCTTCTCTTCAAATACCCGCAGCAGGGTCACGATGAAATCGGTCTGCTCTCCAGATGAGGGCGGTTGAGCAGCATAGCGTTGCATCACCTGGGGGTAGAAATCACTGTTTTCGGGCATGTCCTTCCGAGGTTTTAGACTAAGCCCCAAATTTAAGGTAATTTCCTAGAAATGGAAGGGGGAAAGGGAGGAAATACCCAGGAAAGGGTATGGGGGGTGGGAATAGGGGC
>JAFDYG010000467.1 GCA_018267545.1 Bacteroidota bacterium
GAAGCGAAGGCGAAATTGACGACGACCGTCGTCAGCGTAAAAAAGAGATTTAGTCCGGCATGACGGACCTTACGATACCGAAATCTTACGAGGGGAACGACGCCTTCCATCAACCAAAAAAGCAAAAGGCCACCGCCGAGAATCAGCGAACGATGCCACGAAGGGATATGTTCAAAATATTGAACCAGCTTTTCCATATGGCAAGTTATCACAACCGGCTGCGGCCTGAACCGCGGGCAACTAGCTATTCAACATCAGCGGCATGACCAGCATCAGCACTTCCTCTTCCTCATCCTGGTCGGTCGGCTTGATGATACCAGCCTTTGTCGGAGTAGAAAGCTCCATGCGGACCTCATCGCTATCGGTAGACGCGAGCATCTCGATCAGGAAACGTGCGTTGAAGGCAATCGCCAGATCTTCTCCATCATACTGACACTTCATACGCTCATTACCTTCGAAGGAGAAGTCTACGTCCTGTGCAGTCAGCTGCAGCTCGCTGCCCTGGATATTCAAAACAACCTGATTGGTGCTTTTATTACTGAAAATGCTCACACGGCGAAGCGCGCTCTGGAAATCATTGCGGCCTACGACGAGCTTGTATGGATTGTCCGCGGGGATAACCACTTTATAGTCGGGGAAACGGGCGTCGATCAGCCGGCAGCTCATCTGCGTCGTGCCATGGCTGACGAAGAGGTGGTTGCTGTTGTAGCTGATCGTGATCTCGTCCTGATTATCGGGCAAAGCGGACTTCAGCAGGTTCAGCGGCTTCTTGGGAACGATCAGCGAGTCGGTCTTGGGGCAGCTCACGTCTTTGCGCTTGTAGCGGACCAGGCGGTGTGCGTCCGTAGCGACAAACTGCAATCCTTTCTTGTCCATCTCGAAGTAGACGCCGGTCATGGCAGGACGAAGGTCGTCGTTGCTCACGGCAAAAAGAGTCTTGTTGATCGCCGTGACCAGGGCGGAAGAAGTCGTCGTAAAGGACGTCGTCTCGTCGGTTGCCGGCTCCTTGGGGAAATTGTCCGGGTTTTCACCCATGACCTTATACTTACCGTTGTCGCTGGTGAGCTCGACGGCGTAGTGCTTATCGATATTAAACGTAAGTGGCTGATCGGGAATGTTCTTTAGCGAGTCGATCAGGATCTTGGCGGGAATACAAACCTTCCCGGAGTCCTTGGCTTCGACTTCCAGGTGAACTTTCATGACCGTTTCCAGGTCGGTAGCGACAACCGTCAGCTTATTTTTTTCAACTTCAAATAAAAAATCTTCCAGGATTGGCAGAACCGTATTTGCATTGATCACACCACTAATCTGTTGCAGCTGTTTCAATAATGCCGAGGAGGAAACGATAAACTTCATGAAATTTGTCTTTGGGCGAAACTACTAATTTTTGCGTAATACCCAAAACTGCGCCTATTTCGTAATTTTGGGAGGACCAAATCATTATGTTCAGAAGAGGCGCACTATCCCTGGAACAGGCACTACAAAAGGCAAGACACTACTGTGGCTACCAGGAACGCTGTCACAGTGAAGTACAGGAAAAGCTGTACTCCTTCGGTCTCCGGAAGAATGACGTGGAGCAGGCCCTGGCGACCCTGATCGAGGAAAACTACCTGAACGAGGAACGGTTCGCCCTGCAATTTGCCGGGGGGCGGTTCCGGCTGAAAGGGTGGGGCAGGGTCCGGATCAAGTACGAGCTGAAACAGAAGCATGTCAGCGAGTATTGTATAAAAAAGGCCCTGGCGGCCATCGGGGAAGAAGACTACGAGCGCACCCTCCAAAAGCTGGCCGAGCAGCGATGGGAGGCCCTCAAAGACGAGGAGAACGCCTTCGCCCGAAAACAAAAGCTCCAGGACTACCTCCTTCGGAAGGGTTATGAGTCCGACCTGGTCATTGCCGCCTCCCGCGACCTTGGCAAAAACCCCGGCCAGCCTCCCGCCGCATAGGGGGAAATGCTGAATAAATCCGTACTTTCACGGTATGTCTACACTGACTATAACCACTATCCAAACCAACTTGAAATGGGAGGACAAAGCCGCCAATCTCCGGCAGCTCGAGGAAAAAATCCTCTCCATCCCCGAAAAACCGCAGTTAGTCGTTCTTCCCGAAATGTTCAGCACCGGATTCAGCATGCGCCCGGAAGCTCTGGCCGAAAAAATGGACGGCGAAGCCGTCAGCTGGATGCGGGCCATCGCCGCCAAGAAAAGAATCATCCTCACCGGCAGCCTCATCATCGAAGAAGACGGAAACTACTTCAACCGCCTCCTCTGGATACAGCCCAACGGCGAATTCGGCTACTACGACAAACGCCATCGCTTTGCCTATGCAGGTGAAGATCAGCACTATACAGAAGGCCGCAAGCGGCTTGTCACCTCGGCTAACGGCTGGAAGATCCTGCCGCTGGTCTGCTATGATCTGCGCTTCCCCGTCTGGAGCCGCCAGACTCCCCAAGAAGGCGAAGCCCTCGAATACGACCTCATCCTCTACGTCGCCAACTGGCCCGAACGCCGCAGCCTGGCCTGGAAAACCCTCCTCCAAGCCCGCGCCATCGAAAACCAATCCTATGTCGTCGGCGTCAACCGCGTCGGCCCCGACGGCAACAATATCGCCCACAGCGGCGACAGCATGGTCATCGACCCCCTTGGCGAAATCCTCTACCATGAAACAGGAAAGGAAGATATACACACGCTCACCCTCCAAAAAGAAAACCTGACGGAAATCCGCCAGCGTTTCCCCTTCTGGCGGGACGCCGATACGTTTTCGATAGAACCCTAAAACAACCTATGGCTACGGCATTCATCGCCCGCGAGATCTTCACGGGACAAGAAATTCAGACGGGTAAAGCCGTGCTGGTAAAAGATGGTAAGGTAAAAGGCATCGTACCGGACAATGAAATCCCTGCGGACTATAGACAGCGGGACCTCGACGCCTACCTCCTCGCGCCCGCGTTTGTCGACCTGCAGATCTATGGCGGCAACGGCAAGCTCTTCTCCGCTGAACTGACGACCGAAGCGCTCGACGCCACTTACGAATACTGCCTCCAGGGCGGCTGTACCCAGTTCCAGATCACGCTCGCTACCAATTCCATCGATAAGTTTATCCGCGGCCTCGAAGTCGCCCGCGACTACCGCGCCGGCGGTGGAAAAGGCCTCCTCGGCGTCCACCTTGAAGGGCCCTATATCAACCCGGTCAAAAAGGGCGCCCACATCGAAAAATTTATAAAGAAGCCTTCCCTGGAAGAAGTTCAACACCTCGTCCAGAAGGGAAAAGACCTTTTCCGGATGATGACCCTCGCACCGGAGCAGTGCGACCCCGTCTGTATCGACCTGCTGCAGCAGCACGGCATCATCGTCTCCGCCGGACACAGCAACGCGACCTATGACGAAGCCATCGACGGCTTCTACCGGGGCATACCCGCCGCGACCCATCTGTTCAACGCCATGTCCCCGCTCCAGAGCCGTCAGCCCGGGATGGTTGGCGCGATCTACGACAACAACGACGTCCTGGCCAGCATCGTCTGCGATGGTATCCACGTCGACTACGCCTCGGTCCGGGTCAGCAAGAAGATTATGGGCGACCGGCTTTTCTTTATAACGGACGCCGTAGCCGAAGTACAATACGGTGAATATATCCACGTCGACAAAGGAGACAGATATACCCTCCCCGATGGAACCCTGTCGGGTTCCGCCCTCACCATGCTTCAGGCCGTGCGCAACGGCGTAGAAAAGGTAGGCATCCCCCTGCCCGAAGCGCTTCGCATGGCTTCCTTCCATCCCGCCCGGCTCATGGGACTGCATAATAAGTTCGGAAGCATCCGGACCGGGGCCCAGGCCGACTTCGTCGTGCTCGACGAACAGCTGAATCTGCAAAAAGTAATTGTAGAAGGGGAGGATTAGCCGGAGGCGCCCCCGCCGCCTATTGCGCCGAGTTGTGAAGCCGAATAAGTTCCTTCGCCCGCGCCGTCTTAAAATCAAAACCGCGCCCGATCGCATCGATCGTCGGCAGCGCCAGCACGTCCGGCTGAACACCCAGCCCGTCTTTCGCCCGCTGCCGGTCCACTACCAGCCGGAACCTCGGCAGCCGGAACCGCACTTTCGTTATCGGCAGCGTGGCATCCGGGATCATCCAGGCCGTATTGCCGTAATAGCCTCCGCCCGTTTCTTCCCCAACGATGGTGACATTGGACTGCCCCTTCAGCGCACCGGCGAATAGACTCGTTGCGGAAAAAGAGTTTCCGCCGGTAAGGATATAGACTTGCCCGTCGAAACGATGGTTCTTGAAGGGACTGTAATAGTGCCGCTCGAAATAGCCGAAATGATATTTACCGTCTGCACGCTTATGACTTGCAACCAGCGTGAGACAGCGGTACAAAAATCCATTATTGATATACCGGTCATACTGGCTATGCCGGCGGATGGCGTAGAGCGAATCCGCCACCTTGAATTTTTTGTCGATGATATAACGCGTAAGAAGCGTCGAAAGCGAAGCGTCTCCCCCGCCATTGGACCGTACGTCGATGATCAGGTTCTTTACCTGCTGCTCCTTCATCGTCTGAAACGAATGCCGGAAGAACCCCCGCAGGTGATAGCCGTGCTCGAAGGTATTCAGCGTCAGCGTTGCCGTATGACTGGCGCTGTCGACCTGCAGATTCCGGGTCAGCAGCAGCTCCCGCTTCTTTCGCTCGCGTTTGGTCGGCGGACGCAGCCGTCTTGCCGGTCCTTTGCCGGGCTGGCCCGTTCCGGGTAAAAGAACCCGCCCGAGACTCCTGCGGATCGTATCGGCGATCGGGTCGTAGACGGGGATCCGGGTCTGCTTTAGAATACCAGCGGTGTCCAGGTAGCCAATGTCGAAAGAGTCGGTGTATCCGATGAGCTCCTTATACCAGGAGCTGAAATGAAGACCTGTGCTGAGATATTGATATTTTCCGGTCCGGTTGTAGCCGTCGGTGACGATATAAGGGAACAGCGTATCGGTCAGCTGCTGCGCCGTCCGTCCGTTGATGGTCTGGATCATCGTCCCTCTGCGGAGGACCGTGTCGTGCCGGTTGAGATTGGCCGCCACCACCATCGTATCGGGCCAGAACTTCAGGATGAGAGGAAACTGCCGGAGCCTGGCCGTATCCAGATAGTGACTATATCCCTTCGAAGCGCGGATGGAAGTATGCCCGCAGTCGACCTGGGCGATTACCCTGCTGAGGACGGTCCTAAACTGCGGTTCGGTCATCGAATCGGAAAGCGCGGCATAGCCCCTGTCGAAATAATAATTCATGCTATCCTTCGGAGTATACCAGTAAAGACTGGGGTGCCAGCTTTCCAGGACGTTGCGGAAGACGGTATAGTCCGTCCTCAGCTGGTCCGGGCTATACCTCCGGTCGGCGCGGAAGTCTTTCTGGGCAGTCCCGCAGGCGAGAAGAAAAAGAACGGGTATAAGACAGGCTGGCAAGAATTTCTTCATGAAGGATCATTTGGAGGTAAAGGCATTCCACCCCTGCGCGGTGATGTCAAATGTATTGCCCCCCTTTGTAATGATCTTCTTTCCTTGTTCCGGTTCCGTCATATAACCAATCACACTGATCTGCTCGTTGAGCACCAGCTTGTCGTAGTCTTGTTGGGCGATGGTAAACAATAGCTCATAGTCTTCGCCGCCGCTGAGCGCGCAGGCTGTAGGGTCCAGTTCGAATTTATAGGCAGCGTTGCGGGTGTCTTCGGCGACAGGAATCTTCTCTTCGTACAGGACACAGCCCAGCTCGCTCTGCCGGCAGATATGCAGGATCTCGGAGCTCAGCCCGTCGCTGATGTCCATCATGGAGGTAGGCATGACGTCCGACTCCTGGAAGAACTCGACGATATCCTTGCGGGCCTCGGGCTTTAACAGCCGGCCGATGACATATTTTTCGTTTTCGAGATCGGCCTTGACCTGGGGGCTTTCGAGAAAGATCTTCTTCTCGCGTTCCAGGATGATCAGACCCAGATAGGCCGCACCCAGATCACCGGAACAGCAGAGCAGGTCGCCCTTCTGCGCGGTGCTTCGCTTGACGAATTTATCCGGGGTCACTTCTCCGACCGCTGTGACCGAGATGACCAGTCCCTTTGGGGAAGTAGACGTATCCCCGCCGATCAGGTCGACGCCATAGGCTTCACAGGCTGCATAGACACCTTCGTAAAATTCGTCGAGGGCTTCCAGGCTAAACCGGTTGCTGATGCCGATGCTCATCGTGATGTGCGTGGGAATAGCGTTCATGGCATAGACGTCGCTCAGGTTGACCACCACGGATTTGTAGCCCAGGTGCTGCAGCGGCGTATACATAAGGTCGAAGTGAACACCTTCGATCAGCAAATCGGTGGTGATCACCGTCTGCTTGCCAAATTGGTCGATGACGGCAGCGTCATCGCCGACGCCTACCAAGGTAGACGCATTTTTTATCTCGATATTCGCCGTCAGATGTTCGATCAATCCGAACTCTCCCAGCGATGATATTTCGGTTCTGTTTTCACTCATAATTGCCCGCTCATAGTTGACTTGACTGTAAAATTAACTCAAAATCCCGGATGCCGGCCGTTTACCACCTCTACCAGCTCGTCGTGTATCTTCCCGTTCGTAGCGATGATATGAGGCTGATACGGAGAATAACGACCTCCGGTGAAATCAGAAACTCTTCCCCCGGCTTCCTCCACAATCAAAAAACCGGCCGCGCTATCCCACGCGGAGAGCTTGTGCTCATAAAACCCGTCAAAACGTCCCGCAGCTACCCAACACAAATCCATTGCGGCAGAACCCAGCCGCCGCACAGGCACCCCCTTCCGAATCAGCCGGTCGAATACGTTCAGCGGCCCATTCGGCTGGTCCAGGTAGGAATAGGGAAAGCCGGTCACCAGACAGGCGCTCCCGACGGAAGCTTCTTTGCTGACCGCGATCTTTTTGTCGTTCAGCGTGGCCCCATAGCCTTTTTGTGCAAAAAAGAACTCTTTTATAAAAGGGTTGTAGACAGCGCCTAAAATCATCTCTCCGTCCTGCTCCACCCCGATCGATACGCAGCAGAGGGGAATCCCGTGTGCAAAGTTCACCGTCCCGTCGATCGGGTCGATGATCCATTTGTAGCTGGAATCCATAACGATCTCGCCGGCCTCTTCACTCAAGATAAAATGATCGGGGAAATCGTTCTTGATGATCTCAAAAATCGCCTTCTCCGAAGCGTGATCGGCCTCCGTGACCAGGTTATTAACGCCTTCCTTGTTTGAAATCTTGAATTCGCCTTGAAAATACTTTTGCATTACGGCTGCTCCTGCCTCGGCCGCCCGGATGAGTGTTGATTTTAGCATGGCACAAATATAGCACCCTACCGGCTATTCTCCCGTCACAGCGCGCGCCATCTTAGGACATTCCAGCTGTTTAAGAGAATCGATGTACTGGTTCAGCACGTCTCCATTTAGCGTATAGCTATAATTGCGGCCTTCTTTGGAGCCTTCAATAAGACCTGCTTCCAGGAGAATTTTAACGTGGTGGGAAATAGAAGGCTGCGCCAGCTCGATCACATCCTGTAGTTCGGAGCATTCTCCGCATCCGCCCTTGCCGGCGATAAAATGTAAAATCTTCAGGCGGTTGGAATCGCCAAGCGCCTTCGAAATTTTTTCGGTTTGTTTAAAGGTCAGAGCCATTTAAATTGAATTGACAAATGCAAATATATCAATTTTTTGGCAACTGTGCAAGAAAAAAGCTTACTTCGCATCACGCTCTTATGCTCCTTTCCGTCATCATAGTTAATTATAGGGTTAAACACTTCCTCGAGATATGCCTCCTCTCAGTACAAAAGGCATTAGAAGGCATTGATTCAGAAATATTTGTAGTAGACAATGCCTCCGCTGACGGGAGCCTCGAGTACCTCCAGCCCCTGTTCCCCCAGGTCAATTTCATCGCCAATACCGCCAACGTCGGCTTTGCGCGCGCGAACAACCAGGCCCTGGAAAAGGCTCGCGGAAAATATGTCCTCTTCCTCAACCCTGATACAATCCTTCCCGAAACCGCGGCGAACGACTGTCTGAGATTCCTGGAAAGCACACCAAACATCGGCGGCCTCGGCGTTCGTATGCTCGATGGCAGCGGCCTCTTCCTAAAGGAATCCCGCCGCGGATTCCCTTCCCCCTGGGTCGCCTTTTGCAAACTCTCGGGATTAACGGCGTTGTTTCCCAAGACAAAACTCTTCGCCGCCTACTACCTCGGCCACCTTCCTGCCGACATATCTCATCCCGCTCCTGTGCTTTCCGGCGCCTGCTTCTGGGTGGCCAGAGCCCTGCTTGAAAAGACGGGCGGATTCGACGAACGCTATTTCATGTATGCGGAAGACATCGACCTCAGCTACCGGCTTGAACAGGCCGGCTATGTCAACTACTACAAGGCCGACACTACCATCATCCACTTCAAGGGCGAAAGCACGCGGAAGGATACCCGTTATGTAAAACTGTTTTACAAAGCGATGAGCCAGTTCAGGCGAAAACACTTCCGCAAAGGCCTGCCTGCCCTTTTCAATATTTTTATGGAAGCGGCCATCTGGCTGCGGGCAGCCGTCGCTGCCGTCAAACCCTCCGGGAGGCTGGCCGCTCCAACGCCGGCCGCACTCAAGACCTACCCAACCGGAGACCCTGCTGCCATCCAGCAGCTATTGGAAAGTCTGTTGGCTCAGTCCGGCGGAAGCGGAAGAAGCCTTGTCTTCGACTCCCGGGAGGCAGACGAGCTGATCTTTTGCGAAGGAATGCAATTCTCTTTTCATGCCTGTATCAGCGCCCTGGAAGCAGGAGCGCCATATCGTGACGGAATGCGGACCCGGTTTTACGCGGCAAACAGCGGCGCCGTCGTGGGCAGCTCAAACCGGGATGGACAGGGAGAAGTCCTGGTTATAGCGGAAGACGGTCTTCGTTGATAAGCCAGGTAATATGCTTCCGGGTAAGCATCCAGACGGCAAAGGTCAGGGCAGTCCAGGCACCCACCCACATATAAGCGACACTCTGCGGAGTATCGGGATGGATCAACCATTTATTCAGCAACCCTCCGACAAGCCAGCGGTCCAAAAAGCCCGGGACGATCAGGAAGAGAGGGTAATAAAGAAATTTGCCCTGGCCCCATGGAAGACAAATAAAGGCCCTGATAAGGGGAGGCACGCAGATGATCAGCATGATCAGCAGCCCCGCAATGGTAAGCGCCCGATGATTGTGGGCATTGACGCGCGTCAGCAAAAGGCGCAGCGTATTGGTCAGGTCCCCCCCGCCGGAAAAGGCGCCCAGCAAGTTATTGAGAGGAAGCGCGGCAAAGACCAACGAGACGCCCAGGGACTGCTGGTTGGCGAAATTGCGTTCGTCCATGAGCTGCCAGCCGTTCCAGAGAAGGATGAAATTGACGAGCGGACCGGCGATGGTAGAAAGCGCCTTCTTCCCAAAAGCGACAGGAGTGTCCGAGCAAAAATCCCAGCTGTCGAAACCCCTGGTACCCCAGCAGCCGCTGGTAATCCTCGCCATCAGCGTA
>JAFDYG010000468.1 GCA_018267545.1 Bacteroidota bacterium
TAAATCGATTAATATAATCTCTTGTATAGTAAGTTTGTAAACTCTGGTAATTGTTTGAGCTAGAATCCCCTCGACCATATTGGTAGTAAGCACGTGCTTCTAAATTTTTGAAAATATTGTACTTAAAACCGATGTTAATCCGGTAATCAGTCAGATGAGCTACATTATCAGCATATTTAAGCTCATCCAGTGGCCGGTAGTGCCAATCCAATAATTGCCCGCCACCTACCGTATCTACAAAACTATTGCGAAAACCATAATTCACAGGTAAGGCATTTCCATTTCCATCGGCGAGCTTAGCATAAGGATAAGTACTGAGGGGCAACCCTGGATTATTTAAATAAGTCCTGCTCGAAGTAAAAGCAAGCCCTGTTGTCAATTGTAACTTTCCCGGAATAAAATCATGCGTATTATTCCCCGTCAATGTAACCCTATCGTATTCATTACGTACCAGGCTGTTTAGGTTTCGATCATAACCCGCCGAAAAGTAATATTGATTGGCAGCACTTCCCCCACTGACGCTTAATAAATACTGACTATTCACTCCATGCCGGTAGTAATACTTGTCCAAATCGTTTCGAACATCCTGCCCCTTCAAAGCATTGATCATAGATGCCGAATCCCCTGGCGATAAAACTCCTCTCTTTGTCGCATCGAATATCTCCACAGCCGGTGTAATAACCGTATGCAACGGACTTATCAACGCCACCTGATACGCCCCTCTCCTATACAAAAACTGCTGCACATCTATATAATCACCCGAAGACATCCTCGGTGAATAAAACAAATCCGGCTTCCCACTCACCGTCTGACTCGTCGTAAAACTAACCCTCGGCTCCTGCCTCTTCCCCTTCTTCGTCGTAATCACAATCACCCCATTCCCCGAAAACGCCCCCCATATCGCCGCCGAAGCCGCATCCTTCAAAACCGTCACACTCTCAATATCCTCCGGATTGATATTGCTCATATCTCCCGTATACGGAAAATTATCGATCACAATCAGCGGATCCGCATTGGCAAAAATCGTACTCCGACCCCTCACCGTTATCGCCGACTGATTAACCTGATTCGAAACATTCTTATTAAACAACACCCCACTCGTCACTCCATCGATATGATCCAGCACATTAAAAGAAACCTTCCTCTCAAACAGCTGATTATCCACCTCATCATAAGCCCCCGTACTCTCCTTCTTCCGCACCGACTTATACCCATCATGCAAAACCACCACGTCCGCCAATTCACTCACCCGCTCATGCAAATAAACCACCACATCCTTCCCCTCCACAAGGTCCAGCTCCTGGGGTTCATAATTCACGCTGCTCACCAGCAGCCGATCATCGGCAAACCGAACATTTACCGAAAACTCCCCATTTACCTTAGTAACCGTAGCCACCCCCAGCTCCCCCTTGACCAAAATCGTCGCCCCCTCCATCGGCTCCTTCTTCTCCGTAAATACCCACCCATGTATCGTCACATCCTTCCTCGGCCTCGCCTTGATCGAAATAGCCGTCCCCACCAGCTCATAAGTAAACGGCTGGTCCTTAAAACAGCTGTCCAGCACCTGCCGCAACGAGGCCTTCCGGACGACAAAACTCACCCGGTGACTATACTCGGTCCAATTGGACTCCCCAAAATAGGTATAACCTGTCTGTTGATGGATATCCTCCAGCGCCTTCTGGAGCGTTACGTTCTTTTCAGTAAGTGTAATGGAAGGGGTGGGCTGGCAATTAGCCGGCAGGCTCTTCATTAAGCAGGCAATCAGTAAAGGTTTAACAGCTAACTTTAGCACACCCATTAAGCCGATAGATTTGAATAAATAAAGTTACAGCCTATCAACCATGAACAGATATAAAATAAATACTTATTTTAATATCGGCCCATGACCGCGGCTGTAACTGGTGGACTCGGTTCAATGGTTATGGAAAATAACGTGTAACCAGAGCTTAACTTTAATCAAGTCTAACTCGAATTATTTTTCCATCGTTCTGAAAGTGTATGCCTAAACTCTTTAATTGTTCCAATATCTTGTTTATACCCACTTGCCGGGAGAAATTACCGGTAAATCTTTTCTCCGGAACAATTTGGTTCAAACTGTACGTCAACATTGTACGCCCTCTCTATAGCTCTCATCACCGTGTGCAGATCGTCGTTTTCGAATTGGAGCAGCCCGTTCTTCCAAGCTAAAGCCGACTCGAAGTTTACACCGGAGGTAACGTTGATCTGCGCATCAACTCCCGGCAAAGAATAAGGTATTTCTGCTCGCTGGCCCGGTTTATTAAGAACTTCCTTCTTCGACCCACTTTCCATTCTTACCGCGCCATCTATTAGTGTAGTCCTACTGGTAGGTTCATTGTCGTATGCCTTGACATTGAAGTGCGTCCCCAAAACCTCGATCTTCGCATCCTTGATCAGCACCCTGAAAGGCTTGTCGGAATTCTTCTCTACTTCAAAAAAAGCCTCTCCCGACAACTCCACCACCCTATCCGGACCATCGAACTGGCTCGGAAACTTCAAAGAAGAAGCGGCATTCAACCAAATCTTACTACCATCCGCGAGTATCAGCTCTTTCTGATCGGCGCCCCTGGGATTCGATTCCGTGGTATAATACGCCAACGAAACCTGTCCCTGGTTCTCCGCCTTCGGAGCCGCTTTATTTCCTTCCTTCACAAATAAATACACCCCAGCAGATAAAATTGCGATTACAGAGGCGGCAGCTATCCATGTTCTCCTGCGAATACGTTCCGGATTCATCCTCCTTACCACACCACCCCCGGAATCGTCCAGCTTTTGCTCCAGTCTGCTAACCCATTCGGTAGAAGGAGTAACAGCTAACGTATCCCACAGGTCCTCTTTTGATTCGTATTCGTCCGCAATTTCGTTCAGTTCGTCATTATTCGCTTTCCGCAGCCATTTCAAAAAGGCCTCGTACTCTTCGGGAGCGTACTCCCCAGTGATGAAACGGGCAACAAATTGTCTGGCTTCCTGTAAATTCATATAAAATAAGGCTGTTACTATAAAGACACGCGGCAAGAGAAAGAGGATACCTCGACCGGAAAAAAAATTTCAGATTTTTTTAGACCCGCGCTCAAACGCGCATTTTACCCCACCTATAATTCAAAAAGAGAAAGAAAGACAAATAGAAGAAGCGTCATTTCCCCATGCTCCTGCAAGTACTGCCGGACAAAGGCCGTAGCGGCATAAAGCTGTTTCTTCACCCCCGCCCGGGTTATATTCAGCTGCTCCGCAATCTCATCCAACGTAAGACCATCATCGATGCTCATTTTCAGCACCTTACGCCTGCCCGTCGGCAATTTATCCATCGCCTCCTGCGCCAGCTGGTAGTACTGCCTGAACAATAAATCATGCTCTAAGTCATTGGAAATTACATCCGTAGTCTCATCCAGCTCCCGTTCCCGCTGCCGGACACGCATTGCCCGGATAAAATTGAACACGACATTGCGCGTAATCAGAAAAATATAACCCTTCAAGGATTCAACCCCGGCCAGGCGCACCCGTTTTTCCCAAATCCGGACAAAAACATCCTGCGTCAGCTCATCCAGGTTATCCTTACCCGGCTCAAATAAAGACACATATTGTTGAACGTGAGGAAAATAAGCAGTATATAGGGTCTTAAAAGCAGCACGATCCCCTTGGGCTATCTGCAAAAGCAGCTCTCTTTCATTATTAATACCCTTAAAAGGCACAGTCAAGCTTGGCGGATTTTAGCGGTAATAAGAGGTAAGGCCATCAAAGACAACATCATCTAAAAATAGTAAGATATTCCCGTTCAACTCTGATTTTCTGATGATTTCAAAGATTTATTTTTTCCCATACGGCGCTATGATCACAAAGGCCGGAAAATGAACGGATAACAACAAAAAAAAGCCCCCGCAAGCTGCGTGCGGGGACTAATCTTTTAAGGTCAGTTTGTCCTGTAGGATGAGTGCAGAGAGCCACAATTGATTTGCGCCT
>JAFDYG010000469.1 GCA_018267545.1 Bacteroidota bacterium
CTTCCATCGTGTCGGCGCGGGTAATATGTGTTTGCTGATAGTCCTTTGCCTTCTGGTACATGGACTGCTGAATCGTCTCGAGCAGACCCCTGACGTATTCGGTCAGCCCATTCATGGATTGTGTGCTCTTCTCCTTCGTATCACGGCGGGCTACCTCGACGCTGTTGTTATCCAGGTCGCGAAGTCCCAGTGCGATGCGGACGGGAACGCCCTTCATCTCGTACTCGGCGAATTTGAAACCGGGGCGAGCATTATCGTTATCGTCGAATTTGACGCGGATGCCGGCTGCCTTGAAAAGACCGGCCAGCTCACGGCCCTTGGCGTCGAGCTCCTGCTTTCTTTCATCGCCCTTGTAAATGGGGACGATGACAACCTGCTGAGGAGCGATGCGGGGCGGCAGGATCAGACCGTCGTCATCGCTGTGCGCCATGACCAGACCGCCGATCAGGCGGGTGCTGACTCCCCAGCTGGTAGCCCATACGTGCTCGAGCTGGTTATTCTTATCGGAGAATTTGACGTCGAAGGCCTTGGCGAAGTTCTGCCCGAGGAAATGGGAAGTTCCGGCCTGGAGCGCCTTTCCATCCTGCATCAGGGCCTCGATGCAATAGGTGTCTACGGCCCCGGCGAAGCGTTCGCTTTCCGTCTTTACCCCCTTGATCACCGGCAGAGCCATATAGTCTTCCACGAATTCGGCGTATACGTCCAGCATCTGGCGCGTCTCTGCGACCGCCTCGTCTGCTGTGGCGTGAGCGGTATGTCCTTCCTGCCAGAGAAACTCGGCCGTGCGTAGGAACAGGCGGGTACGCATCTCCCAGCGGACGACGTTGGCCCACTGGTTAATGAGCAGGGGAAGATCACGATAGCTGCGGATCCAGTCCCGGTAGGTATTCCAGATAATGGTTTCGCTGGTGGGGCGGATGATGAGCTCCTCTTCGAGTTTGGCCGCGGGGTCTACGACGACGCCCCCGCCGTTGGGGTCGTTTTTCAGCCGGTAGTGCGTTACCACTGCACACTCCTTGGCAAAGCCCTCGACGTGTGCGGCCTCTTTGCTTAGAAAGCTCTTGGGGATGAACAGCGGAAAGTAGGCATTGACGTGCCCGGTATCCTTGAACATTCTGTCCAGCTGATCGCGCATGTTTTCCCAGAGTGCAAACCCATAGGGTTTGATAACCATACAGCCCCGGACCTCGGAATGATCGGCTAAACCACCCTTGATCACCAAATCGTTATACCATTGCGAATAGTCCTGTGCCCGGCTCGTAATTTCTTTGCTCATAGCTTAAATCGGAAATATTGTAATATTAATCGGCTTTTAACAATTAAATGGTAAAATACCCTGAGAAGGCTCATTATTTATCGTAACTTTACCTTAACACTCAGGTTGGCAAATGTACCAACTTCAGCGTGAAAATAACGTACTTATAAATGTTATTGCCATGACACGAGGCTTGCCGACTGCATGGCACCATTAAAAAAGTAATTAAGTCGCCATGAAACGCACATATACCCTGCTGACTGTAGCCGTAGTGTTGATAATGAGCAGCTGCTCTTCATCACGCACAGCACAAAACACCGACGATATTTACTACTCCTCTGGCAAGTCCAGGGTAGCAGCTTCCTCCAACAACGACGAATACTATAGCACTGCCCCCAGCGACAACTACATTCGCATGAAGGCACAGGATCAGTCCCGCTGGTCTTACTTCGACGACTACAACGCTTACGATTCTTATTACGCTCCTACCAGCAGCTGGGGCCTTTCCGCCGGTTATGGGTACGGCTATCCTGCCTATAGCTTCGGTTATGGATACGGACTTGGATATGGATATGGCCTGGGTTTCTGGGATCCTTATTTTGCCTGGAACAGCTACTATATGTGGAACAGCTGGTATAATCCCTATTTTTACAATCCTTACTACGGCGGCGGTGTGATCGTCGGTCACGGCGTAGCGGCTACGGGTGTATACTCGCACCTGCGTCCTCTCAATTCTCCTGCGGCCTACCGCAACGGACTGGTACGGAACGTCAACGGAACCACCTACACCAACGGCAACAGCGGCCGCGGCTATCGTCCTGTCAGCGCTTCGAACAACAACAACTCCGTCAACGGCCGCAGCACGAGGATGGTGAACAACAACAATACTTTCTACCGGAACAATACCAATACAAACACCAACAGCTACAGACCGGTATTTACGCCTAGCAGCCAGCCTACCCGCAGCTATACTCCGACAGGCGGTGGTGGCGGCGGCGGCGGATTCAGCAGACCTGGCCGGCATTAATACCAGCTAACCTATAATCCCTTTTATGCTAAAGTATTTTCCACTCTTAGGGCTATTCGTGTGCCTGCAAGCTGCCGCGCAATTGCCCGAGGACGCCTTACGCGCATCCTGGACCACCCCTTCCGGAACAGCCCGCCAGCAAGCAATCGGAGGAGCCATGGGCTCGATCGGCGGAGACCTTACCTCAGGCTATACCAACCCCGCCGGTCTGGGTCTTTATAAGGTCAGTGAATTTGTTCTTACTCCCGGCTGGCGTTCACTCAAAGACAAAGCTTCCTATCAAGGCGCCAATCAAACTGGAGCCGCCGTCAATAACTTCAACCTGGGCACGAGCGGAGCCGTCTTTGCCTATGGCGGCCGTAACCCTGGCGTCAGCAATGCCTTCGCCATTACGGTCAACCAGACCGCCAATTTCAACAGACAGGTCAATTACCAGGGGAACAACGGCTACAGCTCCTTTTCCGAACAATACGTCGAAGAGTTTGCTTCTTCAGGCTTCGGCATCGAAGAAGGCATCGGAAGTCCCTATCTCAGCTACGGAACCCGGATGGCCTTATATACGTCCCTGATCGACACGGCAACCATCGGCGGCCAGCTGCAGGTCATCGGCAATCCCCAGAAGGTTGGTACGCTTCTGCAGCGCAATAACCTGCGGACCAGCGGCGGCATTACGGAAATCAACCTCGCCCTGGCCAGCAGCCAGCAGGACAAATGGTATATCGGTGGAAGCCTCGGCATCCCGATCATGAACTATACACAGGAGAAGACCTGGTTCGAATCGGATGTGAGCGGCAACACCAATAACGACTTCGAATCGTTTACTTACCAGGAAAGATTTACCACCAAAGGCTGGGGGCTTAACTTCAAATTGGGCGCGATCTATCGTCCCAGCAATGCGTTCCGGTTTGGGGCGGCCATCCACACTCCTACCGTCTTCGGACTGACCGACCGGCTTAGCGCCAGCATGGTTACCCGCACGGAGAAATATACCAACCTGCCGCAGGTTGCCGTCACCTCCGACCAGCTGGACCAGATCACCAACCTGTATCCCTCTCCCAACGTCTTCAAATACGATCTCTATACGCCCTGGCATTTTTTGCTTAGCGGCTCCTATCTTTTTGGCGGAGGCGAAAAAGACTTCCGGCAGCAGAAGGGCTTTATCACTGCCGACATCGAATACGTCACCACGGGCAGCCCCCATTTCGGAGCGGCCGGCAATGGCGACGGCACCGACGGCGACGACAGCTATTACAATGCGGTCAATCAGGCGATCAAGGATGCTTACAAGGGCAGCTTTGTCGGTCGTCTTGGCGGCGAGATGAAATTCAATACCTGGATGGTGCGGGCCGGCGGCTCCTATTATACGAGTCCTTATGAAGGGCAGGGGCTGAAGGTGGACAGGGCTACGCTTAGCGCGGGGTTTGGGTATCGCGACAAGGGGTATTTTATAGATCTGGCGTATGTTGCGGCGTTCAACCGGGATATCGATGTGCCGTATTTGCTGAATGATAAGGTGAATACGTATGCGGCGCTGAAGGAGACGGGAGGGACGGTGTTGTTGACGGCGGGAATAAAATTTTAAAAGAGAAAGGCCCTCTGACGAGGGCCTTTCTTTAATCAATTATTTTTTTGCAGCAATAAAGAGCATAATGGCCATCGCGATACCGACCACCCAGTTAACAATCTGAATTTTATCCTGGGTCATCTGTATCTTGTTTTCCAATTGCTTTATCTCAGCGATT
The DNA here is from genome assembly GCA_018267545.1 of Bacteroidota bacterium. GTDB lineage: Bacteria > Bacteroidota > Bacteroidia > Chitinophagales > Chitinophagaceae > Puia. The sequence goes on from JAFDYG010000469.1 coordinate 4,025, forward strand.
ACTTCCTTCATATCGTTATTGATTTTCGCATCGATTAATTGCAATATTGCTTTTTTCTGCTCTGACGGCAGGGAAATATTTTCCAGGCTGCCGCTCAATTCTGATATATTCATTTTGCTCGAATTACGTGTTAACCCGAACACATCAGAACAATACAAAAATACCAGTTTTTTAATTATTTTACCATATTTTTTAATACCGGCTCCATCAGCCGCGCCCAGGTTTCGTATTCCTTTCCGGAGAAGTGTAGGCCGTCCCGCGCCAGCAGCGTAGGGTCGTTCGCGGCTTTGCGGCTTTCGGCGGTGACGTCGAGCCAATTGACGGCGTATTCGGCGGAGAGCTGCCGGTTGATGAGATTGAAAGAGTCTATTTGAGCGGCGATATAGGAAGGCGCGGGAGTAGAGCGGCCAAAAGGAGTAATCGAATAGTCGGGAATGGAAAGCACGAGCACATGGGAAGGCTTATTTCCTGCGAGGGCGATAGCTTGCTGCAGAAGTGCGCGCAGCTGCTCTTTGTATTCGGATTGGCTGCGTCCCTGGTATTGATTATTCACGCCTATCAGCAGCGTCACGGCGGTGTAGGGCCCGGCGGGTTTGGCCGCGGAAAGGGCGTCGAGCAGGTCGGCCGTCGTCCATCCGGTGGTGGCGATGATGTCGGGGTTGTCGAAGTTAATCCCCGAAGATACGCGGAGCCTGCTGACGGCCTGTACCGGATAGCGGTCGGTTTCGGCAACCGACTCTCCGATCGTATAGGAGTCTCCCAGGGCCAGCATCCGGAGCGGCGCGGCGGGGCGCATCGGCCGGGCCAGCAGCTGGCTGCTTTTTTGGCAGGTGCCCCAAAAAAGGGCAGCCGCCACCAATCCTGATATGAGCCTTAGGGGAAACAACTTGGACGGTGTTGTAGGGATATATACGGAAGAAAATGCGTTCCCGGATTTGCGGCGGGACAGGCGAGGCAAAAAAAAGCCCCACGGATGTGGGGCTCTTCTTATTTAACCTAAGTTCTTGCTTAGTAGTCCATTCCACCCATTCCAGGTGCGCCACCAGGATGAGCGTGGCCTTCTTCCTTCTTGGGCTTGTCGGCGATGACGCACTCGGTCGTCAGCAACATACCTGCGATGGAAGCGGCGTTCTCCAGGGCGATGCGGCTAACCTTTGTGGGGTCGATAACACCAGCCTTGAGGAGGTTTTCGTATTGTTCGGTGCGGGCGTTGAAGCCGTAGTCGGCCTTGCCTTCCCTTACCTTCTGA
>JAFDYG010000046.1 GCA_018267545.1 Bacteroidota bacterium
GACGAAGGCTTCGATTATCATCGTGAACGACACGCTCGAGCTGCGGCAGCCGATAAGCGCTACGTTGATCCGGGTGCCGGATGCCTATACGGCTTTTGCCACGCTGCTGACCAAGTACCAGGAGATCGAGGCGCAGCAGCTGACGGGAATCCAGGAGCCTTCCTACCGGGCCAAGACGGCCAAGATAGGAGACCGGGTCTTTATAGGTGCTTTTGCTTATGTCGGCGAAAATGTGGTGATTGGAAATAACGTAAAGATATACCCGCAGGTGTTCCTGGGAAATAATGTGCGGATCGGGGACAATACGGTCATACATCCTGGGGTAAAGATCTATCATAACTGTGTCGTTGGCGCGGGTGTCACCATCCATGCGGGTTCGGTGATCGGCGGCGATGGATTTGGGTTTGCCCCGCAGGCGGACGGCACATTCAAAAAAGTACCCCAGATCGGGAATGTGGAAATAGAGGACTATGTGGAGATCGGCGCCAATGTCGCCATCGACCGGGCGACGATGGGCTCTACGGTTATCCGTACCGGCGCCAAGCTGGACAACCTGATCCAGATCGCCCACAACGTCGATATCGGGCATCATACGGTGATTGCGGCGCAGGCCGGTATCAGCGGCAGCACCAAGATCGGAAGCGGCGTAATGATCGGCGGACAGGCAGGGCTCGTGGGGCATCTGCAGATTGCGGACGGCGCAAGGATCAACGCCCAGAGCGGTGTGACCAAATCGATAAAATCGCAGGGCGGCGCGGTTACGGGTACGCCGGCTTTCGAATATACCAGCGCTTTGCGCAGCCAGGCGCTGACCCGCAACCTTCCCGAATTCGAGCGTCGGTTGAAGGAGCTCGAAGAACAGATCAAACAGCTGCTGGCGGAAAAGGTGTAGATTAGGGTAATAATTTCTACTTATGCCTAACAACACCGATCAATTTCTTCAGGCCGTAAAAGACGGATACACTTTCAAAGGCGAAACTATCTTAATCGGCGCGGGTATGCTCGATGAGCACGTCGTACCTGGCTCTGCCGTTCACCTGCCTTTAAAAACATTGAATCGTCACGGGCTGATCGCCGGGGCAACGGGTACCGGGAAGACCAAGACCCTGCAGATGATCAGCGAGGCTCTGAGCGATGCCAGCGTACCGGTGGTGCTGATGGATATCAAGGGTGACCTGAGCGGTATCGCTGCGGCGGGAACTGTCAATGATAAAGTCAAGGATCGTTATCAGCTGATCGGTGCGGAATACAAGCCCGCTTCCTTTCCGGTAGAATTTCTTACGCTTAGCAACGAAAAGGGTACGAGGCTGAGGGCAACCGTCAGTGAGTTTGGTCCGATTCTGCTCGCGAAGATTTTGGGCCTTAACGATACTCAGCAGGGGCTCGTCGCCATGATCTTCAAGTTTTGCGACGACAATCAGCTGCCGTTATTGGATTTGAAGGATTTTATCAAGGTCTTACAGTATGTCGGCAATGAAGGAAAGGCCGAAATCGAAAAAGCATATGGAAAGGTTTCCACCAGCTCCACGGGGACGATCTTACGGAAGGTGATCGAGCTCCAGCAGCAGGGAGCGGACGTTTTCTTCGGAGAGAAAAGCTTCGAGGTA